>JBBSHS010000042.1:0-22302 GCA_038232515.1 Acidimicrobiales bacterium
ACCAGGCGTACGACCGTGGGGTTGAAGCCGCGCCACTCGGCGATGCCACTGGCCACTCCGCCCATCATGCGCTGGTCGCGGCTGCGCACCAGCCGGCCCGTTCCGTGGCCGCGCCAGCCGGCGTGGCCGTGTTCGTCGACACGGCCGTGACGGCCGGAGTGTCTGCTCACGAGGTGCCCATGTTCCCACGACCGAACCCCGGTCGCCCATGGGGGCGAACCCTGATGGAGCCTCAGGGTCGTTCAGGGTTTGGCCAGGGTGGTCCCCCGATGCGCGGCGGCGGGAACGGGCGCACGATCGGTCCATGACCAGCGAGCGACCCGGCTTCGAACCCGGCGGTGACGATGTGACGGCCCCGTACGGGGCGCCCCCATCCGACTCCGGCATCACCGGTGCATCACTGCCCCCGCCCGAAAATGGCGACCGACCTCCTGAGCCGCCGCCCGGCGCGCCGGCTCCGTCATGGTGGCCGCCCGATGGCGGCTCCAATCGCCTCCGGCGTACCCGCGGTCGCGACGCCATGGTGGCCGGGGTGGCCGGCGGCATCGCCCGGGAGCTGGGCGTCGACCCGCTGTTCGTCCGCGCCGCCTTCGTCCTCCTCGCCCTCGCCGGTGGCAGCGGCTTCGTGCTCTACGCCGCCGGCTGGCTACTTCTCCCCGACGAGGGCGGCCACGAGCCCATAGGGGCCGGGCTGGCGCGCCGTCACGGGCACCGGCCCTGGCTCCTCGTCGCTTTGGCCTTCGTTGCCTTCGCCATCCTCAGCGACGGCTGGGACCGCCGGGGCTGGGGCCACCCCGGCCTGTGGCTTGTCATCCTGGGGCTGTTCGTCCTGGCCCGTCACCGGAGGAGGCGGCACGGCGGCTCCGATGGCACGGACGCCCGACGTCCGCAGGCGGGGTTGCCCGTATCCGACGACACGGCCTCGTGGCCGTGGGATGACCCGTCGCTGGCGGCACCGTCCGTTCCCCGGGCCCGCTCCCTGGTGCCGCGGGTCCTGCTGGTGCTGCTGGCGCTGGCCGCCGCCGACCTCGTTGCCTTCGCCGCCCACCTGCCGGCGCTGTCCGTCAGCGCGGTGCTGGCCCTCGGACTGGCGATGACGGGTGGGGCCTTGGTCCTGGGTGTGCGCAGGGACCGCTGGGGCGGCCTCCTGGCTCTCGGCGTGGTGCTGATGGTAGCGCTGGCCACCGCCACGGCGGCACAGGCGGCCCTGGCCGGCGGCGTCGGCACCCGGGTGTTCCACCTCACCGACCCGGCCGGGGTGGCGCCGATCTTCCGCCTCGGTGCCGGCGATCTGACCCTGGACCTGGTCGACCTGCACAGCCCGACACCGGTGACGGTGAGCGGCCGGGTGGCCGCCGGGCACCTGGCCGTGGTCGTCCCGGCCGGGATGGCCCTGTCCGTGGAGGCCCGCAGCGGGATCGGCCAGGTCGACGTCCTCGGGACCGTGCACCACGGGGTCGATGTCGACCAACAGGTCAACCTGCCCGGCAGCGCCGGCGCCGGGACGCTGCACCTCGACCTGGCCGCCGGTGTGGGCGACATCGAGGTGCGAAGTGCTGCTTGACCAGCTTGGCCTCACCGGCTCCCTCGGCCAGGCCGGGCCGGTGGTGGGCCTGGTCCTGGTGGCGGCACTGGCCTCGGAGGCCGAGACCCGCCCGACGCCGCCGCTCGTGACGCTCTCGGGCCCTCAGGGGTCGGCCAGGTGGATGACCCCTCCGCCGGCCGGGGCGATGAACAGGATCTCGGCGTCGACCAGGAGCATTCCGGCCGGGCGAGCTTCGTGGCAACATCGGTGAGGAAGTCAGGGGGCCAGGCCCAGCGCGTCGAGGATGAAGGCGTAGACGAAGGCCTCGTCCCGCCAGGCGTCGTATCGGCCCGATGGGCCGCCGTGGCCGGCGCCCATCTCGGTCTTTAGGTAGGCGGGGCGGCGGCTGGTGGTCGACGCCCGCAGTCTCTGCACCCACTTGGCCGGCTCCCAGTAGGCGACCCGGCTGTCGTTCAAACCGGAGGTGGCCAGGATGGCCGGGTAGTCCTGGTCGATCACGTTGTCGTAGGGCGAGTACGACTTCATGTAGGCGTACGTCTCGGCGCTGTTGACCGGGTTGCCCCACTCCTCCCATTCGGTGACCGTCAAGGGGATTGTCTCGTCGAGCATGGTCGTGACGCAGTCTACGAAAGGCACCTCGGCCACGACGGCCGCGAACAATCGGGCCTGGAGGTTGGCCACCGCGCCCATGAGGAGCCCGCCGGCCGACCCGCCCCGGGCCACGAGCTGGCCGGGCGTCGTGCAGCCCTCCTGGACGAGGTGCTCGGCGCAGGCGATGAAGTCCGTGAACGTGTTGCGCTTGTGGTTGAGACGGCCCTGCTCGTACCAGGGTCGGCCGAGCTCACCGCCGCCACGGACGTGGGCGATGGCGAACACGAAGCCACGGTCGAGCAGGGTCAGCCGCAGCGACGAGAACACGGGGTCGACGGAGTGCTCGTACGAGCCGTAGCCGTACAGCAGGCACGGGTTCGGGCCGGCCGGGAGGTCGGCGCGGTGCACCAGCGAGATGGGGACGCGGGTGCCGTCGGCCGCCACCGCCCACTGCCGGCCTGAGGTGTAGCGGCTGGGCTCGTAGCCCCCCAGCACCTCGGTCTGCTTCTTCAGCTCGCGGTGGCGGCTGTCCATGTCGTAGTCGAAGACCGAGCGGGGCGTCAGCAGCGACGTGTAGTTGAAGCGGAGCGTGCCGCTGTCGTATTCCGGGTTGCCGCCGTCCCCGGCGGCGTAGACGGGCTCGGGCATGGCGATGACGTGGGCGGCGCCGTCGGACCGGCGGACGACCCGGATGCGGCGCAGGGCGTCGGCCCGCTCGAACACGACGATGTGGCCGGCGAAGGCGCCCAGCCCCTCCACCTTCACCTCCTTGCGGTGCGCCTCCACCTCCTCCCACGACGCCCGCCCCGGTGAATCGACGGGTGCGGCCATGACCTTGAAGTTCACCGCCCCGTCTGCGTTCGTGACGAACAGGAAGCGGTCGCCGGCGTCGGTGACCGAGTACTCCAGGCCCTGCTGGCGCGGCTCGATCACCGCGAATGGCCCCTGGGGATGGGCCGTGGGCAGCACCCACCACTCGTCGCTCATCTTCGAGCCTGTATGGATGAACACGTGGTTGCCTGTCTTGGCCCGGCCCACGTCGACGAAGAAACGCTCGTCGGGGTCCTCGAACACGCACACGTCAAGCGTTGGTGCCGTGCCCAGCAGATGGCGCCACACCTGGTGGGGACGCATGGTGCCGTCGGTCTTGACGTAGAAGAACGTCCCGTCGTCGGCCCAGGCGGTGCCGTAGTAAGTGGCGGGGATCTCATCCTCCCGGTCCGTCCCCGAACCCAGGTCCCGCACCCGCATGGTGAACAGCTCCGAGCCGTTGAAGTCCGTGGAGTACAGCAGCAGGCCATGGCCCGGGCTCACGTCGAAGGTGCCGAGGGCGAAGAACCCGCGGTCCCCGGCCACCACGTTCTCGTCCAGCACCACCTGCTCGGGAGCGTCGAGGTGGCCGTGCCGGCGGCAGTTGACGGGATACTGCAGGCCCTGCTCGGTGCGGCTGTAGTACCACCAGTCGTCCTTGGCGAACGGCACGTCGAGGTCGGTCTCCTTGATGCGGGCCTTGATCTCCTCGAACAGCCCAGCCTGGAGGTCCTCGGTGTGGGCCAGCGCCGCCTGGGTGTACGCGTTCTCGGCCTCCAGGTGGGCCAGCACCTCCGGGTCGTCCCTGGTGTCGCTGCGCAGCCACCACCAGTCGTCGACCCGCTCGTCGCCGTGGGCCACGAGGACGTGAGGACGGCGGGGCGCCACCGGCGGCTCGAGCCCTTCGGGGTCAACGGGGCTGTGCGCAGACGGGTCGCCGGGGGCCATGCCTCCGACCCTAGAACGAGGACATAGCGTCGATGACGTGGGTGACGGAGCCGACCCAGGCAGGCCAGCGGTTGCCGGTCGTGTGGTGGTCGTGAACGACACGGACGCCGAACTGCTCGGGCGGGCGGTGGCCGAGTTGCGTACCTCGTTGCCGGAGGCCCGGGTGGTGGGCGTGCTCGGGGGCACCGACCTGGCTCGGGAAGTGGTCGAAGACCTGGCCCCCGGGCCGCACACCGCCCCCTGATCAGAGGCCACAGGCCTCCGTGAGCGCCGATGAGGAGCGTGTGGGCGCCCTGCGAGCGTCTGGACCGGCCCTGGCACCGGAGGGCAGCGTGGGCGCGGCGACCAGATGGCGAGGACCCGGCGTCGGCGCCGGCGACGGCCCCGGTTGGGAAACGGCTCCGGATTTGTTACTATCGCCATAGGAGAAATGCGCCTGTCCTCAACCGCAGAGGAGCTGTTCCATGAGCACCGCCGCAGACCTGGACCTCGGTCGTTACAAGCTCGGCTGGAGCGACGTCGAGGACTACGTCTTCAAGCCCAAGAAGGGCATCAACGAGAACATCGTGCGGGACATGTCCCTGATGAAGGGCGAGCCCGACTGGATGCGCGACTTCAGGGTGAAGGCGCTGCGCCGCTTCGAGAAGAAGCCCATGGTCGAGTGGTTCGCCCGCAACATGCCCGACATCGACTTCAACGACATCTACTACTACATCAAGCCGACCAACGAGCAGGTGGCCGACTGGGACGACCTGCCCGAGCAGATGCGGGCCACCTACGAGAAGCTGGGTATCCCCGAGGCCGAGCGCAAGTACCTGGCCGGGGTCACCGCCCAGTACGAGTCCGAGGTCGTCTACCACAAGAACCGTGACGACCTGGCCGCCCGGGGCATCCTGTTCTGCGACATGGACACGGCCGTGCGCGAGTACCCCGATCTGGTCAGGCGGTACTTCGGCACGGTGATCCCGCCCGGCGACAACAAGTTCGCCGCCCTCAACTCGGCCGTCTGGAGCGGCGGGTCGTTCATCTACGTGCCCCCCGGCGTCAACTGCGAGATGCCGTTGCAGGCCTACTTCCGCATCAACTCAGAGAACGCCGGCCAGTTCGAGCGGACGCTGATCATCGCCGACGAGGGTGCGCAGGTCCACTACATCGAGGGTTGCTCCGCCCCGGTGTACACCAGCGACTCGCTGCACTCGGCCGTGGTCGAGCTCATCGCCAAGCCCGGGTCCCGCATCACGTACACCACCATCCAGAACTGGTCGCCCAACGTCTACAACCTGGTCACCAAGCGAGCCCGGGCCGAGGCCGAGGCCCGCGTCGAGTGGATCGACGGCAACATCGGCAGCCGGCTCACCATGAAGTACCCCAGTGTGGTGATGGTCGGTCCCAAGGCCTCCGGTGAGGTCCTGTCGGTGGCCTACGCCGGAGCCGGTCAGCACCAGGATGCCGGCGCCAAGATGATCCACGCCGCCCCCGAGACGACGTCCACCATCATCTCCAAGTCGATCTGCAAGGACGGTGGGCGCACCTCGTACCGGGGGCTCGTCCACGTCGACCCTGGCGCCCACCACTCCAAGAGCTTCGTGCGCTGTGACGCTCTGCTGCTCGACGACATCAGCCGGTCCGACACCTACCCCTACATGGAGGTGGGGGAGCAGGACGCCCAGATCGGCCACGAGGCCACCGTCTCCAAGGTGGGCGACGACCAGCTCTTCTACCTGATGAGCCGCGGCCTGTCCGAGCAGCAGGCCATGGGCATGGTCGTCAACGGGTTCATCGAGCCCATCACCCGCACCCTGCCCATGGAGTACGCGGTGGAGTGGAGCCGCCTCATCGAGCTCCAGATGGAGGGGTCGGTGGGGTAAGCGCAGGCCGGGCCTCGGCCCTCCCCCTGTTGCTGCATCCGCCCGCCGGCTTGCTTCGCCCGGCGATGCTGGCACAATCGTGTGGTGCCCATGCGCGAGGAGTGCAAGCACTTCCAGAGCCGGACGTACTCGTCGGGGGAGACGGCGCGGTTCTGCATCCTCGACCTCGCCCCCGAGGCGCCGTGGCGCTGCCCGGCCGACTGTGCCCGCTACGAACGGCGCATGGCCGACGCCGGGTGGAGCCGGGGGACGCTGGTGTCGGACAAGCTCGAAGAGGCGCCGAATCTCGGCGAAGGCGTCGGCGCCCTCCTGGACCAAGCCGAGAACATCATCAACGCCGCCGGGCCGTCGATCGTGGCCGACGTGGAGACCGAGCGGGCCCGCGCCACATCGACGCCCCGCTGGCAGTTCTGGAAGCGTCGCCGTTGACGGTCGCCGGTCGGCCGGCGCGGACCGGTCTCGTCCCATGAACAATGGCCTGCGCCTGCGCTACCGCATCGTCGACGTATTCAGCGACCGGCCGCTGGCCGGTAACGCGCTGTGCGTCGTGCTCGACCCGGTGCCGGAGGCGGTGATGGCGGCCATTGCCCGGGAGGTGAACCTGTCGGAGACCACGTTCCCGGTCCAGATCGCCGACGATGCCTATGACGTCCGCATCTTCACGCCCAGCGCCGAGCTGCCCTTCGCCGGTCACCCGAGCCTGGGAACGGCGTGGGTGCTGGGGCCCAAGATGTGGGCCCAGACCAGCTCCGGGGCGACGGTGCAGGTGACGGCCGACGCCGACGGGGCGGTCATGACCCAGCCCGATCCCACCTTCGACTGGCTGGGAGACCACGCCGCCGAGGGGGTACGACGGGCCCTCGGGGCGTCCACCACGGAGGGCGTCTGCCGGGCCGAAGCGGCGGGTAACGCCCATGTCATCGTGCCCACGGCGGCGCCCATAGAAGGCCTGAACCCCGACCTGGGCGCCATCGCCGGCATCGCCGCTGAACTGTCGGCGACGACATGTTCGGTGGTCCGACGGGTCGATGACGGCCACCTGCACGTGCGGGTGTTCGCCCCCGGCGCCGGGATCTCCGAGGACCCGGGCACGGGCTCGGCGGCCGGCCCGGTCGCCCTGCTGGCCCGTCAGTTGTGGGCCACCGACACCGATGTCCTCATCCGACAGGGCGACGAGATGGGCCGGCCCTGCCGCATCCAGGTCCACGCCGAAGTGGGCGCCCTGCGGGTGGGTGGACGGGTGGCGGCCTGCGCCGAAGGCACCTTCACGCTGTAGATCCGGCCCTGGTCCGGATTTCCACTACCGACGTAGTGTAAATAGACTGGGGAACCGTGTCCCCGCTGATGCCGCCCTGCGTTCCGTCCGGGCCGGCCTGGCTGGCCACCCGCCGGGCTGAGGCTGCGGACCGGTTCGCTGGCCTGGCCCCGCCCACACCGGCCGAGGAGGTATGGCGCTACAGCCGCATCGACCAGCTCCACCTCGACCGCTACGGGCCGGTCCCCTCCGCCGGGTCGTCAGCGCCACCGACCGACGACACCACAGGCTCTGGCCTGCCTGCCTCGGTCGCGGCCCTCGTCGAGGCCCTTGGTGCCCGTGCCGCGATGGTCGTCACCCGCAACGGCCGGGTGACGCAGTTGGAGGCCGAGCCGGCGGCGGCCAAGATCCTGCTCACCGCCGCGGCCGACGACACCTCCGACGCCGGTAGGCCGCTTGACGTCACCGACACCCCTCACGACGCGCTCACCGCCCTGCACGATGCCCACCTGGCGGACGCCGTGCTCATCGAGATCCCCAACGGTGTGGCGCTCACCGAGCCCATCGTCATCGTCCACTGGGTGGACGCCGACCGGGCCGTCGTGCCGGTGCGCACCGTGGTGACCGTGGGCGAGGCGGCTGAGGCCACGGTGGTGGAGATCATTGCCGGCACCGACGTCGACAGCTTGGTCCTGCCCGTCACCGCGCTGATGCTCGGCCCGGCGGCCAACCTGCGCTACGCCAGTGTGCAGCAGGCCGGCAGTCGGGCATGGGTGGTGGCCCATCAGGGCAGCACGGTGGACCGTGACGCCGCCCTCAGTTCGGCGTCGGTGGCGCTGGGCGGCGGCTATGCCCGCCTGCGCACCGACTCGGCCCTGGTGGGCAAAGGCGCATCGACCAAGCTCTTGGCCGTGTACTTCGGTGAGGGCGACCAGATGCACGACTTCCGAACGCTCCAGGACCACCGGGCCGAGAAGACCACCAGTGAGCTGCTGTTCAAGGGGGCGGTGGCCGACACCAGCCACAGCGTCTACACCGGTCTCATCCGGGTGGAGAACGGCGCCCACGGCACGAAGGCCTTCCAGACCAACCGCAATCTCGTGCTCTCCGAAGGTGCCCGCGCCGACTCGGTGCCCAACCTGGAGATCGACGAGAACGACGTGGCCTGCAGCCATGCGTCGGCGGTCGGACCGGTCGACGACGAGCAGCGTTTCTACCTGGAGGCCAGGGGAGTGCCCTCCGGGGTGGCCGACCGCCTCATCGTCCTCGGCTTCCTGACCGAGGTGCTCGACCGGTCGCCGGTGCCCGGACTGCGCCAGCCTCTGGCCGACGCCCTGGCCGACCGCCTCGAGCGGGTGGAGGCGCCCACCGGGGCCCCGGGTGGGGCAGGCTGATGGCCACATACCCCCTGTGCCCGGTGGACGACATGAAGCCCGGGGAGGCGCGCCGGTTCGACGTCGGCGGCCACCGCGTCGCCCTCGTCCGCATCGAAGACGACTTCTACGCCATCGGTGACCGCTGCAGCCATGCCGACGTCAGTCTGTCCGAGGGCGAGGTCCTGGAGGAGGAGCGGGAGATCGAGTGCTGGAAGCACGGGTCCACGTTCAGCTTGGAGACCGGTGAGCCCCTGTGTCTGCCCGCCACCCAGCCGGTGCCGACCTACACGGTCAGGGTCGAGGGCGGTGCCGTCGTGCTGGACGCCGAGGAAGCGGCCAACGCCGCAGACCTCTCCATGGACCTGAAGGCATGAGCCCGCGGCTGGTCATCGAGGATCTACGCGGTGGCATCCCCGGCCAGGAGATCGTGCGGGGCCTCTCGCTGGAGATCCCGGCGGGCCAGGTCCACGCCATCATGGGCCCCAACGGCTCGGGCAAGTCCACACTGGCCAACCTCCTGGTGGGACGGCCGGGCTACGTGGTCACGGGTGGGAGCGTCCGTATCGAAACGGGGGCGGAGGTCGTCGACCTACTGGCCCTGCCCACGTGGAAGCGGGCCCAGGCCGGGCTGTTCCTGGCCATGCAGAAACCAGTCGAGGTGGCCGGCGTGTCGCTGGTCGACGCGCTGGTCGAGTCGTTCCGGGCCGGCGGGCGGCCTGACGGCGATCCAGAGGCGATCCGTCGCCGGCTCGAGATCGAAGCCGACCGCATCGGCTTCGATCGGCGCTTCCTCGACCGCCCGCTGAACGTCGACCTGTCCGGCGGCGAGCGCAAGCGCAACGAGACGGTCCAGATGAGCGTGCTCGAACCGGCCTTTGCCGTCATCGACGAGATCGACTCCGGCCTCGACGTCGACGCCCTGCGGGCGGTCGCCCGGCGCATCGAGGCGGCCACCACCGAGTCCGGCCTCGGGGTGCTGGCCATCACCCACTTCGCCCGCCTGTTGCACGAGTTGCGGGCTGACCGCATCCACGTGTTGCACAAGGGCCGCATCGTGGCCGACGGCGGCCCGGAGCTGGCCGAACAGCTGGAGAGCTCGGGCTACGTGGCCTTCGCCGAGAACGCCGACGAGGCCGAGGACGCGCTGCGCCAGACCGCCCGGCCGGTGGCTGCGACCGCCTCCCCCGATCCCTTCGCCGACCCCTTGGCCTAGGGGGCCAGGGGCTTGGTTTAACCCAGGGTCGTGGTGGGGGCCGGGATCGTGGCGGCGGGCGGAGTGGTGGCCGCCGGCGGGCCCGGAGGCGGCGGCCCGGCGGCCGGATCGGGCGGGGCCAACTCGTTGAACGGCACGGGCGCGGCCTTGCCGCCCAGCACATACACCGGGGTTCCGATACTCACGCTGTTGAACATCCCCATCGAGGAGTTCATGGGGATGCGGACGCAGCCGTGGCTGGCCGGCTGGTTGGGTACGGCCGGTTCGCCGTGGATGGCGATGCCCCCGTTGAAGTACATCGGGTTGTAAAGCTCACCGAGCTTGGAGACCCGTAGACCCAGGATCTTGCGGTTGACCCGGAAGGAGCCACCGGGCGTCACCGCCGTAGCGCAGCCGCCCCCCTTGGAGGCGGGCACGCAGTAACGCTGGCCGGAGCCGGTGGACACGGGAAGGACCTTGGTGAGGCGCCCACCGATCCAGTACTGCAGAATCTGGCGCTTGAGGTCGATCTCGATGCGGGTGGGCTCACCGTTGGGCAGCATCGGTGCGCCGAGGGCGGCCCTGGCGAGGAGGTTCAGGGTGTTCTGGTCGGCTTGGCCCGTGCGGGGCAGGTTCTGTTGTTTCTGGAAGGCGACGACGGCGAAGTAGGTGGGACTGTCGTAGGACGACCGGGCGGGGTCGACATCGAAGCGCAGGTCAGCGAGGCGCTGGCGTAGCTGTTGGACGGCTGGGCCGGTCATGCCCTTGACCAGGCCATTGGGGCCCGGCGTGATGACGGGGGCCGTGGTGACGGTCTCGGGCTTCGTGGTGCTGGTGGTGGTGGACGGCGCTGCGGTCGTCGTGGGCATGGGGAGGGCCGTGGTCGGTGCCGGAGCCGAGGTCGACGAGGTGTTGCCGGTGGCGGCCTTCGCCCCCCCGCCCGTGTTGCAGCTGGCGGCCACGAGGGCCACCCCGGCCAACGCCGCCCACAGCCGGCCCGAGCGTGGCACCACGCCGGGCCGAGCGGTGCTGGACAGCGACGACGGGCTCAAAAGGCCTCCATGGCCGATCCGGGGTTTCGACAGTATGACGGATGACCGCACATTTTTCGTTGCACCTTCTTTTGCAGCCGCCCGGCGCTATGGGAGAGGAATGGCCGACGCTTCTGTTGCACGAGCGCCTTCTCCTGCTCGTCCTCGATGACCACAAGGGCACCAGCCGGTCCAACTATGCGGAGTCCGGGCTGGCCGGCCGTGCTGATGGACCTGGTGCGCTCAGGCGTGGTCGAGATCGCTGACGACCACACGGTGTCAACGGGGGCGGGGGGCCCCGACAGGGTTGCTGGCCGATGCCGCCGCCGTGATCGCCGACGAGACTGACCCCCGGGCCCCGAGGTGGTGGGTGGACCACCTGCCCGGACGCCTGAAGCCGTTGCCATCCTGGCCGGTCTGGTGGCGGCCCTCGATCTGGTCGGCACGGTCGTCGACGACGACCAGCGCAAAGAGGCCAAGCGAGCCGAGCAGCTGGTCGAGGGCAACGAGCTGGGCGAAGCCGTGCGCCAGGCCATAAAGGGAGGCCAAGCCGCCGTCATGGGGGCAATCGTCGCCTCGACGGCGGCCTCGACAGCCGCCTCGGCCTGTACCACCACCACGCCTGGATGCTCCTGACGGCAGCCATCCCGAGCCCGATCCTGCCGGCACTGACCCCGGCCGGTCGGCCGGGCCGGACGTGCCCGACGGGGTCGTTCGGCTCGTAGGCGACTCGTAGGCGAGGAGTCCGCCGCAGCGGCACGGCCGCCGTGCTCATGGGCCTGACCTCGTCCTGGTCCGACCCGGCTGGGTCGGCGGTGGCCGGTGGTGGCAGGATGGCGCCGACCCCGCCGAGCAGAGGAGGAGGCAGTGGCCCCAGCTGCGCCCGCGCCCAGCCTGGCCCGCGGTCGACCGCCGTTGCTGGCGGTCGGAACGGTCGTGTGGTTGGCGTCCGAGCTGCTGTTCTTCTCCGGTCTGTTCGCCGCCTACTACGCGCTACGGGCCCAGGCCACACAGTGGCCGCCTCCCGGAGTCCATCTCGACATGATGACGTCGAGCATCGGCACGGCCATGCTGGTGCTGTCCAGCGGCACGATGCAGCTCGGGGTGAAGGCCACCAAGGGCGGGAACCGGCTGGGCTACCTGCGCTGGTTGGCCGTCACCTTCGTCTTGGGCACCGTCTTCCTCGCCATCCAGCTCAACGACTACCAAAAGCTGACGTTCGGCATCGGTACGCACGCCTACGGCTCGGCCTTCTACCTCACGACGGGCTTCCACGCCCTGCACGTCGGCGCTGGCCTGGTGGCCATGCTGCTGGTGGCCGGGCGGGCCACCAACACGTCCTTCGGCGCCGACGACATCCCCTCGGTCGAGATGCTGTCGTACTACTGGCATTTCGTCGACGTCGTCTGGATCGGCCTGTGGCTCACATTGTTCTTCGTGCGATGAGGCACCCGTCGCCGACTTCGGCCCGGAGCAGCCCATGAGGGGGGCGGCGGCCGGGCTTCTCCTCGTGGCCGTGGCCCTCGCCGTCGGGTTCGGATCGTCCTTCCGGGCCACGGCTGCACCGGCCCAGACCGCCGATCCGGCGGCCCTGGCCGGCGGCCGTGCGTTGTTCGTCACCGGCTGCAGCACCTGTCACGGAGGGGACGGCAGAGGCATCGCCAAGCGGGGGCCGTCGCTGCTCGACTCCGGGGCGGCGGGTGCCGACTTCTACCTGAGGACGGGCCGCATGCCGCTGGCCAACCCCGACCAGCAGCCGTTGCGGGGCCCCGCCGCCTACAACGGCCGCGAGATCGGCGAACTGGTGGCCTACGTCGCCTCGCTGGGCCAGGGGCCGCCCATCCCGACCGTGGGGCCGGGCAATCTGTCGGCCGGCAACTCGGAATTTCAGCTCAACTGTGGGGCCTGCCACTCCGTGGTAGGGGCCGGCGGAGCGCTCAGCTACGGCGACGTGGTCCCGTCCCTCCAGCGGGCCACCCGCACCGACGTGCTGGAGGCCGTCCGCGTCGGCCCGGGCAACATGCCCAGGTTCTCGGCTGAGGTCCTGACCCCACAGCAGCTGGCTGACGTAGCCACCTACGTCCAGTACCTGCACCATCCCGAGGACCGGGGCGGGTTCGGGCTCGGGCATCTCGGGCCCATCCCCGAAGGCTTCGTCGGGCTGGTGCTGGGTCTTGGAGCGCTGTTGCTGTGCGTGCGCCTGGTCGGGACGCGAGCATGAGCGGCACCCAGGGCCGCAGTGACGAAGCCAGGGCCGAACGCCGTGTGGCCATCTGCCTCGGGCTCAGCATCGTCGCTGCTCTCGGTCTCACCGTGGTCTACATGCTCGGTGGCCAGCCCCAGGCCGAGGGCGGTCTGCTGTTCCTGGCCCTCGGCTTCCTGGCCCTCGGGCTCATCCTGTGGGGCAAGGAACTGCTGCCCAATGCCCCCGTCACGGCCTCCCGGACGCCGCACGAATCCTCGACCGGCGCCCGGGAGGGAGTGGGCGAGGCCTTCGCCCGGGGGGGTGACCGCATGTTCCGGCGCACGTTCCTCGTCAAGATGGCAGCCCTAGCCGGAGGATCTCTGGGCCTCGCCGCCATTTTCCCCATCGCTTCGCTGGGCCCCTCCCCGGGCCACGCCCTCAAGCGCACGTCGTGGGCCAGAGGCAGGCGCCTGGTGCAACTGGACGGCACGCCGGTGCGTCCGTCGGACCTCGGCGTGGACAACATCCTCACCGTGTTCCCCGAAGGCACCGGCGACGACCCGCAGACCCAGGCCGACTCCCAGGTGGTGCTCATCAACATCGGCAGCGCCAGACAGGTCGTCCGCAAAGGCCGGGCCACCTGGAGCGTCGACGGCCTCGTCGCCTACTCCAAGATCTGCACCCATGCCGGTTGCCCGGTGGGGCTGTACAAGGCGGACGGCAATACCCGGCCGTCCCATGAGCTGCTGTGCCCTTGCCACCAGAGCACCTTCGACGTGCTCGACGGCTGCCGACCCGTCTTCGGGCCCGCCGCCCGGTCGCTGCCCCAGCTGCCTCTGGCCCTTTCCCCCGACGGATATCTGGTGGCCCAGTCCGATTTCACCGAGCCGGTGGGCCCATCGTTCTGGAACCGGACGTGAACGGCTCCGGCCGCGATCGCCGCCCCGAAGTGGGGCCGACCGTGGAGGAGGATGGTCCCTCCCGACGCCGGGGCGGTGTCATCAGTCGGGCCCCGCGCTGGGTGGACGACCGCCTGGGCATGTCGAAGTTCGCCGAGTCGGCTCTAGACAAGGTCTTCCCCGACCACTGGTCGTTCATGTTCGGCGAGCTGGCCTTCTACGCGTTCCTGCTCCTGCTGGGGACCGGCGTCTACCTGACGTTCTTCTTCGCCCCGTCCGAGCGGGCCGTCGTCTACCACGGGACCTATGTCCCGTTGCGGGGCGTGCAGATGAGCGAGGCCTACAAGTCGGTCATCGAGATCAGCTTCAAGGTCAAGGCCGGCATGGTGATGCGCCAGATGCACCACTGGGCCGCCTTGATCTTCCTCGGTGCCATCGTCGTGCACCTGTGCCGGGTCTTCTTCACCGGCGCCTTCCGGCGCCCCCGTGAGATCAACTGGGTCATCGGCGTGAGCCTGTTGGTCCTGGGCATCGTCAACGGCTTCGCCGGCTACTCACTACCCGACGACCTTCTGTCCGGCACCGGACTGCGCATCGCCAACGCCATCATCCTGTCGATACCGTTCCTGGGCCCGTGGCTCGGATCTCTGCTGTTCGGGGGCGAGTTCCCGGCGGCGTCGATCCTCAGCCGGCTCTACATCATCCACGTGCTCCTCGTCCCGGCTGCCATCGCCGCCCTGCTGACCGCTCACCTCGCCATTCTCTGGCGCCAGAAGCACACCGACTTCCCAGGGCGGGACAAGTCCGAGGACACCATCACCGGCAGCCGGATGTGGCCCACCTACGGGATGAAGTCGACCGGTCTGCTGTTCGCGGTGAGCGCCTTCACGGCCCTGCTCGGTGGCCTTGCCCAGATCAACCCCATCTGGCTTTACGGGCCCTACAAGCCGGCGGCGGTGTCGGCCGGTTCACAGCCGGACTGGTACATGGGATGGCTGGACGGCGCCCTGAGGATGTTCCCCAACGTCGAGATCCGCGTCTTCCACGTCACCATCTCGAACCTGTTCTTCCCTGCCGTGGTGCTGCCCGGCATCACCTTCACGATGCTGGCGGTGTGGCCGTGGCTCGAGGCCCGGCTGACCCACGACCACGAGCCGCACAACCTCCTCGACCGCCCGCGGGACCGGCCCGTGCGCTCCGCTCTGGGGTCGGCCACGCTCGCCTTCTACTCGATACTGTTGCTCGGCTCGGCCACCGACATCCTGGCCACGACGTTCCACCTGTCGTTTAACACCATCATCCGCATGTTGCAGGTGGCGATCTTCACCGTGCCCGTCATCGTGTTCCTGGTCGTCCGGCGGATCTGCCGTGACCTGTCGGCCGGTCGGGTGCGCCCCATCCGCCAACCGGGCAGCGCGGTCATAGGCCGAGACGCCGAGGGCCGGATGGTGGTGGAACACGTCGACGAGCCGGATTCCCTGGCCGATGACGACAACGTGGGCGCCGACCCGGTCCGCCCCAACAAGGACATCCGTATCCGCACCGGCGGCGACTGAGACGGCGGGGAGCGCTACTCCGGTGTCCGGGTGCGGGACTGCGATTCGATGGCGAGGCCCACGACGCCGGTGAACACCAGCAGGCCGCCGAGGATGGCGAACCATGGCCCGTAGACCAGTCCCATCCCCACCAGGGTGGCGCCCAGACCGAGGACGAGTGGCCAGATGCTGGAGTGGGGGAACCAGCCGACAGGACCGGCGCCCTCGGCGAAGGTGCCCGTGTCGCGGTCCTCGGGTCGCTCGCCGGTGTGCCGGCCGACCATGGTCAGGTAACCCCACAGCAGGAGCCAGGCGCCGCCTCCGAGGCCCAGCATCACCGTGCCGACCCGCTCGCCGGTGAGGACGGCGTAGCCGATGGCGCCGGCCAGGAGAAACAGGGCGCTGCCCAGGAAGATGAGCCGCTCGACGCGCACGGGCCTGCTCCTCAGCCCTGACCCTGGTCGGTCGCCGTCGCCGTCGCTCCGGCACTCTCAGGCCGGCCGCCGTCGTGGCCCAGGTGGTCCGGGTGGTCCGGGTGGTCGGGGTGGTCGAGGTCCCACACCGGGCGTTGGGAGCGGATACGGGGGAGCCGTTCGAAGTTGTAGGTGGGGGGCGGGGACGTGGTGGCCCACTCCAGGGTGTGACCGCCCCAAGGGTCGTCGCCGGCCTGACTGGCAGGCTGGGTGCGCAGGGTGTGCCAGACGTTCCACAGGAACGGCAGCATGGCCAGGCCCAGCAGGTAGGCCCCGGCCGTCGACAGCTCGTTGAGCGTCGTCCAGCCGGCGTGGGCGCTGTAGTCGGCGAAGCGGCGGGGCATTCCCTCGAGCCCGAGCTCGTGCTGTGGGAAGAAGGTGAGGTTGAAGCCCACGAACATGAGCCAGAAGTGCACCTTGCCCCAGCCCTCGCCCAGGAGGCGGCCGGTGAACTTGGGGAACCAGTAGTACACGCCGGCGAACAGAGCGAAAACCGACCCTCCGAACAGCACGTAGTGCATGTGGGCCACGACGAAGTACGTGTCGGTCACGTGGTAGTCGATGGGAGGGGAGGACAGCATCACGCCCGAGAGACCGCCGATCAGGAACATCAGCAGAAAGCCGATGGAGAACAGCATCGGGGTGTCGAAGCGGAGCTTGCCTTTCCACATCGTGCCGATCCAGTTGAAGAACTTCACCCCGGTGGGAACGGAGATAAGCATGGAGCTGGCCGAGAAGAAGTCAACCTGCACGGCTCCGGTGGCGAACATGTGGTGGGCCCACACCCCGAGCGACAGGCCGCCGATGGCGAGCGTGGCCAGAACCAGGCCCTTGTAGCCGAACACCGGCTTTCCGCTGAACACCGGGAAGATCTCGGTGACCACCCCGAAATAGGGCAGCACGAGGATGTAGACCTCGGGATGGCCGAAGAACCAGAACAGGTGCTGCCACAGGATGGGTGAGCCGCCTCCCGCCGGGTCGAAGAAGTGGGCGTGGAGATGGCGGTCGGCCCACAGCATCGACAGGGCGGCTGTCAGGGTGGGGAAGGCCAACAGCACCAGGAAGCTGGTGACCAGCATGTTCCAGGTGAAGATGGGCATGCGGAACATGGTCATGCCCGGAGCCCGCAGCGACACCACCGTCGTGACGATGTTGACGGCGGTGAAGATGCCCGAGAAGCCGGTGAGGGCTAGGCCGACGATCCAAAGATCGGGCCCGGCTCCCGGCGAGTGCACCGGGCCCGACAAGGGGGCGTAGCCGAACCAACCGAAGGCGGCGGCTCCCCGGTCGGACAGGAAGCTGGAGACCAGGATCAGGCCGCCGCCCAGGTACAGCCAGTAGGAGAGCATGTTGAGGCGCGGAAAGGCCATGTCAGGTGCGCCGATCTGCAGCGGCACCAGGTAGTTGGCCAGACCGAAGGCGAATGGCCCTGCGAACAGGAACATCATGATCGTGCCGTGCATCGTGAACAGCTCGTTGTAGGTCTGCTCCCCCATGAACTGCAGCCCGGGCCGGGCCAGCTCGGAGCGCATCATCTCGGCCAGGGCCCCGGCCAGGAGGAAGAACACCATGGCCGTGACCATGTAGAGAATGCCGATCTTCTTGTGGTCGGCCGTGGTGAGCCACGTGACGACCCCGCCCGACTCCCCCTCCGCCGGCGGCGGTGCCGGCGCTTCGTCCGGCCGTTCGCTGAGGAGCGTCATCCCGATGCTCCTGTCCGGTGCTGGACCAGCCAGGTCCCGAAATCGGCATCGCTCATGACGTTCACGTGGAAGTTCATCCTGGAGTGGTAGAGGCCGCAGAACTCGGCGCAGTGGCCGCCGTAGGAGCCGATGGCCGTCGGGTGCATGTCCACCGTGCTGACCATCCCGGGGATGGCGTCGCGCTTGAACAGGAAGCCGGGCACGAAGAAGGAATGTATGACGTCATCCGAGGTGACCAGGAATCGGACGTCCTGGCCGACGGGCAGGGCCAGCTCGGGATCCGACGACGTGGTGTTGCCGAGGACGGACACACCGTCGTTGAGGTACGTGAAGCGCCAGCCCCACTGGAATCCCTCGACCCGCACGACCCGGGCCGGTGACCTGGCCGCCACGTGGTCGATGCGGGTCTGGCCCCGCACCGTCAGGCCGAAGAGGATGGCCACCACGACGATGGGGACGGCGGTGTAGACCACTTCGAGCGGGATGTTGTAGTGGATCTGGGGAGGCACACTGCCGTCGTCGTCCCTGCGTCTGCGGTAGCGGACGACGGACCAGATGATCAGGCCGTAGACCAGCAGCCCGACGGCCAGCGCCACCCACACGAAGTCGTTCCACAGCGCGGCGGTCTCGTGGCTCTGGCGGGTCGCCCCCCGTGGCGGGCCGCCGACCTGACCGGCGCACCCGGCGGCGAGCACGGCAACGGTGCCGGCCGCCAGGCCAACGGCGCGGCCTCGGGTCACGGGCTCGGCACCTCCCTCGGGCCCTGTCTCCCGCTCAGGGTGCCGCTCGGGCCCGGTTGGGCGGCGGCGGCATCCTCGGCCGCCTCGAGCATGGCCGTGATGCGCTCCTCGTGGCGCATCCAGGCCGCGGCTGTGAGCAGCAGGGCGAGGACGAGGCCGGCGTCGCCCACCACCCACATGACGGCGGCGCCGGCCCGCTGGTCGGCCAGCACGGACGGCCCCCAGGTCCGGTGCACCGCCGCATAGGCGGGGTACAGGGCCCGGCTCTCGGAGAAGATGGCGAAGGCCAGGAACGTCTCCAGGGGCGCGGCCAGCAGGATGTAGATCATCCGCACCCCATGGGGCAGCGTGCGGCCGGCGGCCGGGCGCCCGAGGATCGGCGTCCAGAACAACAGGCCGGCGGTGAGGAACACCCCGTGCTCGACGGCGTGCAGCGGATTCGAACGGATGGCGGCGTCGTACAGAGGGCTCCAGTGGGCTCCCCAGTTGGCCGCCGGCAGCGCCAACCATCCCACCAGCGGATGACCGACGGCGTGCACGACGGGGTGGCGCAGCGCCTGGCGCAGCCGCGGCCGGGCCCGGATGGCCAGAGCGGTGGGGTTGCCCAGCAGCAGCAGGGGAGGGACGGCCAGTTCCAGGAGCAGATGCTGGGACATGTGCACGCTGAAAAGCGTGTCGGCGTAGGCGTCGAGGGGCGAGCACAACGCCACCGTCAGCACGGCCAGCCCGGCGCCGAAGTACACGGTCCACGACCGGGGAACCGGCCGGCCTGAGGACGCCGCCTGCCGGCAGCCCCAGGCGTAGGCGGCGCCGACGGCCAGTACCAGGAGCAGCGCAAAGGGATCGAGCGACCAGCGGGCGAGTACGCCCGGCCAGTACGGCCGGGTCAGGACGGCAGCGACGGCCGAGGCCACGGCTGATTCCTAGCAGCCCGGAGTCCGCGGGGGCAGGTTGGGCCCGGCCTCGTCACGAACCTGTCGTGGGTGCGGTCACCTCGTCCAGGCCCTGGGCCAGGGTGTTCCACGACAGCGTGGCGCACTTGATGCGCACCGGGAACTTGACCACGCCCTGCAGGGCCTCGAGGTCGCCCAGCTGCACACCGGGAACGGCGGTGCCCTCGTCGTCGGGCTCGGCGCCGTCGCCCCCGGCGCCGTCGCCCCCGAGGGACTGCTCGTGGATCGACATGAGGCCCTTGAAGGCACGGATGAGGTCGCGGGCCTGGGCGATGGTCTTGCCCTTGACGGCCGAGCTCATCATCGACGCCGACGACTGGCTGATCGAGCACCCCTGTCCGGAGATCTTGACGTCGGACACCTGGCCCTCCTCGACGTCGAGATAGACGAGCACCTCGTCGCCGCACAGCGCGTTGAAGCCCTCGACCACGGTGGCCGGCGGCACCGGCAGCTCGCCCCGGTTCCGGGGGTTGCGGTAGTGGTCGAGGATGATCTCTCGGTAGAGGTCTTCCAGGCTGGCCATCGGTCAGCCCCCTTTCTGAGCGAAGGCGGACATCAACGGGCAAAGAGTTTGTCGGCGGCGACCAGAGCGTCAGCCATGGCGTCGACGTCGGCTTCGTCGTTGTACACGTACAGAGAGGCGCGGGCCGTGGCCCCCACCCCCAGCCGGCGCATCAGGGGCTTGGCGCAGTGGTGGCCCGCCCGGACGCACACGCCGTTCTCATCCAGTACCTGTGAGATGTCGTGGGGGTGGATGTCCTTGTAGGAGAACGAGATCACCCCACCCCGCATGGCCGGCTCGCTGGGCCCGTAGATGCGCAGGTCGTCGCCGAACCGCTCGGTCAGCGAGCGCAGGGCGTAGGCGGTCAGCGCCACTTCGTGCTCCCGGACCGCTTCCATGCCCAGGTTGTCCAGGTAGTCGATGGCCACGGACAAGCCGACAGCTTCGGCGATGGGCATGGTGCCGGCCTCGAACTTCCAGGGGATCTCGGTGGGGGTCCAGCCGTCGAGGCGCACGTCGCGGATCATCTCGCCTCCGCCCAGGAAGGCGGGCATGGCCTCGAGCAGCTCCTCGCGGGCCCAGAGGGCGCCGATGCCCGTGGGGCCCAGCATCTTGTGGCCGGTGAAGCCGAAGAAGTCACAGCCGATCTTCTGCACGTCGGTGGGCACGTGGGGCACCAACTGGGCGCCGTCGACCATGAACAGCGCACCGGCGGCATGAGCGGCGGCACCGATGCGCTCGAGAGGCGGCATGGTGCCCAGGACGTTGGACATGGCTGTGACGCTGACCAGCTTGGCCCCATCGACCAACCGGTCGAGCTCGTTGAGGTTGAGGCTGTAGTCCTCGGCCATGGGTATGAAGCGCAGCTCGATGCCGATTGCTTCTTTGAGCATGAGCCAGGGGACCAGGTTGGCGTGGTGCTCGACCTCGCTGAGGAGCACGGCGTCGCCCGGCCCCAGGTTGGCCCGGCCCCAGCTGTAGGCGACCAGATTGAAGGCTTCGGTGACGTTCTTGGTGAAGACCACGCCCCGCGCCGACGGTGCCCCGATGAAGGCGGCGGTCTTGGTGCGAGCCTGCTCATACAACCGGGTGGCCTCTTCGGCGATGGCGTAAACGCCCCGGTGGATGTTGGCGTGGGTGGTCTCGTAGTAGCGGCTCATGGCGTCGATGACCACCTGGGGCTTCTGCGACGACGATGCCGAGTCGAGATAGACGAGCCGGGTGTCGTGCACCCGCTGCTCCAGGATGGGGAAGTCCTTCTTGACGGCCTCGACGGCCAAGGGGTCGGAGCGGAGCGTGCTCACGTGGCCCTCCAGCTGTCGTAGCCCTCCTCTTCCAGCCGGCGGGCCAGCTCGATGCCACCGGAGTCGACCACCCGGCCGTCGACCAGGATGTGCACCCGGTCCGGGGCCAGCTCGTCGAGGATGCGGAGGTAGTGGGTGATGAGCAGAACACCCAGGTCGGGCCGGCTGGCCCGCACCTCGTTGACCCCTTTGGCCACGATGCGCAGGGCGTCGATGTCCAGCCCTGAGTCTGTCTCGTCGAGGATGGCCACGTCGGGTTCGAGCACCGCCATCTGCAGGATCTCGTTGCGCTTCTTCTCGCCACCGGAGAAACCCTCGTTCAGGTAGCGGTCGCCGAACGAGGGGTCCATGCCCAGGCGCTTCATCCAGTCCATGATGGCCAGGCGGGTCTCCAGCACCGAGAGGTCGTCGATGCCCTTGCGGGCCGACAGGGCCTGGCGCAGGAACTGGCGCACCGGCACGCCGGGGATCTCCTCGGGGTACTGGAAGGCCAGGAAGATGCCGGACTTGCCCCGCACGTCGACCGGCCAGCTGGTGATGTCCTCACCCTTGAACCGGATCCGACCGGCCGTGACCTCGTACTCGGGGTTGGCCAGCAGCGTGTTGGCCAACGTGGACTTGCCCGACCCGTTGGGCCCCATCAAAGCGTGGATCTCGCCCTCGCCGATGGTCAGGTCGACACCCTTCAGGATCTCGACGCCCTCGACGCAGACGTGGAGTCCCTCGATTTCGAACAGCGGAGTGGCCACGCCGACAGTCTATTCCACTACCGGCGTAGGAGAAATGCCCCGGGGAGAGGTCGTCCGGCTGCCGCCCAGCGGCAGCCCTCGGTACACGTCCTCTACACCCATGGTGTACGATCAGCGTATGTCCCGCGTCCGTACCAACATCGAGATCGAGGACACCTACGTCCGCGCCATCATGGATCGTTACGGCCTCCGCACCAAGACAGAGGTCGTCGAACTGGCCCTGCGCCACCTGACCGGCCAGCCCATGACACGTGAAGAGGCCTTGGCCATGCGCGGCGCACATGCGGTCGTCGAGACCCCGGCCGACACGCAACCCTCGGGAAATGGGTGATCCTGGCCGATACCTCCGCATGGGTCGAATATGACCGGGCCACCCGGAGCGCCGTGGATCATCGCCTGTCCGACCTGATCGCCGCCGACGGCCCGATCGCCGTCAGCGAGCCCGTGGTGATGGAGGTCCTGGCCGGGGCACGCAACGGCGAACGGGAGGCTGACCTGCGGCGGCTGCTGCTCCGGTTCCAACTGCTCACCTTCGACGCGACCGCCGACTTCGAGGCTGCTGTACGGATCTACCGCCGTTGCCGAAGCGCCGGCGTCACTCCCCGGGGCATGCTCGACTGCATGATCGCCTCCGTGGCGTGG
>JBBSHS010000043.1:0-21202 GCA_038232515.1 Acidimicrobiales bacterium
GCGGGCGGCCGGCTGCTGGGCCTGCTGCTGGGCCGGCTGCTGGGCCTGCTGCTGGGCGGCAGCCAGCGCCGCCTGGGCGGCGGCGGTGACCGCCGTCTCGCGTTGGGCCTGGGCCTGGGCCACCAGGTCACCCAACTGCCCCTTGACCTGGGCCAGGGTCTGCTCGAGTTGGGCCTGGGCCGCCACCACCGCACCGCGGGCCTCGTCCACGGCCGCCACCGACGACCGGGCCTGGCGCTGGGCCGACTCCAGCGCCGCACGCTCGTCGGCCACGTTCAGGTGGGCGGCCCGCACCTGGTCGAGGGCATTGGCATCGGACGAAGCGAGCGTGTGCGCGTACTGCACGGCCAGCAGTGGGTCGGTACCCTTGGCCTCAGCCCGGGCCAGGGTGGTGAGATCGGGGGTCACGGCCCCCCTGACGTAGGTGTCGATGGCCCGGCCCCGCAGCACGGCCCCCGCCTGGGCGGCCTGGGCCGCCGTCCTGTCCAGGCGCACCTGGGCATCCGCCACCCGCGTCGTCACCTGCTGTTCCTGGAGCACATTGCCGTCGTACTGCTCGGCCAGAGCCGACTCCTTGGCGCCCAGCGCGTCGATCTGGGCGGCGATGCGGTTGGCTTCGGCCTGCTTGTCGGTGACGGAGTCAGCCGGCGCAGGCGCCGCCGCCAGGGCGTTGACGGAAAGGGCGACGGTGAGAACCCCGAGCAACCGGAGGGCCCGCCTCGCCTTCGTAGGAGTGATCCTCGCCATGTTGCGTCGGGATGCTAGGCGCCTGCGTCGTGCCGACCCCGCCTCTTGTGGCTGATGTTGCCAATGAGCTTGATGAGGTTTGGCGGCCGCCGGCGCGCTGACCGGAAAGCGGGAGACTGAGACGGTGAGCGACGCCAAGGAGCGACGAAGCCCGTTCCTCCGCCGCCGGCGCCGGCAAGAATCCTCAACGTCCGGCCTGGCTGGGGCATGGCGACAACCCGAGTTCCGGCGGTTCTTCGTGGCCCGTACGGTGAGCCAGTGGGGGGACACCTTCAACTCGGTGGCCTTGGTCATCCTGGTCTACCGCCTCACCGGGTCGGGGCTGCGGGTCGGGGGCACTGTGGTGTTCGAGGTCGTCCCCGTCCTGGCCTTCGGGTTCGTCGCCGGGGCGGCGGTCGACCGGTGGCCACGACGCAGGGTCATGGTCGTGGCCGATGTCGGCCGGGCGGCCATCGCCGCCGCCCTGGCCGCCTCGCACGGCAACCTGGCCGCCATCTACGGGGCTGCCTTCGCACTCTCGGCGCTGTCTGTGTTCTTCAACCCGGCGGCGTCCAGCGTGGTGCCCTCACTGGTGGGGCCTGAGAACGTGGTGGGCGCCAACTCGGTGGTGTGGTCGGCGGCCGTGCTCTCCCAGATCGCCCTGGCACCGGCGTCCGGCGGCCTCGTCGCCTTCGCCGGTGCCGGTCCCGCCTTCGCCCTGAACGCCGTCTCCTATGCGGTGTCGGCCAGCCTGCTCACCGGGCTCACGCTGCCCGCACCGGCCGACCACACCCCCGGCCGCCACCTGGCCGACATCGTGGAGGGACTGCGGGCCATCCGCCAGGACCGGTTCCTTCGCACCCTGTCCGCGGTTCAGGCCTTGGCTGCCCTGTCCGCCGGCGCCACCTCCGCGCTGCTGGTCGTGCTGGCCGAACGCCGCCTGCACGTCGGCGCCGGTCGCTTCGGACTGCTCATCGGGGCCATCGGGGTCGGCGCCGGGTTCGGCCCGCTCGTCCTGTTGCGCTTCGTCGGCAACGTGCGCCGACCGGGTTGGCTCTTCGGTCCCTATCTGCTGCGGGGCGCTGTCGACCTCACCCTGGCCGCCTCGACCAGCTACCCGGTGTCGCTCGGCGCTCTGGCCGTGTACGGGGTGGGCACGTCGACCGGCAACGTGACCTACAACTCCGTTCTCCAGACGACCGTCCCGGACCGGCTCCGGGGTCGGGTCTTCGCCTTCTTCGACATCGTGTGGCAGACGGGCCGCATGTTCAGCATCGTCGCCGGGGGCATCCTCGCCGACCGTATCGGCATCGTTTCTGTCTATCTGCTCGGCGCTGGCCTCCTCATCGGCGCCGCCCTGCTCGGGCTGGGCAAGGCGGGCCCCGCCCCTCTACCTGAGGGCGGGCACTCTCTCCCGGACGCGTGAACGGCGACGTCGAACCGTCGACCGGACGAAGACCGGCCCGCCACTGGAATGGCCCATCGACCACAGTGTGGTCGCCGCCATGGGTCACAGGAGCCGAGCGAGCGGTCCGGTACGGAACTGGGCCAGGACCTCGGCCACGTCGCGGTAGACGTGGACGGCGCCCGCTTCGCCGAGCTCGTGCCGGCTGAACCCTCCCGTCTCCACCGCCACGCACCCCAGACCGGCGGCTCGTGCCGCTTCGACATCCCATACGCTGTCCCCCACCACCAGGGCCAGGCCGGGGTCGATGGACCCGGCTCGCAGGGCGGCGAGGAACACGTCGGGGCCCGGCTTGGACTGTTCGACGTCGTCGGCCGTGGTACGGGCGTCGATGGCGTCATCGGCAGCCAGGAGCTTCTCGAAGACTTCGAGATCGGCGCTCGGCGACGAAGTGGCCAGCACCACCGCCAGCCCGGCCTGGTGGACGTGGGCCAACAACTCGGCCGCGGCCGGGAAGGGCTTGACGTCTCCCATCAGCTCCTGGAAGCGGTGCTTGTAGGCCTGCGCGACTTCGTCGGACCCGTGGCCGAGGACCTTGTCGACAAGTCTGTCGCTGCCCATGCCCACCAGCCGGTGGATGGCGTTCATGGGGGCCCACTCGCCGGCATCGTCGAAGGCGCGCGCCCACGCCACGGTGTGGAGGTAGTTGGTATCAACAAGCGTGCCGTCGACGTCGAAGAGCACCCCAGCCCGAGAATCGTTCATCGCCCGCTTGTTCCCAACCGCACGACGCTCTCACACCAAGGGGAGCCCGGGCCGCTCCGGGAGGAACCGGCGCCAGCGGCGTGCGCCGCTGGGTAGACCATCCTCATGTCGACGTCCGAAGGCGACGCCATGGGCGCGCCGGCGCGGCGCGGGAGTGGTGCCGGGCGGGACCGCCCGGGCCGGGCGCGGGTGGGCTGCTCAGGCTGGATGTACCGCCACTGGCGGGGCATCGTGTACCCCGCCGAACTCGGGCAACGCCGGTGGTTCGAGCATTACGCCGGGCTTTTCGACACCGTCGAGATCAACAACACGTTCTACCGGCTCCCGCCCCCGTCGACGGTCGAGGGGTGGGCCGCCCAGGCCCCTCCCGGCTTCACGTACGCGCTCAAGGTCGGGGGGTTCGGCTCGCACCGCATGAAGCTGCGCGACGCGGCATCGTGGCTGCCCAACCACGTCGACCGGGCTCAGCGTCTCGGTGCTGCCCTCGGCCCGAACCTGGTGCAACTGCCACCCCACTGGAGGCGCAACACCGAGCGCCTCGACGAGTTCCTGTCGGTCGCCCCGAGGACAATGCGGTGGGCAGTCGAGCTGAGGGATGCCTCCTGGCTCCATGACGACGTCTTCGACGTGCTGCGTCGCCATGGAGCCGCTCTGTGCCTGCACGATCTCTTGGCCGATCACCCATGGGAGCTGACCGCGGACTGGGCCTATGTCCGCTTCCACGGCCCCGAAGCCCTCGAACGCAAGTACTGGGGCCGCTACGGCGAGGGCCGCCTCGGGCAGGTGGCCGACCGGCTGGGAGCCTGGCTCCAACAGGGATGCGACGTCTACGCCTACTTCAACAACGACCACCAGGGCGCGGCCGTCGACGACGCCCGGTGGCTGGCCCGGCGTCTCGACGGTTATTGACCACGGCGCGGGCAGATAGACGCGTCACGGACGCCAGCGCCTAGGCGCTTGGCGCCTACGAGCCGGGTCGGGTTCGAGGGTGACAGCCAGCCCGCCAACGCAGGGCGACTGCGCTCAGGGTGCGGGTGAAGAACATCGCCGCCCGTAGGCCCTGGGGTGAACTGCTCGTCGGGCGGGGGCGAAGCCCCGGTAGACGTTTGCCAGTCGAGGATGCAGGGGTAGGTGCGCGATCGGTTGCGGTTTGCGGGCCACTGTGCCCGGGCGTTGCCGGAGCGACCGGGGCGGCGGCGCAACACTCGAGGAGCAAGGAGAACTGATATGGGTACATTCGAAGAGGCCAAGGGCAAGGTCAAAGAGGGCATCGGTGACCTGACCGACAACCCCGACCTGCAGCGTGAGGGCGGGGCGCAGGCCGACAAGGGCGAGGCTGAGCGGGAGGCCACCGAGGCCCGGACCGAGGCGAAGGCCCATGAGGTCAAGGCCCAGGAGAAAGAGGTCCAGCAGGAGGCAGCGGAGAAGGCCAAGTAGCAGGCCGTCTGCCGTCGCCCCTGACCTGTAGGCATGCTGCTCGTCCCTTCAGGTCGGGGCGCCGGAGGCGGTGCTGCCGTCGGTGGGCGATCTCGAAGTCGGGCGCTGGAACGGCGAGGATTGTGAGCGCGCTTCTGTCTGAGGCGGCGGGCGGAATCGAACCGCCGTAGGGGGCTTTGCAGGCCCCTGCCTGAACCACTCGGCCACGCCGCCAGGCGCCGTGGACTGTAGTGCCCCAGTCCGCGCCTCTGGGCGGTAAACGGGGCAGGCAGGGTGCCGGAGCAAAGGGTCGCGGCCGCAGTACGGTCAGGTGCGGCGGGTCGAGTGCCGCCGGAGCGACACCACGACCATGATACCGACCGGCCCGCACCCACGACCGCCCTGGCGTACCCACCGGGGGGTCAGTCGCGCCCTGATCTGCATCGACGTGCTCCTGGCCACGGTGGTGCTAGGCACCGGGGCTGTCTACGGCTACGCCCGCTACCGGCTGGACCAGATCCACCGCGTGGCGCTGCCCAGCGCGCCGGCGGGCGCGGCCGGCTCGGCGCCGCTCATCGACGAAGCACCGGGGCAGCCCTTCAACCTGGTGCTAGCCGGCTCGGACTCGCGCAACTTCACAGACAAGGCCGCCCGGCAGAAGTATGGCGACCCGTCTGTGGTCGGGGGACAGCGCAGCGACACGCTGATGGTGGTGCACGTCGACCCCGGGGCCAGAAAGGCTCAGGTCCTGTCGATCCACCGCGATCTGTACGTGCCGATCTCAGGAGTCCACGGATCAGCCAAGATCAACTCAGCTCTGGACAACGGGCCGGCCGTGCTGCTCAAGACGCTGCGGGACGACCTGGGCATCGCCGCCTCCCATTACGTCCAGGTCGACTTCGTGGGCTTCCAGAAGGTGGTCGACACCGTCGGCCCGGTGCCGTTCTACTTTCCCACTCCGGTGCGGGACGCCAACACCGGGCTGAACGTCGAACAGGCGGGTTGCACCCCGCTGCAGGGGACGGCGGCGTTGGCGCTGGTGCGGTCCCGCCATCTCCAGTACTTCCAGGACGGCCGCTGGCGCGACGACCTGACCGACGACCGGGGCCGCATCGTGCGCCAGCAGGACTTCCTGCGTCGGGTGGTCGAACTGGCCGTCACACATGGGTTGGCCAACCCGTCCACCCTGAACCAGCTCATCGGCTCTGTCGCCCCCAACCTCACGGTCGACCAGGGCCTCGGCACCGCCGAGATGGGCAGGCTCGGACGTCGTTTCGCGTCCTCGGGCACAGATGCCGTGTCCTGGTCGGTGCTCCCGGTGGTGGACGCCCAGATCGACGGTCAGGACGTCGAACGGCTCGACGAGCCATCGGCGGACGCCGTGCTGTCGGCCTTCGGCGGCCGGGCCCAAGGGGCGCTGGCCAACCCGGGCACAGGCGGGGCGACCCGGTTCTCGGGTCGTCCGCCCGCCCTCTCCGCACTGGCCGAGGGCGTCTCGGTCCGCATCGTGGGAAACGCCTCGACGCCCGGTGCGGCCGAACAAGCCCGCCAGGACCTGGCCAACGCCGGCATCCCGGCCACCGTAGCCCTGGCCCAAGGGCCGCCACCTCCTCTCGTACGGGTGCTGGCGCCCCGAGAGCTGCGGACCACGGCGGCCACACTCGCCGCTCTGGTTTCCGGCGCCGGCTCGGCCGTCGACCCGGGCCTGAAGGGCAGCTCCATCGTCTTGGTCGTCGGGGCCACCTGGCCCGGGCTGAACAGCACGTCCAGCACCGGCCGGCCGTCGGGCCCGCCGACGACGCTCTCCGGCGGCTCGACCACCACCACAACCACGACCACCGTCGCCGCCAAGGGCACGAACGACCAGGTGAACTGCCCGTAGCGTCGACCGTCGCAAGGGCGGCCGATCAGAGTTGGGGGACGTAACCCCCGCGTCCGAGAGCGGCGCTCTCCTCGGCGTCGATGGACTCGTCCAGTCCGCCGATCACCTCGGTCACCCACGGCAAGCGGTCTTTCATGATGCGGTTCACGCCCGCCTGCAGGGTGGTGGCGCTGATGGCGCAGCTGCTGCAGGACCCCTGCAGCTGGACCTGCACAACCCCCGTCTCGACGTCGGCATCGACCAGCATGAGATCACCGCCGTCGGCCCGCACCGCCGGCCTGATCATCTCTATGATGTCTTTGAGCTGCTCGACCCTCAGGACCCGCTCCTCGTCGCTGACCACGTCGCAGACCTCCATGTCGTATGCCCGGCAAGGCTACCCGGGCCCTGGGCGGTGGCGGCGATAGCTTGCCGGCGGTGAAGGCGACCAGAACGTGGTGACCGAACCTGTCCCGACGCCACCGACCACCGGCGCCACAGACTGGATCGAGGCCTTCGCCCGGGAGCTCGACGTCGAACCACCTACCCCTGCCCTGGTCGAAAGCCTGCTGGCGGTGGCCAAGGTCGCCGCCCATGCCTCGCAACGCTGGGCCGCCCCCATCGCCTGTTATCTCGTCGGCTTGTCGGGGACGTCGTGCGACGGGGCCGCTGCCGCGGCTGACGCCGCCAGCCGCGCCTCGCAAAGCTCGAGCCGCCAGTCCGAGGACGGCCCTTCGTCGTAGCGGGACGACGTGAGCACGACCGCCCCGGGCCATCGTCCCCCCTACGCCTGGGACGCCTCGGTTGCCGCCGCCACCGCCGCCTGGCCCAGGCTGATGCCACCGTCGTTGGTGGGCACGAGCTCGTGCACGAGCACGCGCAGGCCTTGGTCGTGGAGGCCCTGCTCGATCACGTCGGTGAGCCGGGCGTTCTGGAACACACCGCCTGACAGGGCGACGGTGTCGACCCCTTCGGCCCGGGCCACGTCGGTGGCCAGTGCGACGGCACCCGCACCCAGTCCCTGGTGGATGCCGGCGGCGATGAGGGAACGGTCGACGCCCGCGTCCATGTCGGCGACGACGGCCGCCACCAGGGGCGACGGGTCGAGAATGGGAACGTCGCGGCTGCGATCGACCGTCGTCGGGTAGTCGGGAGCGGCCGACCGGGGCACGTTGGCGGCCCACGCCTCCAGTTCGATGGCGGCCTGCGCCTCGTACGTCACCCGGGAGCGGACGCCCAGGAGGGCGGCGAGGCCGTCGAACAACCGTCCCATGCTGCTGGTGAGGGGCGCGGTACCGCTGTCGATCAGGGCCAGCAGGGCCGGCGTCCGCGGGTCGAGCGTGCTCCCCCGCCGGGCGGCCTCGTCGGCGCCGAGGCTGCGCTCCATCCACGAGACGGCCATGCGCCACGGCTGGCGGACGGCCGCCGCCCCTCCGGGCATGGGCACGGCCAACAGGTGGCCGACCCGACGGAAACCGGTCAGGTCGGCCAGCAGGAACTCGCCTCCCCACAACGTCCCATCGGTCCCATAGCCCAGCCCGTCGAAGGCCAGACCGAGCACCGGCTCCGTGCGCCCGTGCTCGGCCATGCAGGAGGCGATGTGGGCGTGATGGTGCTGCACCGCCACCCTGGGAAGGTCGAGCTCGTAGGACAGCTTGGTGGACAGGTATTCCGGGTGCAGGTCATGAGCCACGACCTCGGGCACGGCGCCGCAGAGATGGCAGAGGTGGTCGATGGCCTGGAGGAAGGACCGGTAGGTGGCCAGGTGCTCGAGGTCGCCGATGTGGTGGCTCAGCACCACCGAGGGCCCCTTGGCCACGGCCACCGTGTTCTTCAGCTCGGCGCCGACGGCCAGCACCGGGCGACGGGCGGCGACGGGCAGGGCCATGGGTTCGGGGGCGTAGCCACGCGACCGTCGGAGCGACTGCAGCCGGCCACCACGGCCCCGGACCACCGAGTCGTCGCAGCGGATGTGGATGCGCCGGTCGTGGGTGAGGATGCCGTCGACCATGGAGCCCAGACGGGCCACGGCGTCGGCGTCGTCATGGGCGATGGGATCGTCACTCAGATTGCCGCTGGTCATTACCAGGGGCCGGCCCACGCCGGCCAACAGCAGATGGTGCATGGGTGTGTACGGCAGCATGACGCCCAGGTCGGGCAGCCCGGGGGCCACGCCGCCGGCCAGCGCCGGGCCGGGCCGGCGGGGGGCCAGGACGATCGGCCGGCGCACCGACCCCAGCGCCGCCAGGGCCACGTCGTCGAGGGTGCACAGCGCGGCGGCGGCGGCGATGTCGGCCACCATCACAGCGAAGGGCTTGTCGTCCCTGGCCTTGCGCCGCCGCAACTCGGCCACGGCGGCGGCGTCGGTGGCGTCGACGGCGAGGTGGTAGCCGCCCAGGCCCTTGACCGCCAGGACGGAGCCGGCGCCGAGGGCGGTGACGGCGGCATCGAGCGCGGCATCGCCCTCGCTGCGCACCCGTCCATCCGGTCCGCACCATCGCAGCCTGGGCCCGCACACCGGGCAGGCGTTGGGCTGGGCATGGAAGCGACGGTCGGCGGGGTCGTCGTACTCGTGCTGGCACGCCGGGCACATGGCGAACGGGGCCATGGTCGTGGCCGGCCGGTCGTAGGGCACCGACACGACGATGGTGTACCGGGGGCCGCAGTTGGTGCAGTTGGTGAAGGGGTAGCGGTAGCGGCGGTCGGCCGGGTCGCACATCTCGGCCAGGCAGTCGGCACAGGTGGCGGTGTCGACGCTGACGGGGACGTCAACCGGGCCGTCGGCATGGCTCTGGTGGATCTCGAAGGCGGCGTGGTGGACGTCCTCGACCGGGACGGCACACGCCACCACCGACGTCACCCGGGCGAGGGGCGGGGCGTCGTCGACGAGCCGACGGGCCAGCTCGGCGATGGTGTCCTCGTCTCCCTCCACCTCGACGAGCACGCCGGCACTGTCGTTGCGGACCCAGCCCGTCAGCCCGAGGGCGACGGCGTGGCGGTAGACGAAGGGCCGGAAGCCGACGCCCTGCACGGTGCCCGTCACCCGCAGCCGCCGCCGCACCGGCGCGCCTGCACCAACCATGGCGGGCACCGACGCCGGTTTCAGCAGATCCGGGGCAGGGGGTCACCCACCAGCATGTCGACGATCCGGGTGCCGCCGAAGCTGGTGAGGAGGACGACGATGCCCTTGGGATCGGCCCGGAGTTGGCCGATACGCGTGGCCCGAACGCCGAGTGGGTGGCCCCGCAGAGCGGCGATGGCAGCGTCGGCTTCGTCGGGGGCGACGATGGCGAGGAGCTTGCCTTCGTTGGCCACATAGAGCGGGTCGATGCCCAACAGGTCGCAGGCGCCGCCCACCGCCGGGTCGATGGGTAGCAGGGATTCGTCGAGCACGACGGCCAGGCCGGTGTCGCGGGCCAACTCGTTGCAGACGGTGCCCACCCCGCCTCGCGTGGGGTCCCGCATCCACCTGGTGGAGGGGGCGGCGGCGAAGAGGGCGGCGGTCAGCTCGTGCACCGGCGCGGTGTCGGATCTGATGTCGGCCTCGATGTTGAGGTTGCCCCGGGCCAGCATGACGGCCATCCCATGATCGGCGATGGTGCCCGACACGATCACGACGTCGCCTGCCTTCACCCGTTCCGGGCCCGTCTGGCGACCGGGGGGAATTATTCCGATGCCGGCGGTGGTGATGTACATGCCGTCTGCCGAGCCCCGCTCGACCACCTTGGTGTCGCCGGTGACGATTCGCACGCCGGCGGCTCTTCCGGCGCCCGCCATGTCGTCCACCACGGACCGCAGCTCGGCCACGGCCAAGCCCTCCTCCAATACGAAGGCGGCCGACAGCCAGGTGGGCACCGCCCCCATCACGGCCAGGTCGTTGACCGTGCCGTGGACGGCCAGGTGGCCGATGGAGCCGCCCGGGAAGCGCCAGGGCTTGACCACGAACGAGTCAGTGGTGAAGGCCAGCCGCTCGCCGGAGGGCAGGAGGAGGGTGGCGGCGTCGGGCTGGGGGGCGACCGTCTCGCCCTTGGGCCGGAAGGCGTCGAGGAAAACCCCGTCGATCAGCGCCGCCGACGCCTTCCCACCGGCCCCGTGGGCCGACGTCACCACCTCGTCGGTGAACTTCGCCTTGCGGCGGCGGAACGCCTCAACGCGCTCGAACACCGCCCCTTCGCGCGACAGCTCCGTGGTGCCCTGCCCGTGCGACGACTCGACCTCTGTCAACTTGGCCTCTCGTGATCTGTGGCGGCGTTAGGCGGCGTCTCCCCCATCGCCCGCTGTACCGTGGCCCACACCTCGACGGCCAGGGCGGCCTGCACCTCCTGCACCCGGTGCACGCTCTCCGACCGCACCACCAGGCAGTGCTCCACATCTGGGCTGACCGCCATCTGGCCGCCGTCGTAGCCGGCCACCCCGATGGTCAACAGGCCCCGGGCGTGGGCGTGGGCGAAGGCTTTGAGCAGGTTGGCCGAGCTCCCGCTGGTGGAGAGACCCAGGGCGATGTCGACAGGGCGGCCATGGGCGATCAGTTGGCGGGAGAACACCAGATCGAAGCCGACGTCGTTGCCCAGAGCGGTGAGCACCGCCTGGTCGGCCACCAGCGAACGCGCCGGGAGCGCCGCCCCCCAGGGAGGGCGGGAGTAGAGCGAGGCCACGGTCCAGGCGTCGGTCGAGCTACCACCGTTACCGAAGCAGAACAGCTGGCCCCCGGCCCGGAAGCGCTCGGCCATGGCCCTGGCCACGGCGTCGATCATCTCGGTGTCGCGGTCGAGGGTGGCAATGCACAAGGCCCTGCTCTGCGCCTCTTTGGCCCGGGCCGAGGCGGCCAGGTCGACCAGCAGCGTGGCCGAGTCGTGCTCGTCGCCCTCGATGAACGGGTAGAGGAAGTCGGTGGTCTCGGGGCTCATCGCTTACCCCTACGCCCGGGCCCGGGCCATAGCTGGCGCCGACGCCTCGACGATGGAGATGACCGAACCGGCGTGGACCAGCACGAGGTCTCGAGGCCCGACCGTGTCCACCAACGCGGTGTTGACGGTCTCGACCCCGGCCGCGGTGCGAACCCGGGCCTCGTCGGCATCGACCACCGTCATCACCTCGGCCAGCCGACCCTCGTCGGAGCAGGTGACGCACACCTCGTCGGTGCAGTCCGGCTCGGGGACGAGCAGGCCGGGGTGGTCGAAACAGACGTGGGTCAGCTCCCACAGCACGTGGTAGAGCAGGACCATGGTGCCGTCGTGGGCCGCCAGGTCGCCCCCGCCGTCGACCCACAGCACGTGGTCGGCGGCTCCTGGTGCGGGGCGCTGACCGGTTCCCATCCACAGCGTTGACAGCCCCCAGGCGGGAGCCCGCTGCATGGCGTCGGCCACCGGCGCGCAGTCGGCATCGGAGACGGCCAGCAGTACGTCGCCGGGACGACCCAGCACCCGCAGGATGGCGCTCACGTCGTCTTCCTCGCTGACGACGGCGGGCAGGGCCCGGCAACCCATGATGACGGGGTGGACAAACTCGACGGCCACGTGGTGGGCGTGCCATGGCCACCTGGGGGCGACGCACCACATGGTGGCGCCTGCGGAGAAGCGGCGGGCCAGGGCGAGAGCGGCGGCGGCCAGGTCGTCGGCCAGCGGAGCCAACTTCGGTCCGACGTCGCAGACGACGCCATGGCGGTTCAGGATGACCGGCGTGTCCACTGGCATGGCCTTCCTCTCATCGTGGGACCGCCGAGCAAGCGGCGTCACCACCGAGGCTACGCCCCGGCCGGCCGCTAGCGACGAGAAGGGCCGATGACATGGCAATCGCCCTAGGCGCTTGGCGCCTAGGAACCGACACGAATGAGTCAAGTTCCGCGCCGCGCCGACAAGGTCAGTGATGGCCGCTTCGAGTTTGTCGGCTGACGGCGTAGCGGCGTGGGAGGGCGGCGTCGGGTTCGAGGATGGCGCCCCAGCCGATGAACGCAGGGTGCCCCCGCTAGGGTGACGGGTGAAGAACATCGCCGCTGGTAGGCCGAAGGATCACCTGACCGCTCGTCGGGCGAGGGCGAAGCCCCGGTGGGGACAGACCGTCGCCCGGCCGGGGTGGTTAGTTCGACGTGCTAACCTTCATGTCGTCATGGCCGTGTCCTGTGTACCCTGCCCCTTGGTCCTGACCCGGCCCGAGCCGTGAGGAAGGCGGTGCGGACGACGTTCAGCTCGTTGAGGGTGCGGAACTTCCGACTGTTCTTCGTAGGCCAGTTGGTCTCCCAGGTCGGCACCTGGCTCACCACCGTCGCCCTCACGCTGCTCGTGCTCCACCTGACCGGCAGCGGCCTGGCCATCGGCTTTCTGGTCGCCTGCCAGTTCGGTCCGATTCTCGTGCTGGGCGCCTGGGCCGGGCTCATCGCTGACCGCTCCGACAAGCGACACCTGCTGCTGATCACCCAGACGCTGGAGATGCTGCAATCCGGCGCACTGGCCATTCTGGCCTTCCTCCCCCATCCTCCGCTGACGGCCATGTACGCCACCGCCCTGGCCGGCGGCTTCATGCTGGCCTTCGACAACCCCGCCCGCCGGGCCTTCGTCCCCGAGATGGTGCCGGAGGCGGAGATGCACAACGCTGTGATGGTCAACAGCGCACTGATGACGGCTTCCAGAGTGGTCGGCCCGGCACTGGCCGGTCTGCTCGCGGTCACGGTCGGGTTCGGCTGGTGCTTCACCCTCGATGCCGCCTCGTACGTCGCCGTGCTGGTGTCCCTGGGAAGGATGCGCCCGGCCGAGCTCCGCCAGCCGCCGGTCACCCGGCGGGCCCATGGGCAGGTCCGAGCCGGCCTGCGCTACGTCCGCAGCGTGCGGGAGCTGTTCATCCCGCTCGCCATGACCGCGGTGGTGGGCACCTTCACCTTCAACTTCTCGGTGGTCCTGCCACTGTTCGTCGAGCACACACTGCACGGGAACGACGCCACCTACACCCTGGTCTACTCGGTGCTCAGCATAGGATCGGTGGGCGCCGCGCTGGTGGCCGCCCATACCACCAGGGTCCAGGTCCGCCATGTCGTGATGCTGGCGGCGGCCTTTGGCGTGGCCATGCTCCTGTTCGCGGTGGCACCCAACCTCGCCGCTTCCTTCCCCGTCGCCCTCCTCGTCGGCTTCGCCAGCGTGGCCTTTCTCACCGCCATCTCCGCCATCGTCCAACTTCGCGCCGATCCTTCGATGCGGGGCCGGGTGCTGGCCCTGCAGGCCGTCGTGCTGATCGGCAGCACCCCCATAGGCGGCCCCATACTCGGCGCCGTGTGCGACACCTTCGGTGCTCGGTGGGGCCTGGCCATCGGCGGCGTCGCCGCCCTTGGCGCCTCCGGCTGGGGTTTCCTCGCCGCTCGGCGGCCCCCGTCCCGGCCCCCGGCGATCGTCCGGGGCCCACATGGGGATGACGAGAGACCATGGGCGTCTGATCACGCCCATACGGGGCCGTCCAAACCGGCCAGAACGGCAGTCCGAAGTGTCCGATAGCCTGGTTGGCGACGACGGGAGCCTCAGAGTGCAGCCATGAGGGTGTGGATCGACCAGGACCTCTGCACCGGCGACGGCCTGTGCGTGGACCATTGCCCCGAGGTGTTCGTGCTGCTGGAGGACGGCATCTCCTACGTCCGCGCGGATGACTGGCTCGGGAACGACCCCGGGATGGACGAGTGCACCCGGCGGTTCGGTCCCGAGCTCGAAAAGGGCGTGGTCGCCGCCGCCCTGGACTGCCCGGGCGAGTGCATCTTCCTCGAGCCCGACCCCGAAGACCTGGTCGGCCTCGAAGGGTGAACCGCCGCCCACGGCCGGGTGTAGCCGGGCCGCTCGGGCCGGCGTACCGTGAACCCATGGAAACAAGGACCAACTGCCCGGTCTGCGGCGCCAAGACCGAACGCCGTGAGCTGCCGTCCGGCTCTGACCCGACCGCCGACACGGTGACCAAGACGGTGTCGTACTGGTGCCGCGTCTGCCACGAGTGGCAGGCATCCACCGAGACCCCGAGCGACTGACCGCTCGCCGAGCCTCGCGTGTCCGCCCACAACCTTGACGTCATACTGACGGGATGGCTGATCGTAACGTCCTGGGTGGCGAGCTGGAGCCCTGCGGCGCCGACCCGGTCACCGGCTTCTATCGCGACGGGTGCTGCAGTACCGGGCCCGAGGACAGGGGCAGCCACACCATCTGCGCCGTCGTCACCTCCGAGTTCCTCGACCACCAGCGCCGTATCGGGAACGACCTCAGCACCCCTGTACCGCAGTTCCGGTTCCCCGGCCTCACCCCCGGCGACCGTTGGTGCGTGACCGCTGGGAACTGGCTGCGGGCCCATCACGACGGCGCCGCCGCCTTCGTGGTTCTGGCGTCGACCAACCAGCGGGCCCTCGACATCGTGCCGTTGGCTGTGCTCCGCGAGCACGCCGTCGACGTCCCCGCCGATCCCGGCGCCCTTGATATCTGAGGGCTGGTCTCAGTCGGTGCTCAGCCAGGAGCCGTGGAAGCCGTAGGGCACCCTCACCGGCAGGTGCACCGTTGCCGTCGGCTCGTCCTCCGGGCGGTCGGCGTCAAGGACGGCCAAATCGCTGGCGTCCCGGTCGGGGTCGTAGACGTAGGTGAGGAGCCATCCGGGCCCGCCGGGGGACTCGTCGGCAGGGGCGAACACGGCCTCGCCCGGCACCTTGCCGCCTTCGAAGTGGTGACTCTCTGATGTGCCGCGGCTGAGGTCGTACACCGTGACGGCGCCCCCGCCGGTCAGGTCGGAGGGTTCCGGCATGGCCGTGACCCACCCTCGGGCGGTCGGCTTTCCCGTGAGGCGGTCGTCGACACGAGGAAGCTCACAGGGCCGGTCGTCGAGCTGTCGCTCGGTCACGGTCCCGCTGATCAGATCGATCGTCCAACGCCACAGCACACCATCGAAGTATCCGGCCCGATCGACGGACACCGTCGGGTACCGGATCACGTCGATGGTGACAACCCGGCCGTCGTCGTGGGCATTGAGCGCGTGGAAGACGTAGCACGGGTCGATCTCGAACCAGCGCGCGGGACCGTCGGGATCGTCGCGGCGCAGGACGCCCAGCCGCGCCCCGTACGACGCATCGAAGCGGTAGGGCAGCGGACTGCCCTCCATGGCGAGTTGCAGGTCGAAGACGACCGGTAGGTCCATGAACACCACGAAGCGCTCGGTGAGGTTGAAGTCGTGCATCATCGTCGCCCCCCGCACGTCGACGTCACGACTGGTGACCAGCTGCCCGGCGGGGTCGGCCACGTGGTAAGTGAGGTAGGGCGGTGCATACGAATAGCCGAAGAAATGCATCTCGCCTGTCGTGGGGCACACCTTGGGATGAGCGGTCATGGCGGTGGTGAGCCGGCCGTCGAAATCATGCGGCCCCACGGTCTCCAGCTCTTCGGTGATCTCGTAGGGAAACGACGTCTCCACGAGGGCGAGGATCCGCCCTGCGTGGCGGACAACATGGGTGTTCGCTTTCGAAGCCCGGAAGTTGCGGGTGCCGTCCGGGTTCATGAAGGCGGCACCGTCGGTGAAACTGGCCGTTCGAACCCACCGGTTGCGGTACCACGTGGCCCCGCCACCCTCGAGGCGCACGCCGTGGACCATCCCGTTGCCGAGAAACCAGTGCGGCGCGGCTGACGTCGGGTTGGGCCCATTGCGCAGGAACGAGCCACACAAACCCGCCGGCAGCTCGCCCGTCACCGACAGATCGAAGCTGCTGACCTCCTCGGTGACCGGGCCGTAGTTCCCGGTCAGATGGAACGGTGTGGCCGGGAGGCGGGTGGTGGCCATGGTCCGGGAGGGTAGCTCTGCGGTTACCAGTGGTAGAGGCGTTTTCCTGTCGACCGAGGTAGCACCTGCTTCACGAGTCAGGTTGACACGTTTGGCCCTTCCGGCGTAGTTTGCCCTAGTCGGCTGTGCTTGTTCAGAACGCTGTTCGACAAGGTCAGTCGAGCGTCCCCCGGACCCTGGCGACGCGCACATCCGCCGTGCGAACCCGGGAGATCGACTTGGGTGCAACTCAGGATGCATGGTCGCCTCTGTCGGCCATGACCAGGACTCGGCCCCGTCGACCCCGACGAAACGCCGATGCGATCTGGCTGGCGCCCGTCGGCGGCGGACGGCTTCGATGACCCAACTTCGACTCGACCCCCTTACGGGCCGCTGGGTGGTCATCAGCTCGGACCGGGGCGAGCGGCCGTTCGCCTTCATGCCCCGCTCTCTGCCGGTCGAAGGGGGCCCCGACGGCCGGTGCCCACTCTGCCCGGACCATGCCACCGCCCCGACGCCTTCCCTGGAGGTCGCCCGTGCCGACGGCCAATGGCAGGTGCGGATCCTGGCGAACCCCTACCCGGCCTTCCGCGGCGATTCCGCCATGGCCGTCACCAATCTGGGCCCCATCTACACCCAGGCGCCGGCCAGCGGCGTCCATGAGGTCGTCGTCATCGACCCCAGGCACCAAGCGACCTTCGCCGATCTCACCGACATCCAATCGTCCCTCGTCATGCATGCCCTTGCCCAACGGATGGGCCAGCACGCGTCCGTTCCGGGGCTGCGCTACTCCCAGGCCGTCATCAACGCCGGGCGTGAGGCGGGGGCGTCTCTCGAGCACCCGCACGGCCAGCTCCTGAGCATGCCCTTCGTGCCACGGGAGATCACTGACGAACAGGCTGGCTTCGCCCGGTTCTCCGGCAACTGTCTGCTGTGCGCAACCATGGCGGCCGAGGAATCGGTGGGCCATCGTGTCGTCTACACCGACGACGACGTCCAAGTCGTCTGCCCCTACTGGTCGGGTACCCCGTTCGAGATGCTCGTCAGCCCCACGGAGCACGCCGGCCGTCTTCAAGACGCCGGTGCCGCATCTCTGGGCGGCGTCGGCCGCGGCCTGCAACGGGCCCTCTCCGCCGTGCGCCGGGAAATCGGCGATGTGGCCTACAACGTCACCATCCATGCTTCGCCCTTCCGGACGACGGACGACTTCCACTGGCACGCCCACGTGCTACCGAAGATCACCACCCGCGCCGGCTTCGAGCTCGGTACCGGGGTGCTCATCAACGTCGTATCGCCGGAGCGAGCTGCCGTCGACCTGCGCAGCGCCGTCGGCGCCGTCGCCGCCTGAACCCACCCTGGTCACATCAAGTTCCATTCCCGGGCCGGTCGGGACGGACTCAGGAGACGGCTCCGATGAGGCGGGCGAGGTCATTGGCGGACAGCTTGCGCTCGACCAGAGCGGCGGCCACGTCGGTCAGCTTGGCGTTGTTGGAACGGGCATAGGTCCGCAACCGGTCGAAGGCCTCGTCGGTGCTGACGTCGGCCCGCTCGGCCAGTGCCCCTTTGGCCTGCTCGATGGTGATCCGGCTGTTGAGGGCGTTCTGGAGTTGGCCGGTGAGCCGGTGCGCGTCCCGGGCAGACTGGTGCTGGAGGATGGTGACGGTACCGGCGTGAGCGAAGGCCTGCGCCACGACGGCGTCGGCGTCGGTCAGTGGTCCGGGCTCGGCCATGAAGATGTTCAGGGTACCGACGACGGTGTCACGCACACGCATGGGGAAGGCGTGGACGGATGGGAGGCCCGCTTCTATAGCCATCGGGGCGAAGTGCGGCCAGGGGTTCGCGTTCTTCAGGTTCTCGTTGACGACGGGCTTGCCGGAGCGATAGGCGTCAAGGCAGGGCCCTTCCTCGTTCTGGGCCTGGAACAGCTCCAGCACATGGGCTTGAGCGCTGGAGGCGGCCATGACCTGCAGGGTGCCCTGCGGGTCGCCCAGCATGATCCCGGTTGCTGCGGCGTCGAGCAACTCGACGCAGCGCTCGCTGAGCATGGAGAGCAGCTCGACGACGTCGAAGTCCTCCACCAGTGTGTCAGCCAGCTGGAGAAACGTATCGGAAAGCAGCTCTTCTCGAGTGGCCACCGTCGGCATCCCTTCTCCTTCGCAGACATCCGTTGCACCGTCTTGGCGCAATTTATACGCCCTCTCCTTTTGTGGGTGCCCGGCGTCATACCCGCTGGTCGTCGAAGCGGACCCTTCGGGCTACCACGTCGGCGGCGACGTCTCGGATCCGTCGGTCGAGGGCGAACCCACGGGCCCGGAGCCGGACGAGCGCCTCGCCCACTCCTATGTCGAGTTGTACCGAGACCATCCCGGCAGCCTGGTGGACCTCGGCGTGATAGGAGCCTTCGATGCTGATCTCCTTCGCCAGCTCGCCCACCGGTGTGTAGGCCTGCATGGCCAGCAGCGCCACGGTGGCCACCTCGGCCAGCACCAGGGCATCGGCGTGGCCTTCGCCGCTGAGCGCCCCGGCCCGGTCCCGGTACAGCGTCAGGGCGCCGACCCGTGCCGCACCGATACGCATGGGGAACGAGAACACCGCTTGGATCCCCGCATCCACGGCTCGGCCGGTGAAGACCACCCACCGGGTCGGGCCCTCGGCCAGATCGGCCTCCAGCACCGGCAACCCGATCTCGTAGGCATCCCGACAGGGGCCGTCGCCCAAGGTGAACTGCAGCTCCTCGAGCGCCTCGGTGGCGGGGTCAGAAGCGAAGGTGCCTCCTCCTAAGCCGCCGTCGGCCATCAGGGTGATGCCCGCACCGGTGAGCCCCAGCAGGTCCACGCACAGATCGCACAGGGTGATGGGCGTCGGGTCGGCACCGGCCCAGGCGCCGATGGCGGTCGCCACCCGCAGCCAGCGCCCTTCGGTGGTCGTCACACCGGTCCGACCGGTGAACTCAGCACGTCTGGTTGACTGCCGTGGTCATTTCCCCTCCTGGCTGCACCTTGGGGGCGCTCGCCTGGGTCCGGGGCGACACTCTGATCGCTCGAGCAATGGCCACTGAGGGCGTGACTCGGCAATAGGTCATCCTACCGGCAACCGGTCAGTCGGCGGTCTCGTCCCTTCCTCCGCCCACTGCCGACACCACCGCATAGAGTCCACAGCTCACGGCGAATCAGCCGAGCCACGCCGCCGCCGTTCCCCAGACCGCCTTGACCCGCACCAACAGCCCCCGGCGAGGCCCCGCTCGACCAGCATCACCACGTCACCCACAGTCCTGTCGATGCTCGCCCATGCTCACCCCAGTCGGTTACCGGCGGTTCACCTGGCGTCATCGAGGCGCCGCGGGCATTCTGACCTGCCCTTCCTTGGAGCGGACGACGGGATTCGAACCCGCGACCCTCACCTTGGCAAGTTTGGTCGAGCCCATCGGCTGACCTGCGGTTTCTGGGATATCCAGCCTCTAACCTGGGCTTATGGTGCGGTGGCGCGCGGCGTCGAGCGGCCCGGTTGAGCTGGGCATCTCCCCGTCGGCCGGACAGGTGATTATGACGCTTGACGGTACTGCTGTTCCCATTCGATGGGTGGGATACCGTTGAGGCTGGTGTGAAGCCTAAAATTGTTGTACCAGTTGATCCACCGGAAGATCGCCCGGCGGGGCTCGGCCCGAGTGGCGAAGATCCGCCCTTGGAGGCATTCGCGCTTCAGGGATTCCCAGAACGACTCGGCCACGCTGTTGTCGAAGCAGATGCCGGTCCTTCCGACCGATGGCCGTATCTGTCGGGTGGTGCAAAACTCAAGGTAGTCGTTGGACGTGTATTGGCTGCCTCGATCGGCGTGGGCGATCACCCCGAACACGGTGTCGGCTCGGGCGGCCACGGCCATGGAGAGGGCGTCGGGGACCAGTTCGGTGCGCATGTGGTCGGCCATGGAGTACCCGATCAGTCGACGGGAGCCGAGATCGAGCACCGAGGCCAGGAACAGCCAGCCCTCGCCCGTCTGGACGTAGGTGATGTCCTGGCACCAGGCCACGTCCGGTGCCCCGGGGCTGAACCGACGACCGACCAGGTCGGGGATCTCGTAGCCGTCCGTGCCCGGGAAGGTGGTGCGGCACCGGCGCCGGCGATGCCGACCGATCATGCCGTGTTGGCGCATCAGGCGCCGCACCTTCTTGTGGTTGACGGCCTGGCCAGCCCGGCGGAGTTCCTTGAACATCCGGGGCACGCCGTAGTTGGCGTCGGCCGCCTCGAAGATCGTCCGCATCACCTCGACCAGCTCGGCCTCGGCCAGCTGGCGGGGCGTCGGGCCGGCCGCCTCACGGGCGCAGCGGTCGTAGTAACCCGACGTGGCCACGCCGGCCGCCTCACACGCCGCCGTCACCGGGAACCCGGCCGCCCTCTGGTCGTCGACGCACGCGTAGCGGCTCACGGTGTCGACTCCTTCACCCAGAAGGCCAGAGATCGTTTGAGCAGATCTCGTTCCATCCGAAGCTGGGCGTTCTCTGCCCGCAGATCGGCTACCTCGGCGCGGTCATCGGCGGTGCGCCCTTGGCGCTCGCCCCGCTCGATGCGCTCCAACCCGACCCAGTTGCCGAGCGTGCCCGGGTTCACGCCGATCGCCCGGCCCACCTCAGCGATCGGACGGTGCTCGTCGAGCACCATGGCCACCGCGTCCCGGCGGAACTCCACCGGGAACTTCGAGGGCCTTCCCCTCGTGGTCTTCTTCATGCTGGACATGGACTTCCTCCTATACGAGGTGTCCGTCCAACGGGGCGATGCTCAGGCGCCCCGAGCTGCCTGGACGTCGCCGGCGGTTCCGAAGTGCATCGAGGCGGGGGCATGCAGGGCGATGCCGCTGTGGCGATGATGGTGGTTGTAGTACTCGAAGAACTCGGCGCAGAACGCCCGGGCGTCCTCGATGGACCCGAAGCGATCCGGGAATGCCGGGCAGTACTTCAGGGTCTTGAAGGCGGCCTCGGAGAACGGGTTGTCATTAGACACGTGCGGGCGCGAGTGGGTGCGGGTGACGCCGAGCTCGGCGAGCAGGACGGCGACGGGCTTGGAGGTCATCGACGTGCCCCGATCGGCGTGGATGGTCAACACGTCGGCGCAGATGCCGTGCGCAGCGATGGTGTTGGCGATGAACGCCTTGGCCAGCTCCGCCGTCTCGGTGGGCGCGACCATCCAGCCGACGACGTAGCGGCTGAAGATGTCGATGATCACGTAGAGGTCGTAGTAGACGCCCTTGGTCGGGCCGCGCAGCTTGGAGATGTCCCA
>JBBSHS010000044.1:0-20375 GCA_038232515.1 Acidimicrobiales bacterium
GCACCGCCCACGGCCTCGACGCCGTGACGGGTCGCGGCGTGCACCACCATCTCGCCCCAGCCGCACCCCACGTCCAACAGGCGCATGCCCGGCCGCAGGCCCAGCTTGCGGCAGACGAGCTCGTGCTTGGCCGCCTGCGCCTGCTCCAACGTCGCGTCGGGGTCTGTGAAACGGGCGCACGAGTACGTCATGGACGGCCCCAGGAAGGCTTCGTAGAACTCGCTGGGCAGGTCGTAGGGGCGGGCGACCGCCTCCCGGTCCCGTCCCATCGAGTGCAGACTGCCGCGCAGGCGTGCCTACTCACCCGGTGGGCGCAGCGGTGGCCCGAGCACACCGAGTGAGCCCGCTGCTCGTATGGCTTCCACCCACGTCCTCCAACCCAGCGCCAGATCAGGGGACGCCAAGGCGATGATGCGCAGGGCACCGTGGAGGTCGCCCGGGATGTCGATCTCGCCCTGGACGTAGGCGCGGGCGAAGCCGAGCTCGCCGGGAGCGTAGAGGATCCGCCGGAGGGCGTCGGGCGCGCATGACGACCGTCGGCTGGGCCCCTAGGTCTCCGACGGTACTCCCGTCCCACAGCTCTACGGCGAGCGGGACAGGCCGACCGAGGAGGCCCTCGAAGAAGGGGCGGAGTTGTGCCGCGGCGGTGGCCATGTCCCATGCATATCCCGTCGCCGGTGGTGCGCCCCAGCCGCGGCACGGTCAGGGCCGGCCCGCCCCGTCGTCATTCGACCGTGAGCTCCAGCCAGCGGTCCTCGCAGGCCCTGATCGCCTCGTGGACATCGGCCAGCTCCCGGCCGATGCAGGCCATGGCGACGTGGTCGGAACCGGCGGCGGCCAGCTCCGCCTCCATGGCCGCCCGGCGCCGGCCCAGGGCGGCGATCTCCCGCTCGGTCTTCTTGACGAGGTTGCGTTCGCTCGTCCGTCCGGGCCGTCGCCCACCCTGGCCCGGTTCGGTCCCTGGACGGGCGGGATCACCGGTCGGGCGCCCCGGGGACCGCCGACCGGTACCGGAGGCGGGCCGCCGGGCCCGCCGGCCGGCCTCCCAGGCGGGGTAGCCGCCGGGCACGGCGGCGGCGTGGCCGGCCCCGTCCAGGGCGAGGACCTCCTCCACCGTCCTCTCCATGAAGGCTCGGTCGTGGCTGACGACCACGAGGGCACCCGACCAGTCCTCGAGGAAGTCCTCCAGCGTGCGCAAGGTGTCCAGATCGAGATCGTTGGTGGGTTCGTCCAGCAGGAGGACGTTCGGCCGCTGGGCGAGGATGAGCAGAAGCTGGAGGCGACGCCGCTCCCCGCCGGACAACCGGCCTATGGGGGCGTGGTAGGAATCGGCCTGGAACCAGAACCGCTCCAGCAGCCGGTCCTCCTCCCACCCCGCCACACGCGTCGGCCCGGCCACGGCGTCCCGCACCCGCTGGTCGAGGTCGAGCTCGATGCCGACCTGGTCGTGGTAACCGACCTTCACCGTCGGCCCCCGTTCGATGGAGCCCGAGGTCGGTCGGGCCAGTCCGGCCAGCAGGTCCAGCAGCGTGGACTTGCCTGCGCCGTTCGGCCCCACCACCCCCAACCTGGTGCCCTTGTCCAGCAGGAGGTCCAGCTCCTGGATGAGCGGCGGCCCGTCCGGGTGGGCGAACCCGGCTCCCCGTAACTCGATCACCTTGTCACCCAGCCGGGACGCCCCGACGCTGAGATCCAGGTCGCCGGCCCGGGCCGGCGCCTGCGCCCTGTGCTCGACCAGGGCGGTGGCCGACCGTATGTGGGCCTTGGGCTTGCGGCTGCGCGCCGGAGCGCCCCGACGGAGCCAGGCCAGCTCCGAACGGGCCAGGTTGCGCCTGGACGACTCGGCCCGGGTGGCCTTCTCCTCCCGGTCGGCGCGAGCCGCGAGGTAGGTGTCGTACCCGCCCTCGTGCACGTACCAGGCCCCCCGGTCGAGCTCGAGGATGCGGTTGGTGACCCGGTCGAGCACGTGGCGGTCATGGGTCACCAGGACCAACCCGGCCCTGCCGGCGGCCAGCCGGTCCTCCAGCCAGGCCACCGTCTCGAGGTCGAGGTGGTTGGTGGGCTCGTCCAGGAGGAGGAGATCACCTTCGCGGGCCAGCAGCTGGGCCAACGCCACCCGCTTCGCCTGACCGCCGGACAGGGTCGACACATCGGCGTCGTGCAGCTCGGCCAGTCCCAGGCGATCGAGGAGGGCGTCAGCCTCCCACCCGGTGCCCAGCGCCTGGCGCACCGTTCCCGGCGCCAGCACCGGCGCCTGGTCGAGGAACGCCACCCGCACCCCCTGGCCCACCCGCCGAACGCCGGTTGCCGGTTCGTCGACGCCAGCCATGAGCCGCAGCAGCGTCGACTTCCCGCAACCGTTGAGCCCGACGACGCCGATACGATCACCGGTCGATACGGTGAGGGACACGTCGTCGAACAACGGCTTGTCCGGCCGGCTGGCCGAGACCCGGTTCAGGTCGACGAGGATCACGCTCGCCACTATGGCGCGGATGCCCGTAAACCACTGCGCCGCCTCAGACGCCTGCGGATGCTCAGCGGCAGGTGGCGCACCGGCCCAGTAGGTCGAAGGTGTGGTCGGTGATCTCGACACCCTGCTGGTCGGCCACCGTCTGGGCCGCCTCGGCCAGCGCCCGCTCCAGCTTGGGCGACACGGCGACATCGGACACGGACCCACACCGGCCGCACAGGAAATGATGGTGGTGGCCGACCAGGTCCTCGGCCAGCTCGTAGTAGCCGTGGTCACCATGGCCCGCCACCCGGCGCAGGACGCCGGCCTCGTGCAGCACGGTGATGTTGCGATAGGCGGAAGAGGTGGGAACGCCGTGGGCGGCGGCGACCACCTCGGGCACGGTCATGGGCCGCTCGGCGGCGGTAATCACCTCCACCACCGAGCGCCGGCTGGCGGTGTAGCGCTGGCCCACGCCGGCCACCCGCACGGCCGCCTCGCGGTGCACGAGCTCGGTGTCGACGTCGGCTGCCGCCGGCGACCCCTGTAGCACCGGTCTCAACGACTCGTCCCGACGGCGACGGTGGCCCCGGTAGCCGGGGATGGGGCGGTGCCAGGCGGGGCCGCCGCCCGCCGGGTGGACCGGAGCCGCAGGCGCGAGCCGACCAGGCGGGCCACCAGGTAGCAGCCGAAGCTGATGGAGCTGACGAACACGCTGACCGGGATGGCGCGAGTGAGGCTGATCAGGATGCCCCCGACGCTGGAGGCCAGGGCGATGACGACGGAGAGCACGACGACCATGCCGGGCCGGGCGGAGAGGCGCTGGGCGGCGGCGGCGGGGGTGACGACAAGGGTGAGGACGAGCAGCACGCCGACGACCTGTACGGCCTCGGCCACGGCGAAGCCCAGGACCACGAGGAACACCATGGAGAGCAGCCGCACGGGGACGCCGCGGGCTTCGGCCACCTCCGGGTCGACGCTGGCGAACACGAGGGGCCGGTACATGGCAGCCAACAGCAGCAGCGCCAGTGCCGCGCCACCGGCCAGAAGCTCCACCTGGGCGGTGCTGACCCCCGTGATGGTCCCGAACAACAGGTTGAAGGCAGCAGTGGCGTAGCGGCGGTAGAGGGACAGGAAGAGCACTCCCAGGCCCAGACCGAACGCCAGGATCGTCCCGATCACCGAGTCACGCTCGCGGTCGCGTAGGCCCAAGGCACCGATCAGGACCGCCACCACGATGCTGCCGGCCAAGGCCCCCTCGACCGGGTCGATGCCGACGACCAGGGCACCGGAGGCGCCGGTGAAGGCCAGCTCGCTGATGCCGTGCACGGCGAAGGCCATGTTGCGGGTGATCACGAAGGGGCCGATGACGCCGGCCACAACCGCCACGACGGCGCCGGCGAGGAGGGCGTGGTGCACGAAGGGCTCGTGCAGGAGGTCCAGGAACATCAGCAGCCGCCGTGGTCGGAACCGTGGTGGTGCCCGGCACCGCACAGGCCCTCGTTGCTGGCGTCAGGGGCGCCGACCACCACGATGCGGTCCCGGACGCGGAGCACGTCGACCGTCGTGCCGTAGAGCTCGGACAAGGTGTCGGTGGTCATCACCTGCTCGGGCCGGCCCACGGCCCACCGGCCGTCCACCAGGTACAGGACGCGGTCGACGAGCGGCAGCACGGGATTGATCTCGTGGGTGACGAACACGACGGCGGTGCCGGCTTCCCGCCGGCGGGCATCGATGAGGTTGCTGACCTCGTGCTGATGGTGGAGGTCGAGCGACAGAAGCGGCTCGTCGCAGAGCAGGATGCTCGGGTCGCCCAGCAGCGCCTGGCCGATGCGCAGCCTCTGCTGCTCGCCACCCGAGAGCAGACCGACCGGAGCGTCGGCGTAATCGGTGGCCCCAACCGCCTCGAGGACGTCGTCCACCCGCCTGCGGGCCTGACGGCTGGGCCGACCGACGCCCCACCGGTGGCCGTCAAGGCCGAGACGGACCAGGTCCCGGCCCCTGAGGGGCAGGTCCCGGTCGAATGCCCGCTGCTGGGGGACGTAGCCGACGGTGTTGCTGCCCCGCCTCGGGGGCCGCCCGCAGACGGTGACGGTGCCGGACGCCAGGCGGTTGAGCCCGAGCAGCACCCGCAACAGACTGGTCTTGCCCGACCCGTTGGGGCCGAGGACGGCCAGGAACTCGCCGCTGGCGATGTCGACCGTCAGCCCGCTCCACACCTCGCGCCGGCCCAGGCGCAAGGTGGCGTCCCACAACTCTGCCGCCGGACCACCCTTCGGCGACGCCTGGCCGGCCGCAACCGGGCCGACTGGGAACGAGCGCCGGTCGTGAGCATCCACCGGTGACGACGTGGGCACCACGTCAGCCTCCCAGGGCCTGGAGGAGAGCGGTGGCCTGGTGCAGCTGCCAGCTCTGGAAGCTCTGCTCGTTGCTGGGGATGGTCTCGCTCACGCCCACCACGGGCACACCGTATTGGCGGGCCAACGCCCGGATGTGGTCGGTGACCGGGCTGGTGGCCTGACTGTTGCAGAGCAGCACCTTGACCGCCTTGGCCCGCAGGAGCGCCTCCATCTGCTGCACCGCCCGCGGGCTCGGGTCGTTGCCGGACTCGACGGCCCGGGCGAAAGCCTCCGGCGACGTGACCGACAGACCGGCGGCGTCGAGCAGGTAACCCGGGACGCGTTCGGTGTAGGCCACCGGAGAGCCGACGTACCTGGCCTTGATGGTGGAGATGACAGCCAGGACCGGTTGCAGCGAGGCGTCGAAGCGCTCGGCGTTGGCCCGGAAGGCGGCGGCACCGGCCGGTTCGGCCTGCGCCAATGCCGAGCTGATGGCGTCGGCCACCTCGGCCAGTCGAGGGATCTGGTACCACAGATGGGGGTTGGCCTGGTCCCCTCGGGCACCGAGCACCGTGTCGATGCTGACCACAGCGCGCTCGGGGTGGACCGACGCCGCCAGCAGCTTGTCGACGAAGTCGTCGTAACTCAGGCCGTTGCGTATCACGACCCGGGCCTTGTCCACCGCGGCTGCATCCCGGGTGCTGGTCTCGTAGAGATGGGGGTCGGCACCCGGTTCCTTGATGATCGATGTCACGGCCGCCCGGTCACCGCCGATCTGCGAGGCGATGTCACCCCAGACGTTCTCCGCTGCCACCACGGCGATCACACCCGGCCGGTTGGCCCCCGTGCCGGTTGCTCCCCCGCTTGGCAGAGACCCGCAGCCGCCGCCCAGCAGCACGGCGGTCACCGCCACCGCCGCCCCCCGGGCGAGGGCGGAACCCATCAGTTCCTCCCTGCGTGGTGGCGGAGGCGGGAAATCGACCTGCTCACGCGGATAACGATAATGATTCCCAGCATTGGCGTCAAGGCCGAAGGGGGACGGCTTCAGCCGTCGGCCACCGCCAGACCATCGAGGCGCACCGCCGCGGTACGGTCGGGCGGTCGTGACGGGCGCCCACGCATCTTGTGACCCAGCAGCCACGACCGGCCTTCCTGTGCAGATCGCCGTGGTCTTCGGCACCCGCCCTGAAGCGGTGAAGCTGGCGCCCGTCATCCATGCCCTGTCTGATGATCCGCGCTTCGTGGCGAGGGTCATCAGCACCGGCCAGCACCGCGAGATGCTGGACCCGGTCCTGGCCCAGTTCGGCATCGTGCCCGAGCGCGACCTGTCCATCCTGCGCCCGGGCCGGTCACTGACCGAGATGGCCAGCACCGCCCTGGCCAAGGTGGGCGGCGCCCTCGAGGAAGTGGCCCCCGACGTGCTGGTGGTGCAGGGCGACACGACCACGGCCATGGCCGCGGCACTGGCCGGCTTCTACAACAAGGTGCCCGTCGTCCACGTCGAGGCTGGCCTGCGCACCGGCGACCGCTGCTCCCCCTACCCCGAGGAGGTCAACCGGCGGGTCATCACGCAGTTGAGCGACCTGCATCTCGCCCCCACGGCCCAAGCCATGGCCAACCTGTTGGCCGCCGGCGAGCCGAGGCACGACATCGTGGTGACCGGGAACACCGTCATCGACGCCCTGCTGTGGATGGTGCGCCAGCCGCTGTCCTACGACGACCCGGTGCTGGAGCACCTGGACGCCGACCCCCGCCGCCTCTTGCTGGTCACCACCCATCGGCGTGAGTCGTGGGGGCCGCCCATGGCCGCGGTGGCGAGGGCCGTGCGGCGCGTCGTCGACCAGCGGCCCGACCTCGTGGTCGTGCTGCCCGTCCACGCCAACCCGGCCGTCGCCGGGGTCATCGTGCCCATCCTGGGCGGCTCGGACCGGGTCCTGCTGTGCCGGCCCCAGTCCTACGGCGCCTTCGCCCGCCTCCTCCAGCGGGCCCACCTCGTCGTCACCGACTCCGGCGGCGTGCAGGAGGAGGCGCCCAGCCTGGGCAAGCCGGTCCTGGTGCTGCGGGACAACACCGAACGACCCGAAGCCGTGGCTGCGGGGGTGGCCGAGCTCGTCGGCACCGACGAGGAAGCTGTGGTGGACGCCATCGACCGGCTCCTGGACGACGAAGCCTTGTATGCCCGCATGGCCCATGCCGTCAACCCCTACGGCGACGGCAGGGCCAGCGCCAGGTGCGTGGCTGCGATCGCCCGGCTCGCCGGTCTGAGCGCCGAGCCCGTGACCGACTTCTTCGGCGCCGCTCCTGACACGGTGGCGGCCCGGGGTGGCCAGCCGTGAAGCCTGTGGTGGTTGAGCTGCGCCGGGTACGCCTGCGCCTGGTGACGCCGTTCCGGGCGTCCCACGGCGTCGAGCACGAACGCGACATCCTGCTGGTGCGGGCCGAGACCCCCGATGGCGAGGGTTGGGGGGAATGTGCGGCGATGCGTGAGCCGCTGTACTCCAGCGAGTACGTCGAAGGAGCCGAACACGTCATCGCCACCCATCTGCTCCCCCGCCTGGCCGCTCGGGGTGATCTGGCCGCCGCCGACGTGGGCCCTGCACTGGCTGGCGTACGGGGTCACCCGATGGCCAAGGCGGCGATCGAGACCGCCATTCTGGACGCCGAGCTCCGGGCCTCGGGCGTTTCCCTGGCCGGCCACCTCGGGGCCAGCCGACACCGGGTGGCGGCCGGCGTCTCCGTCGGCATCACCGGCTCCGTCGGTGAGCTGCTCGACACCGTGGGCGGCTACCTCGAGGCTGGCTACCGCCGGGTCAAGCTGAAGATCCAGCCGGGCTGGGATGTCGAGCCGGTGCGGGCCGTACGCGAACGGTTCGGGACCGAGGTGATGCTCCAGGTCGACGCCAACGGCGCCTACGGGTTGGAGGACGCCGGCCACCTCGGCGGCCTTGACGCCTTCGGTCTGGTGATGCTCGAGCAGCCACTGGCCGACACCGACCTCCTCGGCCACGCCCAGCTGGCCCGCCTGATCCGTACACCGATCTGCCTCGACGAGTCCATAACGTCGGCACAGGCGGCGGCCCATGCCATCGCCACCGGCGCCTGCACCATCGTCAACGTCAAGCCGGGGCGGGTCGGCGGGTACCTCGAGGCCCGGCGCGTCCACGACGTGTGCCGGGCACGGGGGATCCCGGTGTGGTGCGGTGGGATGCTCGAATCGGGCATCGGCCGGGCCGGCAACGTCGCCTTGGCGGCCATGCCCAGCTTCACGCTGCCCGGCGACCTTTCGGCCACTGACCGCTATTACCGGAGCGACATCACCGCCCCCTTCGTCCTCGAGGACGGCCACCTCACCGTGCCCACGGGCCCGGGCCTGGGCGTCGACGTCCTCGGTGACGTACTGGCCGAGGCCACCACCTCGGTCCACCAGATCACGATGCGGGACGGTTGATCCCTATCCAGTTGGCTGGAGTGGTCCTGGACGTCGACGGCACGTTGGTCGACAGCGAGCGTGACGGTCATCTGGTGGCCTTCAACCAGGCATTCGCGCAAGCCGGGCTCGCCTACCGATGGAGCCCGGAGCAGTACGGGGGGCTGCTGGGCATCACCGGAGGCAGGCGCCGGCTGAGCCGCTTCCTGGAGACGGAGCGGGTACCGGAGGGCGAAAGGGAGGACCTCGCCGCCCGCCTCCACCGGCGCAAGACCGAGGTGTTCAAAGACCTCGTGGCTCAGGGCAGGGTGCCGCCCAGGCCAGGTGTCGTCGATCTGCTCGACGAGCTTGCGGCCGCCGGCGTCCCGCTGGGCATCGCCACGACCGGCTCGAGGGCATGGGTCGAACCTCTGCTGGACCGCCTGTTCGGCCTCGACCGCTTTGCCGTGGTGGTGACCGGGGAAGACACCGCCGACCGCAAGCCGGACCCGAGCGCGCATCGGCTGGCGGTGCGCGGCCTGGGCTCGCGTGACGGGAGCGGCATGGTGGCAGTGGAGGACTCCAGAAACGGGCTGGTGGCGGCCATGGCCGCGGGCCTGCCCTGTGCCGTGGTGGTCAACGACTACACCCGCGAGGAAGACCTCTCGGGCGCGGTCCTTGTCCTCGACGGTTTCGGCTCTCCCGGGCACCCTGCCGTTGTCCTGCACGACCCGTTGGGTCTGCATCCCGACCGGCTCGACCTGGCCACGCTGTGTGCCCTGGCCGGCTGAGCACTGAGCCCGTCGCTGACTTCCTCGGCCCCTGATGCAACGGCCACAGCGTCCGCGCCGGGTTTGGGTTTGGGGCTGGCGCGCAGGACCGCACTAGCCTGCAGGGCCACCCGGCCGGCCATCCGCGCTCGCAGACCGACGGCGACCGCACCTACGGCCCCTCCCGTCGAGACAGAACAGAGGTCTACCAGTGCCCGACAAGCAAATGAACATGCAGCGGGCGGAACGGTCCACCAACGACGCCAGCCGCCCGATCATGCTCGCCATCGCCGGCGACAGCGCCGCCGGAAAGACGACGATCACCAAGGGCCTGGTCGACGCTCTGGGCTCGGACCGGATCACCTCGGTCTGCGTCGACGACTACCACCGCTTCGACCGCCAGGAGCGCAAAGAGGTACCGTTCACCCCTCTTCATCCCGACTCCAACTACATCGACATCATGGAGCAGCACCTGCAGCTCCTGGCCGCCGGCAAACCGATCCTCAAGCCGGTCTACAACCATGAGGACGGCTCGCTGGGCCGCCCCGAGCTCATCGAGCCCCGCGACTTCGTGATCATCGAGGGCCTCCTGCCCCTCTACACCAAGCTGGCGCGGGCCTGCTTCGACATCACCGTCTACCTCGACCCCGACGAGGCCATCCGCCGGAGCTGGAAGATCCGCCGCGATACCCGCAAGCGTGGGTACACCGAGGAGCAGGTGATCGCAGACCTGGAGAAGCGCGAGCCCGAGTCGGCCGCATTCATCCGTCCTCAGCGGTCCCACGCCGACATCGTCGTGCGTTTCGCCCAGGTCGAGGAGCGGGGTGAGACGGCGTCCGACCCCCCGAGCGCGACCCTGGTGCTACGGCCCACCATTCCGCACCCGGACCTCTCCAAGATCATCGGCGAGGACACCAGCGAGGCGATCCACGTCAAGCTCATCCGGGACGACGACGGCAAGCCGGTCGACGTCGTGCACTTTCACGCCTATGCCAAGGCGGAGACCTCACATAGCATCGAAGAGGCGATCTGGGACCAGTTGGACGGCAACGAGCCGTTGCCGGACGCGGTCGGCGCGATCGAGCCTGGCAACCGCAGCGAAGCTCTGGCGGTCACCCAGCTCCTCCTGCTCTTCCACCTCTTCCAGGCCAGGTCTCAGGTAAGGGTCCCCACCACCTCGTCCTGACCGGTCGGCGGGATCCTCCCGGGCACCGCGGGCATCCTGCGCTCAGACGCCGGCGGCCGTGACCACGAGGTCGGTGGCGAAACCGGCGAGGAGGCCGGCGAGCACGCCCCACATCAGCAGCTCACGGTGACCCAGCTTGGCGGCCACGCCCACGAGCTGGATGACGACGTAGAGGATGGAGCCGGCGGCGAGAGCGAGAAAGCCGAGGTAGAGAGTGTCGTTCACCACGCTGTGGCCGATCACGGTACCGAGGAAGGTGGGCCCTCCTCCGATCACGCCCATCGCCATGAGGAACCGCCAGGAAGGCCGGTCGCCTTCTCCGGCCAACGGGCCGACGATGCCGAAGCCCTCGGTGGCGTTGTGGAGCCCGAAGCCGACGATGAGCATCAGGGCGAGGTCAACCTCGCCCTTGGCCGCCGACTGTCCTATGGCCAGGCCTTCGGAGAAGTTGTGCAGGCCTATGCCGACGGCGATGAACAGCGCCAGCCGGTAGGCGCCTGTCCAGTGGGCGATGCCCCGCCGGGACCCCAGCTCCTCCACTGCGGCCGCACCAGGCCCGAAACGGCGGGACCGCCGGGCAATCCACCGTTCGTAGTACACCAGGCTGACCAGGCCGACGCCGGTGCCTACGGCGAACACGGCCCCTAGGCCGCCGAACCGCCACCAGGCAGCGGTGCCCGCCTGGGCCGCTGTCAGGGCCGCTTCGACCGGCTCGATGGCGTGGGTCAGCACATCCCACAGCAGGAACACCAGGATGCCGGTGGCGGCGGCATTGAGGAAGGCCCTCAGCCGAGGGGCAGGGCTGCGGAGCCGGCCCACGGGTAAGCCGAGGAAGATAGTGAAACCGGCGATCGCGCCCAGGAGCAGTAGGCGTGACGTGGACATCGGGCGCTCTCCCTGTTCGCAAAGCCGACACCTTAGCATTAGGCATGCCTAAGATCACTGTCAAGCTGAGGCGACGTCGCCCGGGACCGGGACCGCCGGGCTCTCGGCCCGCCCGCCAGCCACCTTGTACCGTCAGGGCCGACATGGCGCTGAAACCCCACCACCTGGTCCGGTACAAAGAGATCGGCCTGCTGCTGGCCAAGCACGTACGGGCCGGCATCGCTCAACAGTCCGCCGACGCCGGCGCCGACGCCATGGTGAGCGACGAGGCGGGCCACGACGCCACCAAGCTGGCGCAGGAGCTCGAAAAAATGGGACCGACGTTCGTGAAACTCGGACAGGTCCTGTCCACCCGATCCGACCTCCTACCCCCGGTCTACCTCGATGCCCTGCACCGCCTGCAGGACAAGGTAGAGCCATTTCCGTTCGCCGACGTCGAGCGGACGGTGACGACCGAGCTGGGGGTGCGCCTGTCCAAGGCGTTTGCCAGCTTCGACCACAAACCACTGGCAGCTGCGTCTCTCGGGCAGGTGCACCGCGCCGAGATGCGCGACGGGCGGGCGGTGGCCGTCAAGGTTCAGCGCCCTGACATCCGGGCCCGGATCGTCGACGACATGGATGCCATCGGGACCATCGCCGAATTCGCCGACGCCCATACCGAGGCGGGCCGCCGCTTCGGGTTCTGCGACATGGTCGAGGAGTTCCGCCAGTCCTTGATGGCCGAGCTCGACTACCGCAGAGAGGCGGACAACCTCCGGACGCTCGGCCACAACCTCGCCCGGCGCCGTCTCATGGTGGTGCCACGACCCATCGCCGACTACTCGACCGGGGTGGTCCTGACGATGGATTATGTGGCCGGTCGCAACATCGCCAATCTGGGACCGCTCGCCCGGCTCGAGCTCGATGGCCGCAACCTGGCCGAGGAGCTCTTCTCCGCCTACCTGGACCAGATCCTCGTCGACGGTTTCTTTCACGCCGATCCGCACCCCGGCAACGTGCTGTTGACCGACGACGGCCGCTTGGCCCTCATCGACCTGGGCATGGTGGCCCGCGTCGCCCCGGAGATGCAGGACCACCTCGTCCAGCTCCTGCTGGCCATCAGCCAAGGCAAGGGCCGCGATGCCGCCGAAGTGGCCATCGCCATCGGGCAGAAGCTGGAGGACTACGACCGCGGGACGTTCACCCGACAGGTGTCGGACCTCGTCGGTCGCAACCAGAACGTCGCCATCGGCGATTTTCAGGCCGGCGCCCTGGTAGGACAACTCACACGGTTGTCCGGCGAGTGCGGGCTGCGCCTCCCACCTGAGTTGACCATGCTGGGCAAGACGCTCTTGAACCTCGATGAGGTGGCCCGCATACTCGACCCGACGTTCGACCCCAACGCCGCCATCCGGCGCGAGGGGTCCGACCTGATGAGGCGCAAGCTGCTGCAGACGGCCACGCCCGGCAACATGATGGCCGCGGCCATGGAGGCCAAGGAGTTCACCGAGCGCCTTCCGGGGCGGGTGAACAAGGTGATGGATGCCTTGGCCGAAGGCGAGCTCAAGCTGCGGGTGCAGGGAATCGACGAGAAAGAATTGATAAAGGGCATCCAGAAACTGGCCAACCGCCTCACGACCGGAATGGTGGTCGCCGCCCTCGTCGTCGGCGCCGCGCTCATCATGCGCATTCCCACCCGTCTCACCCTCTTGGGTTACCCGGCTCTGGCCATCGTCCTCTTCCTCATGGCTGGGCTGGCAGGGGCCGGCCTCCTCGTCAGCATCCAGCTGAGCGATCTGCCCCAGCGCAAGGGCCGGCGGCGGCGCCGCCGCTAAGCGCTTGGCGCCTACGGGGACGCCTCGGGTTTCTGGCGCCACCCTCGCAGACCGTCAGGGAAGGTGGCCGGCGGCCCAGCAGGCGGTGGCGTCGTGACAGTTCTCGAGGGCCTTGAGAGTGGCGTGCAGTCGGGTGTGGTCGGCCGGTGCCAGCTGGGCGGCGGTGTTGTGGAGCTCGTCCGGATCGTGGCTGAGGTCGTAGTACTCGACCTCACCGTTGGCGTACTCAACATAGGTGGACGTCGCCGTGCGGATCGCTTCGTAGCTCGTCGGGTTCCCGCTGCTCTTCGCCTGGAAATCCGGGTCGACAGCGTTGACGTCGGGTCCGTGATGCTCCACCAGGGAGGCGGTGCGCCAGTCCCCGGCCGGTTGCCCGTGCAGCAGGGGGACGAGACTGTGACCGTCGACGTCGGCCGGTGTGGCCGCCCCGCCCAGAGCCTCGAAGGTGGGGGCCAGGTCGATGTTCTGCGCCAGGCTGTCCGGTGTGCGCCCGGCGGGGACGCCGGGCCCGGCCACCACCAGCGGGACCTGGATGTCTGTGTCGAATGCCGTCATCTTTCCCGGCGTGAGACGGTGCTCGCCCATGTGGTAGCCGTTGTCGGAGCTGAACACCAGGTAGGTGTTGTCGGCCACGCCGGCCGCCTTCAGGGTGTCCTCGAGGTGGCCGATCATGGCGTCTACCGCCTGCACCGACTGGGCACGCTTGCGGAACCCGTCGTCGATGTTGGCGATGTTGTCGCTGGTGAGAGGCTGAGCGGGGGCCAGCCACGACGGTGCGGCCGTCGGCAGCTGGTCGAACGCCGGACTGCGGGGGGCGGTCAGGCCGGGGAAGGCGCTGGCGTCACGGGGAGCCGGGGTAGAAGGCTTGTGGGGTGCGAAGGTGGCCAGCTCCAACAGGAACGGGCTGTGGGCGTCGGCCGCGCTCTTGATGAAGCCGGTGCCCTTGCCGGCCACCACATCGGTCAGGTAGTCCTGCGGCTGGCCTCCGTGGTGCACGACGTGGCCGTTCTCGTTCAGGTCGTAGTCGAGCTCGGGGTAGCCGTTGCCGGCGACGTCCCACTCGTTCCAGCCCGGGGGCACGTACGGCCCCGCCCCGCCCTCGATGGCGGCCGGCTCGTACCCGTTGAGGTACTTGCCCATCATGGCGGTGCGGTAGCCCACTCCCTGCAGCGCCGTGGCGAAGGTCTGCTTCTCCTCGCCGCGGGCATGGAAGAGATCGAACCCGCCATCGGCCGTGGCCGTGGACCTGCCGCCCGCTTTGGCCTTGCCGTTGGTGAAGATCTCGGTGTCATGGGGGAACCGTCCGGTGAAGATGGAGGACCGGGACGGGCAGCACAACGAATCGGTCACCGTGTAGTCGGTGAACGTCATCCCGGCCTTCTGCAGCGCCTGAACATGGGGCATGTACTGCACGAGGTTGTCGGACAGGTCGTCCGTCAGGACGAACACGATGTTGGGCCGACCGGCAGCACCGGTCGAGCCGGCAACACCACCCGACGCGCTGGATGACGCCCTGCCCGCCGACGGACCGCCTCCGGACGAGCAGCCGGCCGCAGTCAGAGCCGCAACCGCCACGACGGCGGCGACCCGCTCCGGCCTCAGGCGGCGGCTCCGGTGGATTCCGGCGCCGGCACGGGCGACGCCGGCCTGACGTCGCAGCTGTGGACGGCCGAGGGCCCACCTGGGCACGGGATGCCGCAACCATCCGGTCATGAGACAACTCCGATCCAGCCGGATCCGCTACCGGCGACGCCTGTATCGTCGGTCGGGCTCGTGAGCGGCCGACGTTGATCGTGTTAGAGGCCGATGACGCCGATGGCGAACCTGGCGACCTCGACGGGGCTCACGGCGGCACAGCCCGTTGCCAACGGGGGTTGAGGACGGGTTCGAGCCCGACCCCGAGAAAGGCGAAGCCGATCACGGTGGCGGCGATGGCGAAGCCGGGCGGGAGCAACCACCACTTCCACGCCGGCGTGAAGTAGAGGCCGGGGCTGTTGAGTGCCCGGTTGATGATGAGCCCCCAGCTCACCGCCGTCGGGTCGGAGAGCCCCAGAAAGGCGAGCTCGGCTTCCAGTAGCACGGCCGTTCCGGCGATGAGCACGAGCTCGGAGACCAGGAGGGGGGCCACAGCCGGTACCAGGTGGCGACGGATCACGTAGACCGGACCGCCGCCGAAGCCCCTGGCCGACTCTATGAACCCCTCGCCCCGCAGCCGCAGGACCTGCGACCGCAACACCCGGGCGACGACGGGACAGGTGATGAGGGCGATCACGAGCACCAGGCTCGTGCGGCTGGCACCGGCCAGGGCGCCCACCAGGACCAGCAGCGGGAGACGGGGGATGGCCAGCACCACATCTATCACCCGCATGACGACCAAGTCGACCAGACCGCCGAGGAGCCCGGCGCCCATGCCGATCAGAAGACCGAGTGTCACCGACAGGGCGGCCACGGCCAGGCCCAGGGTGAGCGAGCTGCGCGCCCCCCAGATGACCTGCGAGGCGATGTCCTGTCCGATGTTGTTGGTGCCCAGCGGGTGGTGAAATGACGGCGGCAGGAAAGCGTCGCCGCTGAGGGCCCGGGGGTCGAAGGGAGCCAGAGCCGGGGCCAGGAGGGCCACCAGGGAGACGGCCAGGACAAGTCCCGCGCCCATGACCACGAGAGGAGCACGCAACAGCGCTCTCAACGGGTGGTCCGGGGGTCGAGGACGCGGTAGAGGGAATCGGCCGCGAAGTTGAGGGTCACGACCACCAGGCTGAGCACGAGGAAGCAACCCCCCAGCGTGGGATAGTCACGGAAGGACACGGCCTCGAACACCAGGCGGCCCATGCCCTGGTAGGCGAACACCGTCTCCACCACGATGACCTCGGTCATGGCCATGCCGACGTGGAGCGCGGTCAGGGTGACAACCGGCAGCAGGGCGTTGCGGGCCCCGTAGCGGTATTTCAGCCGGCGTTCGCCGAGCCCTTTGGCCCGCCCGAGGAGCAGGTAGTCGGCGCCGAGCTCGCCCACCATGCTGGCCCGCATGGTGAGGTACTGGCTGGAGGCGAATCCAAGGGCCAGCACGGCGGCCGGAAGTACCAGGTGATGACCGACATCGACCACCCAGGCCAATGGGTCGGCCTGGTGTGAGAAAGGCGTGAAGGACCCGGCCACGGGGAACCAACCCAGCTTCACCGAGAACGCCAGCACTGCCAGAGACCCGAGAAAGAACGTCGGGAAGCTGCGGAGGGCGAGCGACGTCGCCACCAGCGTACGGTCGGCCCCTTTTCCCCGCCGCCACGCCGAGTGGATTCCCGCAACCCATCCCACGATGACGGCCAGGAGCATGGCTGCTCCCACGAGAAGGAGCGTCCAGGGCAGGCGCTCCTTCACCAGCTCCGCCACGGGGACGTTGTAGCGGATGGACACACCGAGATCGCCATGAGTCAGGCCCCCCAGATACCGTCCGTACTGGGTGAACAACGGTCGGTCGAGCCCGTAGTACGCCTCCAGCTTGGACCGGGTGACGGCGTCCTGCACGTAGCTGACGTTGCCCTCGGTCGTGAGGGACGTGACCGGGTCACCGGGCCTGGCGCGCGGAAGGAAGAAGTTGAGGGTGATGAGCAGGAAGACGGTGACGACGTACGACAGGGCCAGGGGCGAGGCCGTCCCCCGGGTAGTTCGGGAGGGCCGGGCCCCTACCTTGGAGGAGGAGTAAGAGGACACCCGGTGTTCTACTTGGTGGGACGAATGGCCGTTCCCGTCTTCCTTCCGGTGATGAAGACCTGCTTGTTCTCGGCCGAGGGAACGGTGCTGGCCACGCCGCCGGGCGTGAAGTACCACTGGTCGAAGGCGGCCTTGCGGAAGATCTCGAAGCTGTCGGCGTAGAAGAGCATGAGGAGTGGGAGGTCAGCAGCCACCAGTCGCTGTATCTGGGCGACGATCTTCTTGCGCTCGTCGACGTCTATGGCCGACTGCTGCTGGTCGATGAGCTGGTCCACGGTGGGATTGATGTAGCCCTGGGCGTGTTGCGTGCTCTTCATCTTCGACGAGTACACCTGGTAGAAGTAGTCGCCCTCACCATGGTCGGTGTTCATACCACCGGAGCTGATGATGGCCATCTCCGAGCTGCCGGCGATTACGCGCTGGTTGAAGGTGGGCGTGTCGAGCGCCTGAGGAGTGAGCTCCACACCCACCGCGGCCAGGGAGCTCACCACCACGTCGACGTACGGCCCGACCGGGTTGGCCACCAGCAGGGTGAAGCGGAGGGGTTGACCGTTGGGGCCCTGCCGGACGCCCTGGCCGCCGTTGCGCCTGTACCCGGCGGCATCGAGCATCGCCTCGGCCGCGTTCCGGTCGAAGGGGTACTGCTCGACGTCGACGTGGTAGGGGTTGGCGGGAGGGATCCATCCTGGGTTCCCGGGTGTCCCGTTCTCACCGAAGAGGCGCTTCACAAGATCCTGGCGGTCGATGGCCCGGGCGCAGGCGTGGCGGAACTGCACGTCAGCCAGTGCACCCCCCTTGGCGATGTTCCAGTACAGGGCGCTGCCGAAGTTGCCCGCTGGTGCCTTGAGCACCCCGAAGGCCGGGTTGGCCCGGAACGAGGCCAGGACCTCCGGGCGGACGCCTGACGCTCCGGCCGAACTGCTGCCTGCGTCCAACTCGCCGGCTTGAAGGGCGTTGAGCGTGTCGCCCACCGGGCGGTATTCGAGGCGCTGTACGAACGGCCTGCCCAGGAAGTAGCCGTCGTAGGCGGTGTAGAGATAAGCGCCCTGGCCGCGGGTGTAGGAATCGAGACGGTAGGGGCCCGAGCCGACCAGCACCGCAGGGTCGCTCTGCATGGCCGCATTAGGTATGGACGACCAGATGTGCTTGGGCACTATCGGGACCGAGCCAACACCCCCGTAGCCGAAGAACGGGGCGATCGGCTTGGCCAGGCTGAACACCACGGTGCGAGGATCGGTGGCCTTGACCTCGGCGATATCAGCCAGGGGCTGGATGATCACCTGCGGGGAAATGGTCTGACGGCGGAAGTAGTCGAACGTGAATGCGACATCCTCGGCCGTCAAGGGCTGACCGTCGTGCCACGTCACGCCGTCCCGCAAGGTGAAGGTGTAGGACCTGCCGTCGTCCGACCGCTTGTAGCCCGTGGCCAGCCACGGCACGAACTGGCCGGAGTTGTCCTTCCAGTACAGGGTGTCGTAGATGAAGCTCGTCTGGATGTAGCCGCCGCCCCGCATGTAGGCGAAGGGCGAGGGAAAGCCCTGGTCCCCTCCGCTGGTCAGCTTCAGCGTGGGCCGGGCCACGGGCGTGCCGTCGTTGCCGGTCCCCGGAGCGACCGTGCTCTTCTTCGATGAAGAGCACCCGCCCAGCACCAGCGCTCCGGCCAGTCCGGCCGACCCCATGAGAAACGTTCGTCTGTCCACGCCGCCAAGCTGTCAGCTCTACCGGTCCAGGCCAAGGATCGTGGACGCGCATTTATGGAGCCACGACGCGTAGGTGAAGGGACCTTACGCGTAGGTCGGCGCCTCGCGAAGGATCGTTGCGGTGGCAGGCCTCAGCCGTCACCGGCGCTGGCCGCCCACGCTGCCAGTTGCCTCCGCTGGTGCAATCCGGTCTTGGCCATCAGGTGTTGCATGTGCTTGTGGACCGTCCGGGGCGAGACGAACAGGCGCGAGGCGATCTCTGCGTTCCCCAGGCGATCGGCCACCAGAGCGAGCACCTCGGCCTCGCGCCGGGTGATCCCGAGCGACGCCAGACCGGCCGGCAGGTCTGTGGTCATCCGTCGTCGACGGGGCACGGGTAACCCGGCGGTTCGAAGCAGGGCCCGGCTCCGCGACCCGAGGCGGGCATGGCCGCTGTGATCGAAGAAGGTGGCGGCCTCGTGGAGCCAGGGCTCCGGTGTCCCCCAGCCGTCCCCCATGGCCGCTTCGGCCACCATTCGACGAGCAAGCTGGCCCGGTCCCCCGCCGCCGCCGACGGCCATCTCGGCCTCCCCGGCGGCGAACGACAGCCCGGCTGCGTCCGGTTGACCGCGACGGCCCAGAGTCACCGCCCGCGCATAGCCCAGGAAACCCCGGTGGATGGGCCGGGCCATCACCGCCGATGCCTCGAACTCAGCCTGGGTTGCCTCGGCGTCGCGGTCCTCGAATGCGTGCACCACCAGCCAGAGGCCCCGGAAGATCCAGGGAAGAGATCCTGGTTCATCCCGTACGAGGTCCATGGCGCGGTCGAAATGGCCGAGGGCCCGGGCCGGGTTGTCCTCGAGGAGCGAGTGAAGGCCCCGGCACTGGCCCCACACCCCAGCGGCGACGTTGCTGTCACCCCGGCCATGCAGGAGCGCCTCCGTCACCGCTTCCTCCATCTGGTCCCGGTCACCCGCTATGGCGTGGCACTCGGCCTGGCGAAGTAGCGCCATGGGCAGCAGCAGGCCCAGGTGCAACCGTCGGGCAGAGTCGGCACAACGTCGCGCCGCCACCAGACCAGGCATGGCTGCGAACCGGAAAGCCAGCACCGTGGCCACATGGAGGTCGAGATCGGCGGCGGTGGCCAGGGCGCCAGCCTTGTAGGCCAGGTCCCGTGCCTCCCGCAGACGGTCGGGGCGGAGGCGGATGAGCATGTCCAGCAGGGCCAACTCGTGCAGAGCGCGGATGCGCCACAACGTCAGCCCGTGGAGCTGGGCGATCCGGTAGGCCTGCTCGAACGACCGCTCCGCCTCGTCAAGGTCCCAGAGGCGGGCGCAGCGACCGATCACCTCGAGCGCCTCGCAGGCAACCTCCGGGAGCCCTGCCCTCTCGGCGACGTCGAGAGCACCCCGTGCGAGGGCGTGGGCGTCGTCCAGGCGTGCTTCCCCCACGGCCACATGGGCACCAATGGCGTCGATCGACGCCAGCAGGGAAACGTCGCCACAATCCTCAGCCAGCCGACGGGCACGTTCCAGTTGGCCGAGCACCACCGGCCAGTTCCCGCTCGGGATCACCGCTCGGGCCAAACTCACGTGGGCTGCGGCCCGGCGGACAGGGCTCGGACCGGGCTGCGCCTCCAACTGGCACAGGAGCCTGTGACCCACCTCGATCGCCCGGTCGCTCTTGGCCGCGAAGGCCAGCACTTCGGTAAGGGTCTCGTCGATCTCGACAGCCAGGCCCGGTGCGCAGCCGGCGAGGCCTCTTCCCCGTTCGAGTGCTTCTTCGGCCGTGGCCAGGGCGCCTTGGGCGAGCGCTCTGCGGCCCGACAGCAGCAGGAGCCGAGCCGCACACCCGACGTCGCCGGCCGCCTCGGCGAGGTCGACCGCCCGCTCACACCATGCTCCGGGGAACCCGGGATGCGCTTCTTCGACCGCCCGCAGGGCGCGTCGCAGGACCTCCACCCGCTCGGGAGGAAGCAGGTTGCCCAGCACGGCGTCGCGAGTCAGAGCGTGGCGGAAGCAGAAGGCCTGCCGGTCGGTGGAGGGCGGCCCTTCGGCCACCAGAAGCTGTGCCGCCAGACCTCGGCGCAGAACCGCCAGCACAGCCCGCTCGTCGAGATCGACCATCTTCGACAGGAGCCGC
>JBBSHS010000045.1:0-20138 GCA_038232515.1 Acidimicrobiales bacterium
AAGTGCGGGGTGTCGTCGGCCCGGGCCCGGGGCCTCACCGCGCTCGCCGGCCGCCTGGGGGAGCTTCCCGCCACCCGGGCGGCGCTGGTGGCGGGCGAGCTGACCGAGGACCAGGCCAAGGTGGTGTGCGCCCACGTGCCCGACCACCACGCCGCCGAAGCCGCCGACCGGGGCCCCGCAGGACGGCGGTGAGCGTGGGCCGGTCCCAGCGGATCGTGCCCGATCGCACCCGCATGGTCCTCTCTGTTACCGGTCGCGTGAAGCACGCCGTTCTCAGCTGGCGGTCAGTAGGAGACCGTGACGAACTGCCGCACAAGCCCGGCGTCTTCGACTGCAGCCAACATCGCCGCCGCCAGGTCGGCGCGAGAGATCGAGGACGGGCGGGACAGGTGCCCGGTGCTCTTGCGATATGTGCCCTTGGCCGGTCCGTTGGTGAGGCGAGGCGGCCGCAGAACGGTCCACTCGGTTTCACTGACGGTGAGGAGCTCCTCCATGCGGCGCATGTCTGCGTACCCCCCTCCGAAGAACACGCCGAGAAGTGGGTGCACCAAGCGCCGTTCGAGGAACGTCTTGCCTTCATCCGGTGCCGCCGGGACCGCACTGACGGCGACGATGCGTCGGGCCTCGGCCACGAGCACGGCGGCGATGCCTTGCGAGTAGACCATCGTGGGTCGGCGACCGTCGCGACTTCCGAGCGCTGACACAACCGCGTCGGAGCCGCCGACCGTCTGGTCCATGGCGGTGCGATCGTCCAGCCTGCCGGGGACGATGCGCACGTGGCCGTTGACGCCTTCGAGAGATTCCGGTCGCCGGACCAACGCGGTGACCTCGTGCCCAGCCTCCACGGCCCGGTCGATCACCAGCCGCCCGGTGGCGCCGCTACCTCCGAAAATCGCCAGCTTCATGCCTTCAGGGTAACATATACGCCCGGTATATGACAATCTTCGGTACTGACAGTCACCCATGAGTAGTATCGCATGGCGTGGTGGAGCGTCAGCCCAGCCCCAGCAGTATCCTCGCCACACAGACGGGGTTCCTGCTGTCTCAGCTCGGGTTCCACTCAGCGGCGCGGTTCACCGAACGTCTGGCCACGCTCGGCCTACAGCCGCGCCATTACGGAATGCTCGTCCACCTGGCCGAAGCGGGTGGGCTGACGCAGCAGCAGCTCGCCGACAGGCTGGCGCTCCATCGCAACGTGATGGTCCGGCTCGTCGATGAGCTCGAGAGGAGCGGCCTGGTCGAGCGGCGGCGCCATCCCGATGACCGGCGTGCCTATGCGCTCCACCTGACGAAGCGAGCTAAGACCATCCTGCCCCGTGCACAGCGACTGGCCGACGAACACAACACCGAGCTGTTGGCCCCGCTCTCCGAGGAGCAGCAGAAAGAAACGCTGGCCCTACTCGAGCTGGTGGCAGACGGCGCTGGGCTCGGTCGCGGCGTCCATCCCGGCCTGCAAACCTGACCCCACGCGGCCGCGGCCGACGCAGGCGCGGGTAAGGCGTAGAGCCTGCCCCAGGATGACGACGCGTTGAGTCAAGCCCGCGCTACGGTGATACTTGAGCTGAGCGATGTCCGAAGCCGCCCGGGCCCCACCCGCCCGGGCCCTGCTGGCCCGTGCGTTAGCGTGCCGCCCAGCCCACACCGGGCGGACAGGGAGACGGCCATGTCGGGATCGGGAGCGGGCCCGGTGGTCGCCACGCCGGCCACGGCGGTGTCGCACACCGCTCCCGTAACGGACCCGCGCGACGAGCCGCGGCTGGCCCGGCTGGACGCTCTCCGGCCGATGCTCGACGGCCTCCCGCTGCCCGCCACCGGCTCCACCCTCGAACGGTGGCGGGCACTCGCCCGTCTGGGCCGGGAGGACCTCTCGTTGGTCCGCCTGGCCGAGGGGCACGCCGATGCCCGGGCCATCGTGGTGGAGCTCGGCCGCGGCGATCTGCTCGAGGGCCAGGGATCGCCCGGCCGCCTCGGGGTCTGGGCCGCCGAACCGGGCCGCCTGTGCGCAGAGCCGCTGGCCACGGGGTGGCGCCTGACGGGCACCAAGGCCTGGTGCTCCGGGTCGTTGGCCCTGGATCGGGCGCTGGTCACGGCCACTGCGCCGGACGGGCCGAGGCTGTTCATGGTGCGGCCCGTTGACCCCTCGATCACGGCCAGGTCCGGCTCCTGGAAGCCGATCGGCATGGCCCCGTCGTGGTCGGAGACTCTGCTCTTCGACGCGGTGGTGCTGCCGACGGATGCCGCCGTGGGAGGCCCCGGTGGCTACGTGGACCGGGTCGGCTTCGGGCACGGCGGCGCCGGCGTGGCCGCCTGTTGGTGGGGTGGCGCCGTCTCCGTGGTCGACGGCATCCGGTCAGCCGTGCTGGCGGGTGCAGACGACGAGGTCGCCGCCGCCCTGGGGTCGGCAGTGGCCGACCTGCAGGCCGCCTGGTCCTGCCTGGAAGGGGCCGCCGCCCAGATCGACGGACGCCCCCGCGACGTGGCCCTCGCCGTGGGGCTGGCAGGCCGGACCCGGTTGGTGGTGGAGGGGGCGGCGAGGCGGGCCCTGAACCTGACCATTGAGGCGCTGGGAGCCGACGGCCTCTGCCATGATCCGAGCCACGCCGGTCGGGTGGTGGACCTCGTCGTGTACCTCAGCCAGCTCCGGCGGCGGCCGTCGGCTGCGGCCTACGGGCGGACCGTGTCCGTGGCCGACAGTCTGGGCCGCCTGGTGACCGTCGCCCCTGATACGCCAGACCAGACAGTCTTCCCGGCGTTTCCAGTGGGCCGGTGAGAATGGTCGAGCGGAAGCGAGCCGGGGCGGCTCAAGCGCTCGAGCACGGCGACGGAGCCGTGTGGGTGGGGCCGGGGCCGGAACCCCGCGACAGCGTCCTGGTGGTCGCCCCGCACCCCGACGACGAGGTGATCGCCACCGCCGGCCTGCTCGTGTGGCTGCGCCACATCGGTACCCCTGTATCCGTGGTGGCCGTGACCGACGGCGAGGCCTCCCACTCCCTGTCGACACTGGTGACCCGGGACGAGCTGCGGGTGGGGCGGGCGCTGGAACGGGAGGCGGCCATGTCGTTCCTCGGCCTGGCCGTGGCCATCGATCGCCTCGGCCTGCCCGACGGTGCGGTGGCCGGGCACGAGGAGGCGTTGACCGCCTTGCTCGTGGAGCGCAGCGACGCCTCCACGACCATCGTCGCTCCGTGGCGCCACGACGGCCACCCCGACCACGACGCCGTGGGCCGGGCGGCCACCGCAGCCGCCGGCCGAACGGGTGCGGCCCTGTGGGAGGTGCCCATCTGGGCCAAGGTGAGGCAGCCCGGTTCTTTTGCAGCCGCGGCCCCTGAGAACTGTCACCGTCTTGTACTCTCTCCCGGGCTGAGGGCCCGCAAGCACGGCGCCCTCGACTGCCACGTCTCACAATTGAAACCGCTCGGGCCGTCGCCCCTCGACGGTCCCGTCGTCCACCCTCACGAGGTGGCGGCGCTGCTCGACGGGATCGAGGACCTGCGGTGGACCTGACCGCCGGCCCCGTCCGCCAGGCCACGACGGCGGCGTACTTCGAGGAGCGCTGGGCCAGCAGCGAGGATCCCTGGGAACACGCCACTCGTTGGTACGAGACCCGAAAATACCGCCTCACCGTCGATGCCCTGCCCCGGCCGCACTACCGGCGTGGCTTCGAGCCCGGCAGCGGTGCCGGCGTGTTGACGAGCCTGCTGGCCCCCCGGGTCGACGAGCTCGTGTCCATGGAACGTCACCCGCGTGGTGCCGCCGCCACGCAGGCGCGCTGCCGCCACCTCCCCGGCGTGCAGGTGGTGACCGGAGCCATCCCGCACGACTGGCCCGATGGAGAAGTCGACCTCGTCGTGCTGTCCGAGGTTCTCTACTACCTGAATGCCGCCACTCTGCAGTCGACGCTCGACCATGCCGCCGCATCGCTCGAACCCGGCGGCCACCTGGTGGCGGTGCACTTCCGCCCGGTGGTCGAGGAGCACACCTGGAACGGCGACGAGGTCCATGAGTGGCTCCTGGACCAGCCCGGATGGGCCCACCTGACCAGGATCCTCGACGAGGCGTTCGTGCTCGACGTACTGGCGCCGGCCCAGGCCCGCCCCGGTGGCTGACGGCACCGGACACGAGGTCCGGTCGCGCCGGGACGGACCAGGCCCGTCAACTGATCCTTCCCCCTGGCCGGATGGTGACCCACAGCCGCGGCTCATCCACGCCGTCGGGGTGGGCATCCCGGCCCTGAACGAGGAGGCCTGCGTCGACGCCTGCGTCATGTCGGTACTGGCCTCGGCGAAGCGAATCGAGTTGCCGGTCGTGGTGGTGGTGGCTGCCGACCGGTGCACGGACGGCACCGCGGGTCAGGCGCAGGCCGCCATTGACCGCTTCATCGACCGCGGCAGGGTCAGGGGTGTTGTGCTCAGCGGCGACCACGGCGGCGCCGGAGGGGCCCGCGCCGCGGCGATCGATGCCGCCCTCTCGCTGCTGCCGGCAACACCCGTGCGGAGCTGGTTGGCCAGCACGGATGCCGACACGACGGTTCCCGAGGACTGGCTCGAAGCTCAGCTGCATTGGGCCGAGCAAGGTGCCGACGGCGTGGCCGGACTGGTCGACGTGGACTGGGACGAAAGGCCGCCGTGGCTGGCGGCGTCGTACGCGGCATCCATCGTGCCCGATGGCACGGGCTACGGCCATCGGCACGTCCACGGTGCCAACCTGGGCCTACGGGCACACCGATGGTTGCAGGTGGGGGGTTGTGGCCCGGCCCTCGTAGGCGAGGACCACGAGTTGTGGCGCCGACTCCGGGCCGTCGGTGCCCAGCTCCACGGCATCGACGACGTGAGGGTGCGCACCAGCGGGCGGATGGTGGCGCGGGCCCCACTCGGGTTCTCCGGATACCTCGCCGGGCTCCGCCCCATCGAGGCCTTTGCGGCCGACGGCGAGCCGTGCCGGACCGCTTGAGCCGGCTGCGCACCCTAACAGGAGCGGCATTGCGTCAATGGTTCGGACATCGGACGGGTAGCTTGCGGCAGGGCACAAATGCGTGCCCCGATCTCGACAGGAAGGCGCATCGATGGCGCGCACCGAACGGCCGACCACCAAGGCAACCGCGGCGACGAAGCGTTCGAGGCTGACGTCCCGGACAACCTCCATCGAGCCGCAGCCGACCGGCGGCGCCGAGGGCGGCGGCTTGGAGACCGACCCCACGGCGCCGGCCACGGCCCCGGCCACGACCTCGGCACGGGTGGGTTCCGGCCCCCGCGACGCGGCGGTGGGCCTCGGCTGGGCCCAGGACGGCGATGCGCTGACGACGGCGCAGGGCCAGCGGGTCGAGGACACCGACAACTCGCTGCGGGCGGCCCCTCGGGGCCCGACGCTGCTCGAGGATCACCACCTGCGCGAGAAGATCATGCATTTCGATCACGAGCGCATCCCCGAGCGCGTGGTGCACGCCCGCGGGGCCGCCGCCCACGGGCGCTTCGAGCTCTACGACTCGCTCGCGGACATCACCGCCGCGGAGGTGCTCACGGACACGTCCGCCGTCACCCGGGTGTTCGTCCGCTTCTCCACCGTCGCCGGGTCCCGTGGGTCGATGGACACGGCCCGGGATGTGCGCGGGTTCGCAGTGAAGCTCTACACGACCCAGGGCAACTGGGACCTGGTCGGCAACAACATGCCGGTGTTCTTCATCCAGGACGGCATCAAATTCCTCGACTTCGTCCACGCCGTGAAGCCCGAGCCCGATCGCGAGATACCCCAGGCACAGTCGGCGCACGACACCTTCTGGGACTTCGTCTCGCTCCAGCCCGAGAGCACCCACATGCTCATGTGGGTGATGTCCGACCGGGCCATCCCGCGGTCGTTCCGGACGATGGAGGGCTTCGGGATCCACACCTTCCGCCTCGTCAACGCCGCCGGCAGGTCTTCGTTGGTGAAGTTCCACTGGAAGCCGGCGGCCGGCATCCACAGCCTGGTCTGGGAGGAGTCCCAGAAGCTCGGCGGCATCGACCCGGACTTCCACCGTCGGGACCTGTGGAACGCCATCGAGTCTGGAGCCCATCCCCAGTGGGACCTCGGGGTGCAGGTGATGCCCGACACCCCCGAACAGACCTTCGAAGGCATCGACCTTCTCGACCCCACCAAGATCGTGCCCGAGGAACTGTGCCCGGTGCACCTTGTCGGCCGCATGACCCTCGACGCCAACCCAGCCAACTACTTCGCCGAGACCGAGCAGGTGGCCTTCCATCCCGGCCACCTCGTGCCCGGGATCGACCTGACCGACGACCCGCTGCTGCACGCCCGTTTGTTCTCCTATCTCGACACCCAGATCACCCGCCTGGGCGGCCCCAACTTCTCCCAACTGCCGATCAACCGCCCCGTCGCGCCGGTCAACGACAACCTGCGCGACGGCTACGGCCAGCAGGCGGTCCACACCGGCCGGGCCGCGTACTCGCCCAACAGCATCGCCGGAGGGTGCCCGTTCGCCGTCGGTGACGCCGGTTTCGTGCACTTCCCCCAGCCGGTGGAGGGAACCAAGGTGCGCCAGCGGGCGCAGTCCTTCGATGACCACTTCAGCCAGGCGACCCTGTTCTGGAAAAGCCTCAGCCAGCCCGAGCGTAAGCACGAGATAGAGGCGTTCTCGTTCGAGTTGTCCAAGGTCGCCGACCCCGCCATCGCCGCTCGGATGGTGGCCAACCTGGCTAACGTCGACGCCGATCTGGCTGGCCAGGTGGCCGTCCACCTCGGCTTGCCGGTTCCTGTGGGCGACCCTTCACACAGTGCCGACGGCTCGGCCGCCTTGTCCATGGCGCCCACCGCCTCCGGCGGAGTCCATGGCCGCGTGGTGGGTGTGCTCGTCACCGAAGGCGTCGACGCCACCGGCGTGGCTGCCCTGCGCAAGGCCCTCCAGCGCGCCGGCGCGTCCATGCACGTCATCGCACCCCACGGTGGTGCTGTGAAGGGCGGCGGCCGGTCGTCGGTGACGGCCGACGCCACCGTCTTCAACACCGATTCCGTCGTCTACGACGGACTCGTGGTGGCCGGCGGCACCCAGTCGATCGACCCCAGGTCAGCCACGATGCTCCAAGAGGCGTACCGCCACCACAAGACCGTCGCCGCGTGGGGCTCCGGCGTCGAGACGCTCTCTGCGACGGGTATCCCAATGGCGTCGGTCGGCGTGGTCACCGCCGAACGGGCCGCCAAGGCGTTCAATGACGCCGTGATCTCCGCACTGGGCTGGCACCGCCACTGGGAGCGGTAGCGGCGCGCCGGCGAAGGCGCCTGAGGGATGCGGGTCAGAGCAGCTCACCTTGGGCCCCGACGTCGTAGACGGGCCATCCGTCGGGCCCGGCTCTGGCGGCCGGATTGAGTCGATGGGCGTGCCTGTGACCGCCACCCAGCAGATGCACGACGGGCGTGCCGAACAGCGTGGCCGCGTCGCTGACGATTCGACGGTGACACCGCCACCACAGGGTCTCGGCGCACATGACCGCCGTCGGTTGTTCCCCGGCCACGCCCAGCAGGCGCGTCAGTGCCACCCGGAACTCGGTTGTGTCCATGTAGTCGGCGTAGGAGCGGAACGCCGGGTTGCGCCACGCCGGATGCCGGCTCGGGTCGACGGTCGACCGGCGCCGTCCGCCCAGGCCCTCGCCCCACCACTCAGAGGCGATCATCCGTGCCGGTAGCTCGGCGGCCAGTGACTCACGGCTCAGGTGCGGGTTGCGCTTCGATCCCGGGAAGCGCCGGATGTCGGCCAGCAGCACCACGCCTTCCCCGGCCAGAATGGACACCAGCTCGTCCATCGACCGGTTGCCGTGCCCGACGGTGAACAGAGGTGCCGTCAGGTCCGACAGGTCTCCAGCCAGCCGAGGTGTGGAAATTTCTCCTCCTTGCCTTCTCCGGTCGTCTTCCCCCCTCGCCCTACCCAGGTGGCTACGGCCTTCGAGCCCTTCGACGCCGTGCATCCGAAGCTACCCGGCGGGTCGGGAACCGGCGTCTCTCCGTCCCGGAAAGTGAGTCGGTAGATTCTGCACGTGGAGACCGCCAAAGTGGCCGGCGCCTTGGGACGCGAGGGCCTGGCCACCCGTCGTCTGCTGCTCCTGTCGGTGGTCGCCGCCTTCGTCGGCTTGGCCGGTGGAGGGGCTGCCTACCTCTTGATCCATCTGATCGGGTTGTTGACCAACCTGGCTCTGTTCCATCGTGTCGGTTGGCAGCTACCGTCTCTGGCCCACCTCCACCGGAGCCCCAACCTGGTCGTGGTGGCCGCCGCCGGCGGGCTGGCCATCGGGTTCCTGGCCAAGTGGGACCCCAACATCCGTGGTCACGGTGTGCCCGAGGCGATGGAGGCGGTCCTGACCAACGAGAGCCGGATCCGGGCTCGCACCGCCGTAGCCAAACCCATCTCTGCCGCCATCGCCATCGGGACCGGCGGACCGTTCGGCGCCGAGGGCCCTGTCATCGTGACGGGCGGCGCTCTTGGTTCGCTCATCGGTCAGGTCATACGGGTGTCGCCGTCCGAACGCAAGATCCTGCTGGCCTGCGGCGCAGCAGCGGGGATGGCCGCCACCTTCGGGGCGCCGGTGGCGTCCGCCATGTTCGCCATCGAGCTGCTGCTGTTCGAGTTCTCGTCCCGCGCCCTGGTCCCGCTGGTCGTGTCGTCGACCCTGGCCGCCGGAGTCCACTCGGCCCTGTTCGGGACTGGGCCACTGTTCGTCGTGCCCACACAGCACTACGCGGGCTTGGGCGTACTGCCGCTCTATGCGCTGCTGGGCGCCCTGGCCGGTGGGCTCGCCGTGGTCATCAACAAGGGCGAGTTCATCCTCGAAGGCCTCTACGCCCGCCTCCCGGGCGAGCTCTGGCACCCCGTGATCGGGGCGGTCGGTTTCGCACTGGTCGGCCTGGCCGTACCCAGGGCTCTCGGCGTCGGCTACGACGAGATCAGCGCCGTGCTCGGCGGGCAGTTGGGGACGGGGACGGTGGTCGCCCTGGTCGTCGCCAAGTTGGTTGCCTGGTGGGTGTCGTTGGCGTCGGGCACGTCGGGCGGGACCCTCGCCCCTCTCCTGCTGATCGGCGCCAGCTCTGGCTGGCTGTTCGGGACCGCCGTCAACCGCCTGGGCCCCGGCTTGGGCGTCAGACCCGGGGCCTTCGCGTTGGTGGCCATGGCCGCCTGCTTCGGAGCATCGATCCGGGCGCCCTTCAGCGCCATCGTGTTCGTGTTCGAGATCACCCGCAGCTATCAGGTCATCCTGCCGCTCATGCTGGCCACGGTGCTGGCCGAGCTCGTCGTCAGCGCCCTGATGCGGGAGAGCCTGATGACGGAAAAGCTGTCCCGTCGAGGCCTGCGCGTGGTCGGTCACTATGAGGCGGACGTGATGGTGACCGCCAGCGTGGGGGATGTGATGACCGGCGACGTACAGACCCTGCAGGCCACTTCCACGGTCGGCGCCGCCCGCCGGGCGATCGAGGGCTCAGGGCACGACGCACACCCCCTGGTCGACGGCGAAGGTCGTTGCGTCGGCATGGTCAGCCGGAAAGACCTCCTCGGTCCGGACGTCACCGAGAACCAGCAGGTGGGCGACGTGGCCCGCGACCCCATCCTGGTCTCGCCCGACGACACCCTCCGCAGCGCCCTCCAGCAGATTCTCGAGTCCGACCTCACCGCCCTACCCGTGGTGGACGATGGTCGACTGGTCGGCATCTGCACCCGAACTGACATCCTGCGCGCCCGGCTCCACCAGTTCGAGCAGGAACGCGTCCAGGAAGGCTGGCGCCCGGCCTTCTGGACCGGCGTCCGCCGCCGATAGCGTGACGGTCGTCGGTGTGGAGAGGAGCGGCTCGTGAAGGCGCCTCACGTCAACGTGCTGGACGGCAGCACCTTTGCCGTCAGCGACACCAAAGGTGACATGGCGGAGGCCCTCGGCGAGATGCTGGGCCTGTTCTTCCAGGACACCAGACATCTCTCCCGTTGGGACCTCACGGTGAACGGTCGGGCGGTCGACACGCTGTCGGCCGCCAACGTCGACTACGACGAGGCGGCGTTCTTCCTCGTCGTGCCGACAGGGACGATCTACCGCAACCCCACCCTGTGCATCACCCGTCGACGCGAGATCGGCAACGGCATGCACGAGCACCTCATGGTGGAGAACGAGGCGAGCTGCCCGGCGCGGCTGGAGCTGTCCCTGCGGTTCGATGCGGACTTCGCTGACATATTCGAGCTGAAGGACCATCTGCCCAAGCAAGGAGAGGTTTACCGGCACGTGGACGGGCCCACCGCCGTGCTCGGCTACCGCCGCGACGACTTCGGGCGCGAGACGCACATCCGGGCGGAGGGTGCCTACCTAACCGAGCAGTCGCTCACCTATCGGGTGGAGATCGGGCCGCACGACCGCTGGGAGACCAGGATCCGGGTGCAGATGGTCACGGGCACCCAGAAGCACCAGACCAAGCGGCGGCTGCGGACGCCCAACATGGGGCCTTCGCTGGACGAATGGCTGGACGGCGCACCGCGCCTCGAGTGCCAGTGGGACGACCTCCGCCGCACCTACGACAGGTCACTGGTCGACCTCGCCGCCCTGCGCTTCTATCCCGGCACCATGGGGGGCGCATCCCTCCCGGCCGCCGGACTTCCCTGGTTCATGGCGCTGTTCGGACGTGACGCCATAGTGACCAGCTATCAGGCGCTCCCCTTCTTCCCCGAGCTGGCCCGTACGACGCTGCGGGCGCTGGCCGTCAGACAGGCGACTGCGTGCGACGACTTCCGCGACGCCGCCCCGGGCAAGATCCTGCACGAGCTGCGACACGGGGAGCTGGTCCACTTCGGCGAGCGGCCGCAGTCGCCCTATTACGGATCGGCGGACGTGACCCCGCTGTTCCTGATCCTGCTCGACGAGTACGAGCGCTGGACGGGCGACGGCGACACCGTGCGCCACCTCCAGGGTGCGGCGCGCGCCGCGCTGGCGTGGATGGACGACGACGGCGACCGCGACGGGGACGGCTACATCGAGTACCAGACACGGAACCCCGAGACGGGCCTGGTGAACCAGTGCTGGAAGGACTCGTGGAACTCGATCGTCCACCCCGACGGATCGCTCGCCGCCCTCCCCCGCGCCACCTGCGAGATCCAGGGCTACGCGTACGATGCCCGGCGCCGCGCCGCCCGGCTGGCTCGTGTGTTGTGGGACGATCCGGCGCTCGCCGACCGGCTCGAGCAGCAGGCCGCCGACCTCCAGCGCCGCTTCGACGAAGACTTCTGGGTGGCCGACGGCCACTTCTACGCGTTGGCCCTCGACGGCCACAAGAAGCAGGTGGCGACGCTCAGCTCCAACATGGGGCAGCTCCTCTGGAGCGGGATCGTGCCCGAGGAACGGGTCGCCGACGTTGCCTCGCACCTGTTGGGCGACCGAATGTTCTCAGGCTGGGGCGTCCGGACGCTGGCCATGGACCAGGGTGCCTACAACCCGGTCGAGTACCACAACGGGACGGTCTGGCCACACGACAACGCCTTCATCGCGGCCGGGCTGGCCCGCTACGGCCGCCGGGACGACGCCTCGACGATCGCCCGCTCGATCCTCCAGGCAGCCCGGTCGTTCGATCACCGCCTGCCCGAGGTGTTCGCCGGCTTCGACCGCCGAGCCACGACGTTCCCGGTGGAGTACCCCACCGCCTGCTCGCCCCAGGCGTGGGCCACCGGCACCCCACTGTTGCTGCTGAGGGTGCTCCTCGGCCTCGAGCCTGAGGGCGACAGCTTGCGGGTGGATCCTCGGGTCCCGACGGAGATCGGCGCCATTCGGCTGAGCGGGATCCCGGGACGCTGGGGCACCGCTCAAGCCTCGGCCGACGCAGCCCGATAGGCAGAGCGTCGGGCGTGCGTCAACCCCCCAGCCGTACCCCCCACTGGGTGGTGACACAGGCCCCGGGCTCCAGGCGGACGACTCCCTCGCCGGATTGCAGAGCGTTGGGCGGGCAGGACATGGGCTCGGTCCCGAGCCCCAGGCGCCGTCGCCCAGGCGCCAGAGTGTCACCGCTGTAAAGCTCGATGATCGGGTAGCCGGCGTCCACCCACAGCTCGGCGCAGGCGCCGTCGGGCCTCCACAGGCGGGCCCAGGCCCGGCCGGCTTCGTCCCGTGCGAGATCGGTGAAGGCGGAGTCGATCTCCAGGGCGCCGATCGGTCGGCGGGAGCGGAAGTCGAACGGCGTGCCGGCCACCGACTCGGTGCCGGTCGGGAGCTGACGGTGCTCGTCGGTCACGATCCTGGTGGCCGCCCTGAGCTCCAGCTCGCAATCGTCCAGCGTCCCCGGGCCGGCCGACAGGTACGGGTGTTGCCCACAGCCATAGGGGCAGGGCCGGTTGCCGGAGTTGGTGGCCCGGGTGGTGACCACCAGGCCGTCCTCGCCGAGCTGGTACGAAACCTCGACCTTCAAATGGAACGGGTACCCCGGCAACGGGTACAGCGCGGTGGCCATCACGACCATGTCCCGGTCGTGGGCCGTGGCCAGCCACGGCCGCCATCTGAGCAAGCCGTGGATGGCGTTGGCCAAGGACGGCTCGGTCAGTGCCACCTGGTGGTCGGCGCCGTCGAAGCGGTAGCGCCCGTCGGCCAGGCGGTTGGGCCAGGGGATGAGCGGTGCGCCGTGGGCGCCGTCGCACATGCCGGAGACCTCGTAGGGATCGAGAACCGGTCGGTCACCGTCGGAGTACTCCCGAATGCCGCCGCCCACCTCCACGACGGTGGCCCGCTGGTCTGCGAACCCGATCTCGTACTGCGCACCGGACGGAGCACTGTGGTCGGCGGCCATGCGACTTGTCCTTCCTTACGATCCCGGGCCCATGAAGGTATCTGACCGGCAGACCTCGGCTTTCAGGGCCTGACGGTAGGGATGAGGACGGAACCATCGGTGGTGAGCTGGCGGCCATTGTCCGGCCGTCCATCGGACCACGTAGAATGCGTCGGCCAGGTGGCCGTTGTCGTGTGGCAGAATCCGCGCCTGCCAACCGGCGCGTCATGAACCCATCGCCGGCGTCCACGTCGTTCCCGGCACTGGGCACCACCGCCGTGGTCGCCGCTTCCCATCCGCCGGCCATCGGCGCCGCGCTGACGGTCGTCAAAGGCGAGATCGCGGCAATCGACCTGGCCTGCAGCCGGTTTCGGGACGACTCCGAGCTCACCAGGCTCAACCTGTCCGCCGGAGCGGCGATGGCGGTCTCGACGCTGTTCCTCGAGGCCATCCAGGTGGCGCTGGGCGTCGCCCGCCGCACCGACGGGCTGGTCGATCCCACGGTCGGCGGCACCATGCGGGTCCTCGGCTACGACCGCGACTTTGCACAGCTCGACACGTCCGCCGGCCCCCTCCACGTATCGGTCGGGCGGGTGCCGGGCTGGCGCCTCATCGAGGTGGACCACCTCAGGGGCACGGTGCGCATACCGGCGGGCGTCGAGCTCGACCTAGGAGCCAGCGCCAAGGCGCTGTGTGCCGATCGGGCAGCAGCGGCGGCGGCGTCCGCCACCGGGTGCGGCATCCTCGTCAGCCTCGGGGGCGACGTTGCCACCGCTGGCCCCGCTCCCGATGGTGGTTGGCCGGTGCTGGTCGCCGACGACCACGCCGCCCCCCTTGACTCGCCCGGGCAGCGGGTGGCCATCCGCTCCGGGGGCCTGGCCACGTCAGGCACGACCGTGCGGCGCTGGACCAGGGGCGGCCGGGAGCTCCACCACGTGGTCGACCCGGCCACCGGGATGCCCGCCGACCCGGTATGGCGCACCGTCAGCGTCACCGCCCACACCTGTGTCGAGGCCAACGCGGCCAGCACCGTCGCCATCGTGCTCGGCCGTGCCGCCACCGCCTGGCTCGCCGACCACCAACTTCCCGCTCGTCTCGTCGATGCCGACGGCAAAGTCACAACCGTGGCCGGCTGGCCCGGGGAGGAGCCGTGATGGCGATGTCCGGTGGACGATCAGGGTTTGGCGGCCTGCTCCATGCGTATGAGCAGGGCAAGGGTCGGGCAGGCATCAGCGGCACGCCTGGCCATGGGCTCCAGCTCGGGGGGGATGGGGCGGTCATCGATGATCGGGTAACCCCAGTCGTCCGGACGGATCCGTTCAGGGAACAGCTCGTAGCACAGCCCGTGGGCCTTGCAGTTGATCCAGTCCACCGTCAGCCGCACGGTCATCGCCACCCACCTGCCCTCGGCGTGGGCAGTGCCGGGGGATGACCGGACGCGGGGCAGGGCCCGCGCCGGGCGTGGAGCTCGACTTCGCCGGCCAGAACCCGCAGTGCGCTGATTACCAAGCGGACGGCTCCGTCGGGGTGTCGGCATGCTCCCCGACCGGTCACCATCGGGAGCAGTCGCTGCAGGCGTGCGGCCGCCTCCTTCGCCCGTTTGCCTGCCACCATGGCCTCGAAGGCGTCGGCCATGGCCGGCAGCCCGTTGGCGCACGGTCCACACTGGCCGGCGCCCTGGTCCGCGTACCAGCGGACGAGGCGGGCGCTCTCGGCCAGCCCGCACACCCCGTCGGGCAGCGCCCACACCACCCCACACCCGGGACTGGCGCCGATGGCGCGCATCGAGCCCAGGTCGAGGCGTGCGCCCCGCACCTGCTGTGGACCGAGCCACGTCCCGAAGTACCCGCCGACGAGCACCGGCGGTGACTTGCCCGGGGCCAGACCGGCGTCGTCGAGGGCCTCACGGAGCGGGATCCCCGACGCCACCTCGACGACGCCGGGCCTGGCCACACCGCCGCCGACGGTGAGAAGCCTGGTCCCGGGATCATCGGACGGGCCGAGGCCACGGAACCACTCGGCGCCGAAACGGGCGATGAGCGCCAGGTGGGCCAGTGTCTCCACGTTCTGGACCAGCGTGGGCCGGCCCCGGACGCCTCGCTCGAACGGACGGGGCGGGACCAGCGTCGGCTTGGCGTCGCCACCGTTGAGCCAGTGGATGAGGGCGGTCTCCTCGCCGGCGATGAACTGCTTGGGGGTACCTACAAGCTGGACGTCGAGGTCATCGGCGCCGAGCCGTTCGGCCGCTGCCGCCCGCAAGGCCGCCGTGGCCGCCGTGGCCGACCGTTCCACGCACACGATGACCTCGGTTGCCCCGACCACTTCGGCCACCAGGGCCACACCGTCGAGCACCAGGTGGGGAGCCGTGATCACCAACGTCTTGTCCTTGGCGCTGAGCGGCTCCCCCTCGGTGGCGTTGGCCACGACGACGGGTTGGCGCCGGCCGGCCACCGAGGCCAGCTTCACCGCCATCGGAAATCCTGCGCCACCGCGGCCGCGCAGACCGCTGCGCTCGACCTCGTCGATCAGCGACCTCGAACCGCGCCGGCGCTGGCCACAACGATCCAGATGCCCGGCAAGTCCGTGACGGCCTTCCACGTCCAGCAGCCGAGCTGGTCCCTCAGGAGGGCGCACCGGCGTCGCACGCTCCTGTCGGTCAACCACTGGATCCCTGCCTGGCCAGGGTGCCGGTCACCGACCCGTCCGCAGCGATGACCAGGCGTACCACGGCGACGATCTGCTCGTCGCCCGGACCGGCCAGCGCCAGCGTGAGCCGTGGGCCCCGCAGGGCGGTGACCGTCCCGTGGTATGCCGCTGGGCTGGCGGCAGGGCCAAGCGTCACCTGGCTGGTGCTCAATGCGATCCCTCCCGCGGCCAACGGGGCGCCGTGCAGCACGATGGCCAGACGCGCCGGAGCAGCCCCGGCCAGGGTGGCGTCGATCGTGATGGTGACCTGCTTGTCGGCGCCCGTCGTGCGGGTGCGGGTCCCCTGGATCTGCGCGGTGGCGGGCAGGCTGAACGGTGTGGTCTGTGCTGATGTGGTGCTGGGCACCACTGGCGGCGCATCGGGAGCCGCCACCGCCGCTGCCTTTGATCCCAGGGCGCTGGGTATCCCCGCCCGCCTGGCCCACCCCGGTTGGAGTGGGCCGATGAGGAGCCAGGCCACGATGGCGACGGGCATGACGACGCTGACCACTACGCACGGGATCACGAGGCGCGCTGCGTTCCGCCCGGCGCCGGCCGGCCTGCGCCCGGGACGGGTTGTCCAGGCGTCGGCCAACCGCCACCACACGGCGGCGACGACGGCCACGAGGCACACCCCGGTCAGGGCCAGGGACCAGGTCTGGGGCACGTCGGTGCCGGTCCCGAGGCCGTGAACGAGCGAGACGGGCCAACAGGCGTAGGCCGCCCAGTGCACCACCCGCCACGTCCGGTAACCGATCCGGCCCCGCAGCAGGCTGGTGACGACCAGGGCGATCAGTAGATCCAGGGCGACGGCGCCCAGGCCCAGCCACAGCGGCCGGTACGGCGAGCGGAAGGGCACAACCGCGTCAAGCCATCCGATCGGCGCGAACCCGTCGACCACGGTGGTGGCGACGTGGACGGCGACAAAGGCCACCGACAACAGCGACAAGCTCCGGTGCAAACCGGCGGTGACGAAGCGGGGCCATCGGGGGGAACGCCAGCGTTTCACCTCGAGGATGCCCAAGAGCATGCTGGCGGTGAGCAGCAGCAGCGCCATGACGCCGGTGCCCCTCGTCAGGTACCACAGGGCTTTGCCCCCTCCGACCGTTGACAACATCAGCCCGGCACCCGCAACGCTGACAAAACCCGGTCGGCACCGGCAACATCGTCAGGCGGTTCCAAAGGGCGATGCGAGGCAACGGTTCTGATCAGGAGCCCCCGGAGGTCACCACTGGACGCGCCGCCGTGCGCACCGGCGGGGCAGCCGCACGTACCGGCGGTGCGGTAGTCCGCACCGCAGAGGCGCCCGGCAGGGTGGAGCGGGCCGTGGTGGGGGGTGACGACGATGCCGACTGGGTGCGACGGGCGGCGCTGCCCCGCGAGGCTGGGTTTCGAGGGGGCGCCATGGAGGTGGACGGCGCCGTGTCAGAAGTGGCCGCCGAGGTCGCCGGCACGGCCGTGTCCTCAGGCCCCTGCGAAGCGCCGGCGGTGACGTCAGTCGTGCGACGTCCTGGCGCCGTCCGGGCGGCCACGATGGCCAGCATGCCCGAACCCGCGATTGCCGCCGCGGTTACGGCCCGGGTGACCCGGGCCAACCGTCGCATGGCCCGGTCCCGGGCCACGAGGGGCGAGCTCATCGGCTTCGAGCCCCGTTGGCCTTGGCGGAGGTCAGGGCCGGTCCGGTGATCGCAGACGAGTGCACAAGACGTACGGTAGGAGCCCGGGGAGCAGGAACCGGCCAAGGCCATGTAAAGGTTGTGTAAGCACCCCGCGGCACTTCCCTCCTGCGGTCATTGTGGTGGCGTGCACGTGCTGGTGGTGGAAGACGACGACTCCATCGCCGTACCCCTGGTGTCAGGGCTGGAGCGCGAGGGGTTCACGGTCACCCGAGCGGCCACGGGGGCGGCCGCCCTGGAGAGCGAGGACGCTGATGTCGTGCTGCTGGACCTGGGCCTGCCCGACGTCGACGGCTTCGAGGTGTGCCGGCGGTTGCGCAGCCGCTCCGACGTTCCCATCCTGGTGATCAGCGCCCGGGGCGAAGAGGTTGACCGGGTCGTCGGGCTCGAGCTGGGCGCCGACGACTACCTCGTCAAGCCGTTCGGCTTCCGGGAGCTCCTGGCCCGCATCCGGGCCGTCACTCGACGGGCCATGGCGGTCCCCGACGTGGGCCGGCCCCAGCAGATCGGCGGCCTGGAGATAGACAGGCGCAGGCGGCGGGTGCGGATGGAGGGCGCCGAGGTGGCGCTGACACCCAAGGAGTTCGGCCTCCTGGTCTGCCTGGCCGAGGAGCCAGGAACCGTCGTGACCCGCCAGGAGCTGCTCAACGAGGTGTGGGACCCCCACTGGTACGGCCCGTCGCGCACCATCGACGTCCACGTCGCCTCGCTCCGCAAGAAGCTGGGCGACCCTCGCTGGGTGGAGACGGTCCGAGGCGTCGGATTCCGCATGGGCGCGATCGAATGAGGCGGCGCCTCATCGTCTCGTACGTGACAGTGGCCGCCGTGATCCTGTTGGCCCTGGAGGTTCCGCTGTGGTTCGTCTATGCGCGCCACGAGCACGATGTCGCCGGTGCCGGTGTCGTCCACGATGCCAGCGCCCTCGCCTCGCTGGCCGGAGAGGAGGTCGAGCAGCGCAGCGCGGTACCCCTCCAGGGGGTCGCCAACCGCTACCGCACAGCCGTCACCAGCGACGTGGAGATCGTCGACCGAGCCGGGACGGTGGTGGTATCGCCCCGTCCCGATGACACCCACATGGCCGTGCCTGCCATCCACGACCAGCTGGTCGCCGTGCTGCACGGCTCGCCCGGTGGGATCCGGACGCTGCCCCACGTCGACGACCTGATCGCCTTCGAGCCGGTTGGATCGGCGGATGCACCCTCAGGGGCGGTGGCGGTGGCGGCGTCCGACGGGCGCGTCGACCAGCGGGTGCATGCCGTCGAGCTGGCTCTGTTCGCCATGGCCGGCGGCGTGCTCGCGGCGGTGGCGCTTCTCGGGCTGTTGGTGGCCCGCTCGGTGACGGGACCGTTGACCCAGCTCGAGGGCGCCGCCCGCCGCCTCGGCGGCGGTGACCTTGGCGCCCGCGCCCCGGCCGGGGCAGGGCCATCCGAGGTCCGCGAGCTCAGCCGGGAGTTCAACAGCATGGCGGCCAGGCTCCAAGAGCTGGTCGCCGTCCAGCGTGGGTTCGTGGCCGACGCCTCCCATCAACTCCGCAGCCCGCTCACCGCCCTCCGGCTTCGCCTGGAGAACATCGTCGCCACCCTGCCCGACGTCGACGCCAACGTCGACGCGTTGTTGACGGAGCTCGACCGCCTGTCACGGGTGGTCGGCGGTCTGCTGGTGCTGGCCCGCTCCGAGGGTCAGCGACCCGAGCGGGTGCCCGTCAACGTGGCGGTGGTGGTGGCTGACCGTTACGAGGCCTGGTCGCCGCTGGCCGAGGAGGCAGGGATCACCCTGGAAGCGGTCCCCTCGCCACGGGCGTCGGTGTCAGCGTGGCTAGTCCCCGGCCACCTCGAGCAGATCCTCGACAACCTGTTGGCCAACGCGCTGGAGGCCACCCCCCCTGGCCGGTCGGTCCAGGTGTCCGTGCGCCACGACGCCGGGCTGGCCGAGGTCCATGTCACCGACGAGGGCAGGGGCATGGGTGAAACCGAACGCCAGCACGCCTTCGACCGGTTCTGGCAGGGCCCCACCAGCCGCCCGGGTGCCGGGTCCGGCCTGGGACTGTCCATCGTCCGCCAGCTGGCCCGCGCCAGCGCAGCCAGCGTGGAACTGCGTGAAGGCCCGACCGGCGGCGTCGACGCCGTCGTCCGCGTGCCGTTCACGCTCTCCCCGGAGGTTCCCGACACCTCGAGAACGCCCGACGCCCGGCGGGCCATGCGCACCTGACACCTGCTCTTCTGGGGGCCGGTTCGTCGGTAATGGTGGTGGCCTGGGCGGGCGGCCAAGGTTGACACTCCATCGGCGTCCGTCGGGCTCCGAGGCCAATCAGCACCCAATATGGTCTAAAGGGCGCCGTACACTCAGGGCCCCGCCCTCGGCGCCGATTGATCTCGTGACCCGTCGTCAGCGAAGCAGACCAGGCCAGAACCAATCGGCGGGACCCAACATGGCTGACGGTTACAAGTTCGATCCGGGCGGGGCGACGAGACCTTGGTCGACGGTGTCGACACCGGCACCGGGTCACTCCGCCCCGCTGGTCATCAAGTGACGACGACGGACACATTCTGTCCCCGCTACGGCGCTGTGGTGTCCGAGTCTGTTCGGCCGGGGCCGACCGCCTTCGTCTCGTCGCCGTCGCCGGCGCCGGTGCGCAATCGCCGGCTTTTCGTACTCCTCGGTCTGGTTACCATGGCCACGGTCCTCATTGCCGCTGGCCTGATTGCCGTGGTCCTTGTCCGGCACGGCTCCCACACCCCACGCACAGTTGCGGCAAGCACCATCGTCCAGGCCCAGCCGCACCTCGGACTCCAGCCGGGACGGTTCAGCCAGGGGTGATCGTGTTCGGAGCCGGCGGCCCTCGGCATCGGCATCGACGTGCGCGGCGATGGTGTCGGCGATGAACGCCTTGGCCAGCTCCGCCGTCTCGGTGGGCGCGACCATCCAGCCGACGACGTAGCGGCTGAAGATGTCGATGATCACGTAGAGGTCGTAGTAGACGCCCTTGGTCGGGCCGCGCAGCTTGGAGATGTCCCA
>JBBSHS010000046.1:0-19741 GCA_038232515.1 Acidimicrobiales bacterium
CCCCCCCCCCCCCCCCGCCCGCCCCCCGCCACCCCCCCCCCCGCCCCCCCTCCGTCGGGGGTTTATTCCCCCCCCCCCCCCCGGGCGCCCCCCGCCCGCGCCCCCCCCCCCCCCGCCGGCCGGCCCCACGTCTGGGGGGCAAAGCCCCCCAGACCCCCCGGCGGGCTTCGCCCGCAGAACCAACACCCGGTGCTCTCCCCCGGCGGGCTTCGGCCGCAAGGGCGGACCCCGCGTCTGGGGTTGGTGGCCTTTCAATGAGTCCGCACTATGGGTTTTTTGTTACTCACATCTGGATCGTGCCGGTGCTGGCCGTTGTCTCGTTCGTGCTCACCTTGTTCTTCGGGAAGCGGTTGCCGCTGAAGGGGCCGGAGTTCGGTCTGGTGCTCGTCGGGTTGGCGTTTTTGTTTTCGGTGGCGGCCATGTTCCAGTGGACGACGCACTCCACCACCGACCTGGAGCGGGGGTCGCCGGCCGCCCTGTCGGCAGTGGCCCGCTCGCCCGGCGATGCTTCGGCTGGGGCCGGCGGCACCGTGGCCGCTCCGACGGCGCCCGCCGAACGAGCGGGTGGAGCGGAGGCGCCGGCCAAGGTGCGGCCGTATTACGAGAAAGAGGTCACCTGGTTCCAGGTGGGCGCCAACAAGATCGGTGTCGGCGTCCACGTCGACGGCTTCACCATCATGATGCTGTTCGTTGTCACCCTCATCTCGCTGATGGTCCACGTCTACTCGGTCAGCTATCTCGACGGTGACCGCCGCATCACCCATTTCTTCCTGGCCCTGGGGCTGTTCACCGCCGGCATGCTGATCCTGGTGGTCGCCTCGTCGGGCCTGGAGCTGCTCCTGGGCTGGGAGCTCATGGGCCTGTGCAGCTTCATGATGATCGGGCACTGGTGGGAGGAGGAGGCCAACTCGCGCGCCGCATTGAAGGCCATGCTCACCACCCGCACGGGTGACATCGGTCTGCTCGTCGGCCTCACCATCATCTTCTGGGCGGCGGCCGCGGGCAACGGCGGCCGACCCACCTTCAACATCGCCAAGATCAACCAGCTGGCCCTCGAAGGCAGGTTGAACCACACCTGGATCCTCTTCGCCGCCATCGCCCTGTTCGTGGCCTGCATCGGCAAGAGCGCCCAGTTCCCATTGCACACCTGGCTACCCGACGCCATGGCCGGCCCCACACCGGCGTCGGCCATCATCCACGCCGCCACCATGGTCGTGGCCGGCGTCTACATGGTGGCCCGGTTCTACCCCGTCTTCTTCCACGCTTTTCGTATCACCCATACCGGCATCAACCCGATTGCGGTCATCGGCGGCACCACCATTGTCATCGCCGCCGCCCTCGCCTTCGTGCAGAGCGACATCAAGAAGGTGTTGGCCTACTCGACGGTGAGCCAGCTGGGCTACATGGTGATGGCGCTGGGCGTGGGGGCATGGACCGGTTCCATCTTCCACTTGTTCACTCACGCGTTCTTCAAGGGCCTGCTCTTCCTCGGGGCCGGGTCGGTGTCGCACAGTGTGCACAGCTTCGACATGAAGAAGGACATGGGGGGCATGCGCAGGTTCATGCCCGTGACCTTTTGGACCTTCGTGATCGGCAGTGTGGCCCTGGCCGGGCTGATCCCCTTCGCCGGCTTCTGGTCCAAGGACGAGATCCTGCTGGGGGCAGGCAAGAACGGCTACATGTTCTTCAGCGTGGTCGGCTTCGTGGGCGCCTTCATGACCGCCGCCTACATGACCCGGGTCATCTATCTCACCTTCTTCGGCGAGTTCCGGGGCCACGGCCATCCTCACGAGTCACCCTGGCTCATCACGTTCCCGCTGTCCGTTCTGGCGGTGCTGTCCGTCTTCGCCGGCCTCATCAACATCCCCAAGGTCGAGGCGTTCTCCAAGCTCACCACCATCGAGCCCATCGTCGCCGCCGGCCTGCCCGAGCACAGCTTCAACGTCGCCTACGCCACCTTGTCGACCCTGGTGGTGCTGGCCGCCTTCGCCTCCACCTACGCCTACTACTGGCTCGACGCCCCGGCCTTCCTTCACGGCCTCACCGAGCGCAGCCGACCGGCCCGGGGCGGCTACGTGCTCCTGGAGAACCGGTACTACCTCGACCACGCCTACGAGGGCGGCGTGGTGGCCGCCCTCACCGGCCCGATCGCCAGGGCGTCATACTGGATCAACCAGAAAGTCATCGACGGCGTCCCCAACGGTCTGTCGTTCTTGACCAGGCGGACGGCGGCCTACACCTACGCCAAGATCGACCAGGGTGTGGTCGACGGCATCGTCAACGGGACGGGCCGCACCGCCGGAGGCATGGGCAAGGGCCTGCGCCTCCTGGCCTCGGGCAAGGTCCAGCAGTACGCCGCCCTGCTGTTCGGGGCGGCCGGGATCGGCGCCGTCGCCCTCGCCATCGCGAACGCCCGCTAGGAGCATCAGGAGCCATGGCCATGCCATCCCACGGATTCGACCACGCCGCCCTGTCCGTGGCGGTGTTCGCCCCAGCCGTCGGTGCCGTGCTCCTCGCTGTGCTGCCGAAGGCCGAGGAGACGCTCATCAAGGCCTGCGCCCTGTTGGTGTCGCTGGTCACCGTGGGCGTGAGCGTATGGATGCTCTTCCGCTTCGACTACCACCGGGCCTCGAGCCCCCAACTCGAGGTCAACAAAGCCTGGATCAACGTCATCAACAGCCGGTACCACATGTTCATCGACGGGATCGGCCTGCCCCTGTTCATCCTGTCGGCGGTGATCTCCACGCTGTGCATCGTCTACAGCTGGGACCACTTCCCAGAGCCGCACAACCCCAAGGCGTTCCTCATGCTCCTGCTGGTCCTGGAGACGGGCATGCTCGGGACGTTCGCGGCCGAGGACCTCATCTTGTTCTTCGTGTTCTTCGAGCTGGTCCTTCTGCCCATGTACTTCATGATCGGGGTGTGGGGCGGCGAACGGCGCCAGTACGCCTCCATCAAATTCTTCCTGTACACCCTGTTCGGGTCGGCCCTGATGATCCTGGCCTTCCTGGCCATGTACTACAAGGGCGGGCACACCTTCGACATCCCGACCCTGGCCGCCGCCACCTCGCCGGTGCGGAACCTGTCCCATGGCACCCAGCTGTTGATGTTCGGCGGGCTGTTCATGGGCTTCGCCATCAAGGTGCCGATGTTCCCGTTCCACACCTGGCTGCCCGACGCCCACACCGAAGCGCCCACCGTCGGCTCCGTCATCCTCGCCGCCGTGCTGCTCAAGCTGGGCGCCTACGGCTTCATCCGCATCGCCCTACCCGTGCTGCCCTACGCCGCCCGCCAGTTCGCTCCATGGATCGCCGTGCTGGCCACCGTCGGCATCATCTACGGCGCCTTGTGCTGCCTGGCCCAGAGCGACCTGAAGCGACTCATCGCCTTCTCGTCGGTGGCCCACATGGGCTTCGTGATGCTCGGTATCGCCACCCTCACCACCTACGGGATCGACGCCGCCATCTTCGGCATGGTGGCCCACGGACTCATCACCGGCATGCTGTTCTTCGTGGCCGGCTCCATCGGCGAGCGCTACGGCACCCGGGAGCTGAAGCGGCTGGGCGGTCTGCTGGTGCTGGCCCCGAGACTGGGCTGGATCCTGGGCTTCTGCGCCATGGCCAGCCTCGGCCTGCCCGGCCTGGCCGGATTCTGGGGCGAGTTCCCGGCCATCCTGTCCACGTTCCAGCCCGCCCCAGGCCTGTCCCGCCCGCTTTTCCTCACCTGCATGGTGGTCGCCTCCGTGGGCACGGTGCTGGCGGCCGCCTACCTGTTGTGGATGTTCCAGCGCACCGCTTTCGGGCTGCCGAAGGAGGAGTTCGCCCACGCCCACATCCACGACGTCCACGTGCCCGAGTGGATCGCCTGGACCCCCCTGCTGGTCGGGATCGTCGTGTTCGGCGTGGTCCCCGGGCTCATCTTCAAGATCACCGACCCGGCGGTGCAGGGCGTCGCCTCTGCCTTCGGCTCACTGGCCAGATAGATGCTCGGGTTCCTGGCCGCCGCCACCCAGACGTTCAAGGCGCCTTACCTCGACTACCACGCGCTCGCGCCGGAGATCGTGCTCACCGCCACTCTGATGGTGGCCATCGTCGTCGACCTCGTCACCGACGAGACCCGCAAGTACCTGGTCACACTGGTCACCACGCTGGGCCTGCTCGGCTCCATCATCCCGATCTTCACGCTGGCCGGCCACGGCATCAGCGCCACGCCCAGGGAGATGTTCGACGGTGCCTACGTCGTCGACACCTTCGCTCTCGTGCTCAAGGCCCTGTTCCTGTTCAGCGGCTTCATCGTGATGCTCATGTCGGTGCAGTACATCGAGGAGGGCGACTACTACGAGGGCGAATATGCCTACCTGCTGATCTCCAGCCTGCTGGGCATGACGATCATGGCCTCGGCCCGTGATCTCATCTCGATATTCGTGGCCCTCGAGCTGCTGTCCATCCCTGCCTACATGCTGGCCGGTTGGCGCAAGCGCGACCGCAAATCGAACGAGGCCTCGCTCAAGTATTACCTGCTGGGTGTGCTGTCTTCGGGCGTGATGGTGTACGGGATGAGCCTGGTGTACGGCTTCACGGGTTACACCAACCTGTACCGGATCGCCGACTACCTGCGTAGCCACGGCAGCCATGCGCCCATAGTGGGGGTCGCGGTGTTCTTCGTGCTCATCGGCTTCTGCTTCAAGATCTCCGCTGTGCCCTTCCACCTATGGGCCCCCGACACCTACGAGGGCGCGCCGACGCCCATCACCGCCTTTTTGTCGGTGGCGTCCAAGGCGGCCGGCTTCGCCGCCATCCTCGAGATCATCTTCGTGGCCTTCGTGCACAACGCCAAGGTGTGGCATCCGCTGTTCTGGGTGCTGGCCGTGCTCACCATGACCGTCGGCAACCTCACTGCGCTGCGCCAGACCAACGTCGTACGCATGCTGGCCTACTCGTCGGTGGCCCAGGCCGGGTACATGCTGGTCCCTCTGGCCGTGGCCCGTACGGCCTCTACCAAGGCCAGCCAGCCCTACCTCACGGCCACGCTCACCTACCTGCTCATCTACGCGGCCATGAACCTCGGCGCCTTCGCCGTGGTCATCGCCGTGTCCCGGAAGACCCGTTCGGGCGAGATCTCGAGTTGGGGCGGCTTGTTCAGCTACGCCCCGGGCCTGGCCACGGTCATGGGGGTGTTCATGTTCAGCCTGGCCGGCATCCCCCCCATGGGCGGCTGGTTCGCCAAGTTCGTCATCGTGCGGGCCATCTTCGATGCCGGCGACGCCTGGGCCGTGTCGCTGGGCGTGGTGCTGGCCGTCAACTCCGTGATCGCCCTGTACTACTACGGCAACGTGGCCCGGCAGATGTTCTTCCAGGCCGTACCCGCGGACATCGACGCCGAGCCCGTGGTCGTGCCTTCGTCCCTGCTGGCCGGCATCGGCCTCACCTCCATCGTCACCGTGCTGTCCGGCGTCGCCCCCAACCTGCTGGCCCGACTCGGCGACCTCTCGACCCTGGTCCGATAACGGGAAGGGTCCAGGCCCCCCTCCGGCCTCCCCCCATTGGAGCTCGCTACGCTCGCCATCTTCCCGCAAGGACCGGCAAAGATGCTCCTAGTGATGTCAAGTCGCCGTTTGGGCGGTCCCCTCCACTCCTACCCTGACCACGGTGCCGAAGCCGCCCAGCCAGCCCAGCAGGGCCCGGTAGCCGGCGGTGGTGGTGGGGAACTCCCTGGTGCCGAGCTGGGCGCCGACGCCGTCCAGGGCTGCGGCCATGTGGGTGTCGAGGTGGGTGTCGACGCCGCCGGTCACGACGACGACGGGATCTGCCATTGTGGTGGTCACTGCTGTCCCTTCATTGAGCAAGTGGATGGGATGGCACGACACGTGCCGGACGACGGACAAGACAGCGATGGGCCCCTGAGACAGGCTCCTAGTAGGTCACTCCGCCCGACGGTGGGTGCAGGATGGGAACCTCGAGCCCGGCCGACGGATCTTTGCCAAGACAACCCGAAGGCGTCAGCCGGAAATGTTGAGTCAGACCGGGCTCGAGGGACCCACCCGAACGATGACAGCTCCGTGGTCCCGAGCCCGAATGGGGCACGGGAACCGTCACCCCTGCATCATCGCTGCCGGATCCTCGCTCGCCAACGGAAGGGGGGCGGGCCCCCCACGCCCCCCGGCCGGCTCCGCCGGCGGCCCCGGGTGCTCACGCATTGAGTCCTCGGGCCCCGCTGACCGTCGCTGAGCGGGTCGCCGGACGCATTGGACGGGAGGGACCGCTGGGGTTTGACGTCGTGATGGACGAGGCTCTGTACGGCGACGGCGGGTTCTACGCCCGCGGTGGGGGTGCCGGGCGGGGCGGGCATGACTTCCTCACCAGCCCCGAGGTGGGGCCGCTGTTCGGCGCCTGTCTGGCGCGGGCCCTGGATGCCGAGTGGCGGTCGCTCGACGAGCCGGCCGTGTTCGTCGTGGTCGAGGCCGGCGCCGGCGCCGGCGCGCTCTGCCGCTCGGTGTTGGCCGCCGCTCCCGACTGCGTCACTGCCCTGCGTTATCTGTTGGTCGAGCGCAGCCCGGTCCTGCGGGCCCGGGCGGCGGCCAGCCTGGAGGTCGAGCCACCGGCCCAGGTGCTGGCCCCGACCACGCCCGGACCGGTAGTGGCCATCCTCGACGATCTTCCGGCCGGCCCGCTGGTGGGTGCGGTGGTGGCCAACGAGCTGCTCGACAACCTGCCGCCGGTCCTGGCCCGCCGCCGCCACGACGGTGGCTGGGATGAGCTCCGCGTCGGCTTCGACCGCCTGTCGCCCGAGCGGACAGGGGGTACGGGCCGCTCCGTCGGGTGGGTGGCCGCGCCCGCCGCCGCCTCGGTGAGCGCGCTCGCCCGACGCCACGCTCCCGACGCGCCGGCGGGCGCCGTCATCCCTCTCCAGGGTCGCGCCGGGCGCTGGGTGCAGCAGGCCCGCACCCTGCTCGAAGCGGGCCGGGTGACGTGCATCGACTACGCCGACACCACCGCCTCGATGGGTCGCCGGCCGGTGACCGAGTGGCTGCGGACGTACCGTGACCACGGGCCTGGGGGCGATCCGCTCGGTGACTTGGGCGGCCAGGACGTGACCTGTGAGGTGGCGGTGGACCAGTTGGCGCCGGACACCGACGTGGCCCAGGCAGACTGGCTCAGGGCCCACGGGCTCGACGGCCTGTTCGATGCCGCCCGGCAGGCCTGGATGGCGGCGGCCGCCGCTCCCGACATCGAGGCCCTCAAGTCCCGCAGCCGGATGGGCGAGGCTGCCGCCCTCACCGATCCGTCCGGGCTCGGGGCCTTCCGGGTCATGGAGTGGCTGATCCGTTGAGAGCCGGGCTCGTGGCCACCGGAACGTGGGCCCGGGTCAACCAGAGCCCGGCGACGGGTTCGCCAACGAGCCGATCTACCGGCTGGGTAGGAACGCCAGCACCCAGGCCCGCGACTTCCACGACATCACCGCGAGGGTCGACGGCGTCTTCGTGACCCTTCCCGGGTGGGGACTACGTCACAGGGTGCGGCGTTCCCAGGACCGGGGCAACCTCGTCATCGACGCCAGGTAGCCGTCCGCTCCTTTGAGACCTTCCGTCGTGTGGCCGGTCCAGGACCGGACGACCCGCGAGTTGCGCTGAGACATGCACCGGCACCCCGCGGCCGTGGGAGGGTCTCGCCTCTGGTTCTGGTGTGATCGCTACAATCGACGGGGAGGAGGTTCGGATTGTGCCTCGTGACCAGATCGACTCGTTCAGCACCTTTTCTGGCCTCGGTCGACCCTTCGGTTCGACGGAGCCAGATGGTCTACAACGAGGAGCACCCGGCGCCTGAGGGTGGTGCCTGGACGGCCGCTCTGGGCGCCGATCTTGGAGGAGAGGCCGCCGCGGGGGCCGGACAGGGTCAGAAGTCCGAGGCGGAACGTCTGCTGGCCCAGCTGAGGGAGCTGTCCGCAGTCCAAAGCGCTGAGGAGACATCCTCACGTCGGGCGCCTGCCGTCCTGCTCGACGATCTGTGGAGCCAGTCGGCGATGGAGATCCTGCAGTTCGCCCAAGTGGTCAAAGAGCTGGAGGCACGGGGCTTGGCCATGGTCGACCGTGGGCAGGGCCGTGAGACCATCACCCTCGCCCGGCCGGCGCCGCTGCGCCACTGACATCGGCGTCGCCACGCACTCCGCCGCCTTGTCCCTGGTCCTGCTTGGAGCCGGCGCGGCGGTCATCGGTGGCCTGGTAGGATCGGCCGAGCTGGTCAGCCGCTATCGGGACAAATCCTTCGCCATCATGGGCGAGCCCCCCGGCTGGCTCCATGTGGCTATCAATGCCGCCGCCGCCCTGCGAGCGTTCGTGCTCATCAGAACTTTCGGCTGGCGGTTCGGCGTGACCAGAACGGGCGACGGCGCCAGTTTGCGGGCGACGCAGCTGCTCGCCGGCGGCTTCGGCTCGGCCGCCCTTTTCCGAGCCTCACTCTTCCGGGTGAAGGTGGGGGACCAGGACATCGGCTCGGGCCCAGCGCATTCCTCACTGTCATCCTGGCGGCCGCCGACCAGGCCGTCGACCGGCGTCGGGGCCGCGAGCGGTCGACCGAGCTCACCCACATCCTCCAAGGCGTCTCCTTCGCCCGGGCGGCTGCCCCGCTGCCCTGTACTGCTTCCAGATCGCTCTCCATAACGTCTCCCCGCAGGACCAACAGGTGGTGGCCAACGTGGTGAACACCCTGCGGGCGCGCCAGGACCCCACGGTCGGCGACCACTTGAAGGCATTGGCGCTCGGGGCCGCGCTGCTCTCGGTGGTGGGAAAAGACGTCCTGCAACAGGCGGTCGACGCCCTCGGTCCGGAGATCCGCTGAAGACCGGCAGGAGAGGCTTGCGTTCCGGTGCCGGGTCTGATCAACTAGCGATACGGAACCGTGTCGTATCGGTTCGTACGCCAGAAGAGAAGGAGACCCGTTGGTGCGAGTGGCAATGAAGGACCCGGACCTGGTCGAGCGGCGGCGGTGGCTGACCCTGCTGGTGTTGTGCCTCAGCCTGATGGTCATCGGCATCGACAACACCATCCTCAATGTGGCCATCCCCAGCCTGGCCCACACCAAGGCGCTCGGCGGCCTGGCTGCTTCGGCCAGCCAGTTGCAGTGGATCGTGGACGCCTACACCATCGTGTTCGCCGGCCTGCTCCTCACCGCCGGAAGCCTGGGCGACCGCTTCGGGCGGTACAAGGCGCTGTCGTTCGGCCTGCTGACCTTCGGCGTGGGATCGGTGGCCTCGGCCACCGTCAGCTCGGCCAACACGCTGATCGTCACCCGGTCGCTGATGGGCATCGGCGGCGCCTTCATCATGCCGTCCACCCTGTCGATCCTCACGAACGTCTTCACCAATCCCGTCGAGCGGGGCAAGGCCATCGGCATCTGGGCCGGCGTGGCCGCGCTGGGCATCGGTCTGGGCCCGTTGACCGGAGGCTTCCTGCTCACACATTTCTGGTGGGGATCGGTCTTCCTGGTCAATGTGCCGATCGTGGCCCTCGCCCTCGTCGGCGGCTACCTCCTCGTCCCCGAGTCGCGAGACCCGTCGGCGCCGAGACTTGACCCCTACGGGGCGCTGTTGTCGATCTCCGGCCTGACCGCGGTGCTGTGGGCCGTCATCGAAGCGCCCACCAACGGTTGGGGATCGACCGAGAGCATCGCCGGTTTTGTCCTTGGCGCCGGACTGCTGGCCGCATTTCTGGCCTGGGAGCTGCACTGCTCCAGCCCCATGCTCGACGTCCGCTTCTTCCAGAACCCACGCTTCACCGCCGCCAGCGGGGCCATCACGCTCACGTTCCTCGCCCTGTTCGGCACCATTTTCCTCCTCACCCAGTACCTGCAGTCGGTGCTGGGCTACAGCACCTTGAAGGCCGGGGCGGTGCTCCTGCCCCAGGCGGCCGTGATGATGGTGGCGTCCCCGTTGTCCTCCAACGTGGTGCAGAAGGTGGGCAGCAAGATCGTGGTGGCGGTCGGCCTCGCCATCTTGACGATCTCGCTGTTGCTGTTCGCCACCCTCGACGTCGGCAGCTCGACCGTTCACGTCATCGTCGTGGCCATGGTCCTCGGACTGGGCATGGGCAACGTCATGGCCCCGGCCACGGAATCGATCATGGGATCGCTGCCGAGGTCCAAGGCGGGCGTCGGCTCCGCCGTCAACGACACCACCCGTCAGGTCGGAGGGGCGGTCGGGGTGGCCGTGCTGGGCAGCATCCTGACCTCCCACTACACCAGCCAGGTCACATCTGCGCTACGGGGGGCCGTGCCGCCCGACGTCCTCGCCCACGTCCGCAACAACGTCGGCCAGGCCGTCAGCGTGGGCCAAAAGCTCCGGGTCGGCAATGTGCCGTACGCCGGTCAGGTCGTCGACACGGCCAAGTCGTCTTTCGTGTCCGGCATGCACATCTCGGTGTTCATGGCGGCAGTGGCGACCCTGATCGCGGCGGTGGGCGTGCTCATCTGGCTGCCGGCCCGGGCCCCCGATGATCACCGGTCACCGGCCAGCCGCGACACCCCGGCTTCGGACCCGGCGCCGGAAGACGTCGACGTGCCGACGGCGGTGGAAGTCTCGTGACCGGCCCGGGAGGCCACCAGCACTCAGCGGACCGCCGGAGGAACGATGGTGGTCCGATGAGCCGCCCGGGTCTGACGGAAACCGAGGTGGGCCACCGGGTGGGCCGGCCCCGCAGCGAGGTCTGCGACCGGGCCATCCTGGACGCCACCGTGGAGGCCCTGCTGGAGGACGGCTACACCGGCATGAGCATCGAGGGCGTGGCCGCCCGGGCCGGCGTGGGCAAGGCCACTATCTACCGGCGATGGGCGAACAAAGCCGAGCTGGCGGTCGAGGCCCTGCGCAGCCGGGCCTGCGCGGCCGTGCCCATGGTCGGCACCGGGGACCTGCGCCATGACCTCGTCCAGTTGCTGCGCAACCTGCTCGAGGCCATGCGGGGGGTCGACGGGAGGCTGATGACCACCTGTGTGTCCGAGCGGGCCCGCCACCCCGACCTGGCCGACGAGCTCAACCGCAGCGTCGTGACCGAGCGTCGGGCGTTCGTCCGCCAGCTGGTCGAACAGGCCCTGGAGCGGGGTGACCTGCCGGCCGGCACCGACACCGAGCTGGTGGCCGATGTCGGTTTCGCCGTGTTGTGGCACCGGCTCACCATGGGCCAGGCGCCACTCAGCGACGACCTGCCCGAGCGCATCGTCGCCCAGGTCCTGCCCCCGGCCGTCGATCCAGGCTGAGCCCGGCGGCCGTGTTGGCTCCGTAGCCTCTACGGGTAAGCCATGGACGACCACACGGGGGAGCGCGCATGCCTGAGCCGACCATCGAGGCCTATCTGGCCGAGGACCGTACGTTCCCGCCGCCCCCCGGGTTCAAGGCCAACGCCCTGTTCACCGGAGACCTGTACGAGCAGGCGGGCCGGGACTGGCAGGGTTTCTGGGCCCAGCAGGCCCTGGCCCTCGACTGGTTCGAGGAGTGGCACACCATCTGCGAGTGGGATCTGCCCGACGCCAAGTGGTTCGTGGGCGGCAAGCTCAACGTCTCCTACAACTGCCTGGACCGCCACGTGGACGGGGCGTCCGGCGACCGGGTCGCCTACCACTGGGAGGGCGAGCCCGGCGACACCCGCACCATCACCTACGCCGAGTTGTTGGACGAGGTCCAGCGCTTCGCCAACGTCCTCAAGTCCCTGGGGGTGAAAAAGGGCGACCGGGTGGCGATCTACATGCCCATGATCCCCGAGCTTCCGGTGGCCATGCTGGCCTGCGCCCGAATCGGCGCCCCGCACTCGGTGGTGTTCGGGGGCTTCTCGGCCGACGCCCTGCGCGACCGCATCCAGGACGCCGAGGCCAAGGTCGTCGTCACGGCCGACGGCGGCTACCGCAAGGCGAAGCCGTCCCTCCTCAAGGCCAACGTGGACACCGCCCTGGCGGACTGCCCGTCGGTCACCGCCTGCGTAGTGGTCGACCGGTGCGGCTCGGCGCCGGACATGACCGAGGGCCGCGACCACTGGTGGCACGACGTGGTGCCCGGCGCCGAGCCCGAGTGCCCACCCGAGCCCATGGACGCCGAGGACCTCCTCTACCTGCTACACACCAGCGGGACCACGGCCAAGCCCAAGGGCATCATGCACACCACCGGGGGCTACCTCACCCAGGTGGCGTTCACCCACAAGTACGTGTTCGACCTCCACCCCGCCACCGACGTGTACTGGTGCGCGGCCGACATCGGCTGGGTCACCGGGCACAGCTACATCGTGTACGGCCCGCTGGCCAACGGCGCCACCAGCATCATGTACGAGGGCGCCCCGGACACCCCCGGGCGCGACCGGTGGTGGTCCATCATCGAGAGGTACAAGGTCTCGATCCTCTACTGCGCCCCCACCGCCATCCGGACCTTCATGAAGTGGGGCACGGATGAGCCCGAGGGCCACGACCTGTCGTCGCTGCGGGTGCTGGGAAGCGTGGGCGAGCCCATCAACCCGGAGGCGTGGGTCTGGTACTGGAGGTACGTCGGTGGCGGTCGGTGCCCGGTGGTCGACACGTGGTGGCAGACCGAGACGGGCGCCATCATGATCAGCCCGTTGCCTGGCCAGACCACTCTGAAGCCGGGCTCGGCCACGTTCCCCCTGCCCGGTATCGCCGCCGAGGTCGTCGACGACGACGGCAACCCGGTGAGCCAGCCGGCCGAGGGGGCGGCGGGCGGCTACCTCACTCTGGTCCGGCCCTGGCCGGCGATGCTGCGGGGCATCTACGGCGACCCCGAGCGCTACCGCCAGACGTACTGGTCACGCTTCCCGGGCCGGTACTTCGCCGGCGACGGCGCCAAGCTCGACGATGAGGGCTACCTGTGGCTCCTGGGCCGGGTCGACGACGTCATGAACATCAGCGGTCACCGCATCTCGACCACCGAGGTCGAGTCGGCCCTGGTCGACCATCCGAGCGTGGCCGAGGCCGCGGTGGTGGGGGCCAAAGACCCTGAGACCGGGCAGGCCATCATCGCCTACGTCACCTTGAAGGGCACCGAACTGGGCGACGAGGCCCACGGCCAGGAGCTGCGGGAGCACGTGGCCAAGAAGATCGGCCCCACCGCCAGGCCCAGGACCATCGTCTTCACCGACGACCTGCCCAAGACCCGCAGCGGCAAGATCATGCGCCGCCTGCTGAAGGACGTGGCCGAGGGCCGGGCCCTGGGTGACGTGACCACCCTGGCCGACCCGGCGGTGGTCGAGGAGATCGCCAGCCGGGCCGAGACGGCGCCGCCCGAGGACTGAACCTGTCTTCGCAGCGTCCCACTTGGAGTAGGGTCGGCGGGCCTTGGACGGGGCGAGGAACCGGGGAGATGTCACCATGGCTGGAACCGTCGCCGTTGCCGTTCCCGGGGTCGACCCCGTGGCCGGCCAGCCCATCGCCATACCGGTGGTACCGATCGGCCAGATCGTCCCGTGGGCCGTCTTGGCCGTCCTCCTCGGCCTGCTGGCGCTGTACCTCGTGGGCGCCGAGCAGGGAGCCACGTCGGTGGTGTCGGGTGGCTACGTGCACGAGTTGCTGCACGACGGGCGTCATCTCCTCGCCTTCCCCTGCCACTGAGGGCACCCCCGATCTGATGGTCATGCGCGATCTGCTCCTGCGCGGGCTGGTGGCCGGACTGCTGGCCGGCGTGCTGGCGTTGGGCTTTGCCGAGCTGGTCGGTGAACCGCAGGTGGGCCGGGCCGTTGCCCTCGAAGCCAAGCTGGCCGGACGGGACGGCGGACAGCAGGTCCCGGCCATCGTCAGCCGGCCCGTCCAGAAGACCTTTGGGCTGGCCATCGCCATCTTGGTCGTCGGCACCGCTCTGGGCGGTCTCTTCGCCCTGGTGTTCGCGGTCGTGAACGGTCGGATAGGGCGCCTCCGCCCTCGTACGATCGCGGCGGTGGTGTCCGCCGCCGGGTTCTGCTCGGTGCACCTGGTGCCGTTCCTCAAGTACCCGGCCAACCCGCCGTCGGTGGGCCGGCCCGAGACCCTCGGCTACCGCACGGAGCTGTACCTCGCCATGACCGCCTTCTCGGTCATCGCCATGGTCGGTGCGTTCCTGTTGGGCCGGCGCCTCGTCGGGCGTTTCGGGCCATGGAACGCATCCCTTCTCGCCGCCGGCGCCTTTGTCGTGGCCGTCACGGCCGCTTTCGTCGCCATGCCTGGCACCGACGAGGTCCCCGCGTCGTTCCCGGCGGTGCTCCTGTGGCGGTTCAGGATCGCCTCTTTGGGCACCCAGCTCGTGTTGTGGACGGCGATCGGGTTGGTCTTCGGGCCTCTGGCCGAACACCGGCTGCTCGGCCCCGGGCGCCTCACCGCCAACGCCCTCGGCCAGAACGGGTGATCCCGGACTGGACATGGCGGGATGGGCCGGTCGAGCCCGGACCGACGGTCGTCGTCGACATCGACGGTGTCCTGTCCGACGCCACCGCCCGGCAGCACTTTCTGGACCGACGACCCAAGAACTGGCGTGGCTTCTTCGACGCCGTGGGCGAGGACCCTCTCATCGTGGAGCTGGGTGTGCTGCTACGGGTGCTTGACCCGGTGCTGCGGGTCGTCCTGTTGACCGGGCGGCCCGAGCGGGTGCGAGAGCCGACGGTCGCCTGGCTCGATCGCAACCACGTCCGTTGGGACCTACTGGCCATGAGGGACAGCGACGACCGCTCCCCGGCCACGGCCTTCAAGCGGGAGATCCTCCACGGCCTGCGCCAAGCCGGCTTCGAGCCCGTGCTGGCCCTCGACGACGACGAGCGCAACGTGTCCATGTTCCGCGACGAGGGCGTCCCCACCGTCTACATCCACTCCGGCTACTTCGCCTGAGCGACGGAGGGCCGTCCAAAGGTCCGACGCCTAACTTCGAGCGTGCCCCTGAACGGATCCGGGCCATGCGTGGCTGTGGGCCGGCTGAGAGTCGGGTGGATCGGGAACGGTTCAGGCCATCGTCGACGTTGGGAGAGTGACATGCACCACACCACCAATGTCGCCAAGACCGCCCTCATCCTCGCCTTTCTGGGAGGACTCCTGGTCCTCGTCGGGGGTGCCCTCGGTGTGGGGCAACGGCGCCATCCTCGGGCTGGCCGTCGGTCTGGTCTTCGTGGGCGGCTCGTACTGGTTCTCCGACAAGCTGGCCATTCGGGCGGCGCGGGCCCGGCCCGTCACCGAGGAGGAGATGCCGGAGTACTTCGCCATCGTGCACGAGCTCACCCAAAGGGCCGACATGCCCATGCCCGCCCTCTATGTCAGCCCTTCGTCCCAACCCAACGCCTTCGCCACCGGCAGGAACCCCCGGCACGCGGCCGTCGCCGTGACCGAGGGCATCCTCGGTATCTGCACGTGGGACGAGTTGCGGGGCGTCCTGGCCCACGAGCTCAGCCACGTCCGCAACCGGGACATCCTCATCGGGTCGGTGGCCGCGGCCATCGCCATGGGTATCACCTTCGCCGCCCGCATGGCCATGTTCGGCGAGATGTTCGGCGGCGGTGACGACCGCAACGGCAACGGGATCGGTCTGCTCCTGGTGTCGATCCTGGCCCCCGTCTCCGCCTACTTCCTGCAGATGGCGCTGTCCCGGGGCCGGGAGTACGAGGCCGACCGCAGCGGCGCCCGGCTCATCGGCGACGGCGAGCCGCTGGCCCGGGCCCTGGCCAAGTTGGAGGCGGGCGCCCGTCGCATCCCCATGGAGGTCGACCCCGCCCATGCCCAGGCCTACATCGTGAACCCGCTCACCGGACGCGATATCCAGTTCAAGAGCCTGTTCGTCACCCACCCGTCGACGCAGGACCGCATCGCCCGCCTGCGCTCCGGGGAATGGCGGGGGTAGAGCTGCGCGGTCAGTGCCGGGAACATGTAGCGCCCCGGACGGGGGGCGTCTAGTCTCTCGTCAGCCCGATGCCTTTCCCCCGGTCAGCGGCCCTCGTGGCCGGCACGCTCCTGCTCGCCGCCACAGTCGGCGTGTTCAGCGCGGCCGCCGCGCCGGCCTACCGATCGTCCGCCGGGACGACCACGCCCCTCACAGCCGCTCCGGCCACCACCACGACCACCACGGGCCTGCTGTCGGGACTTCTGGGCGGGGGCACGACCTCGTCGACCAGCCCGAGCACCACCAAGGCGCCGCCGTCCACGGCTGCGTCGCCGGCGACCAAGCCTCCCATTCCGCCCTCCAAGAGCGCGGATGCCCAACCGCCGCCGGGGCCGGTGTCCGTGCCCCCTGACGCCCAGAAGCTCATCGACTCGGTGCCCCGTACGCCAGGCCGTACCACCGCCCCGCTCCTCGCCGCCATCCAGCCCCTGGTCGGCCTGGGCATGACACCGACCGATGCCGCCGTGCTGGCCTTCGGTCAGTTCCCGGTCGGCGGCCTGGCCAACTACAGCGACGACTGGCTGTACCCCCGCTTCTCCGGCGGCTTCCATCTTCACCAGGGCAACGACATCTTCGCCGCCACGGGCGTCCCCGTCCGTGCCCCGTTCACCGGCGTTGCTCGTACCTCCACCAACGGCCTGGGCGGGCTGTCGGTCGACGTCACCCTGCCCGACGGGACCTACGTCTACATGGCCCACATGAACGCCTTCGCCCCCATCTTGGCCAGTGGTCAATCCGTGCCCGTGCACCAAGGCGACGTGGTCGCTTTCGTGGGTGCCACCGGTGACGCCGCCGGCGGCGCCTCCCACGACCACTTCGAGATCCACCCGAAAGGGGGCGCCGCGGTCGACCCCAAGCCGTACCTCGACGCCTGGATGAACGCGGCCATAGCCGCCGCTCCGGGTGTCATCCAGGCGGTGCAGGCAGCCAGGCTACCCCCGGCGCCGGCGCCGTCGGCCGCCACCGGCGGGCCCCTGGCCGGCCCCCGCAAGGTGAGTCTCGGCCCCGACGGCGCTCAGTTGTGGGCGGCAGCCGTCGATCCTCCCGGGGGCACCCTCGGTGTGGCCACCGCCCTGGTCCAGCAGGCCGCCGGTTCGATGAGCTGGGCCCCACCTACCCCGGCACCCTCGCCGGCTACGGGCGATGCGTTGGCCCGGGCGTACACCGCTCCACTCCTGCCCGCCGCCCTACGCGACGCCTTCTGAGCCGGCACGACCACTTCCGCCCGGGCAGCCGGGCTGGGGGGTCTGCCCGGTCAGTAGGCGTCGCCGGCACGACCCCTTCTGCCCGGGCGGCCGGGGTGGGGGTCTGCCCGGGCGCCCCTAGACGACGGCGCGCTAGTCACGGAAGTTCTGGAACTGCAGGGGCAGGCCGAAGTCCTCGGCCTTGAGCCCGGCGATGGCGGCTTGGAGATCGTCACGCTTCTTGCCCGAGACCCGTAGCTGGTCGCCCTGGGTCTGGCTGTTCACGCCCTTCAGCCCGAGTTGCTTGATGAAGACGTTGATCTTCTTGGCCTGATCGGATGAGATCCCCGCCTGCAGCCGGATCGTGCGGCGGACCGCGCCCTTGGACGCAGGCTCGATGTCGCCGTGGTCGAGGGCCTTCAACGACACCTTGCGCCTGACCAGCTTCTCCTCGAGCACCTGCACAAGTGCCGTGAGGCGGTCCTCGGTCTCGGAGGCCAGATGGATCTCCATGCCCGACAGCTCGACCGACGAGCCGGTGCCCTTGAAGTCGAACCGGGTGGCGATCTCCCGGGCCGCCTGGTCGACGGCGTTGCGGACCTCTTGGAGGTCAACCTCGGAGACCACGTCGAAGGTCGGCATGCCGACACGCTATCTTTCCCGCTCCACAAGGGTCGGTGCCCGAGTGGCCAAAGGGAACTGGCTGTAAACCAGTCGCGGAAGCTTCGGAGGTTCGAATCCTCCCCGGCCCACCAACGTCACCACCTGTGGGCACCGGGGCCCCCCGACGGGGTGCCGGTGCCCACAGGCCCGTCCTCACGGCGAGGACCACGCAGATGACCGCGTTGGCCTGGAGAGGTCGACGGGGCGCCGCTGATCGCCGAGACGGCCGTGCTCTCACCTCGGCACTGTGAGCCGGGCCGGTACTGTCCGGCCGGTGCGCCGCCCTTCTGGCATCGCCACGCGCCTGCTCCTGCGGCTCGTGGTGGTCACCCTCGCCGTGGCGGCCGCCGGAGCCGTGCTCATGCACGCCGACCAGGGTGGCGTCGATCTGGTGGACCGCCACGTGGCCCGCTGGGTGACAGACCACCACCCGGGCGCGCTGGTCGGGGCCGCCCACGTGCTGTCGCTGGTCGGCACCACCCCGGGGGCCCTTTTGGTGGTGGTCCTCATCGGCCTGTCGACGTGGGGCGAGCGGGGCAACCTGTTCCCGTTGGCCGTGCTGACGCTGGCCTGGGGTGGGTCCGAGGTGGTGGCCCGGGCCACCGGCCTGGTCGGCCGCCACCCGCCCTGCTCCCACGTCCTGCCGCCGTGCTACCGCCCCGGCGGCCTGGGCACCGGCGGCCCCTCCTTTCCCGCCCACGACGTGCTGGTGGGCGGGTCTGTGCTCCTCGCTCTGGCCACCGTCCTCGTGGGTGGCGGATGGTGGCGCCGGCATCGTCGGCTGACCTGGACGACCACCGCCGCGCTGGTGGTGGCCCTGGCCGGGGGCCAGCTGGTGCTGAGCGGCCACTGGTTGACCGACGTGGCCGTCGGACTGGTGGCCGGCTTGTGCTGGGTGGTGCTGCTTCTGCCCCCGGTGACCCGGTTCCTGCGGGCCCGCGGCCCCTCCGAGCCCTTCCCCACCCTGCGAGCTGCGGGCGACGCCCTCCGCCGCTTCGCCGACGACGCCGACAGTTAGCGCCAGCCGTCGGCTCGGCCGCGGCGGGCCGGGACGGCGGTCCTCGGCCGCCTGCGCAGGGGTTGGCGGCGATCCCCCCGCCCAGCAAGGCGTTTTCGGTCAGAGAAGGCGTTCCATCACGACGACGTCGAGCCACTGGCCGAACTTGCGGCCGACCTGTTTCTCGACGCCCACGACCTCGAAACCGCACCGCTGGTGTAGGACGATCGACGCCTGGTGATCGCCCACGATCCGGGCGAAGAGGGCGTGGAAGCCGTGCAGCCTGCCTAGGCGGACCAGCTCGTCGAGCAACAGCCGGCCCACGCCCCGGCCCCGCTGGTCCGGGTGCACGTACACCGAGTCCTCGGCCGACGTCGAGTAGGCGGGCCGGTCCCGCCACGGCGACAGCGACCCGAAGCCGATGACCTGGTCGACGTCGACGGCCACGATGGCCGGGTGGGCGCCGGCATGGGCGCGCAGCCAGGCCGCCTGTGCGGCCGCCGTGCGTGGTACCAGATCGAATGTGGCCGTGGAACCGATAACCTCGGGGTTGTAGATGGAGCGGATGGCCTCGACGTCGCCCGGTGCCGCCGCTCGCAACTCGATGTCCACGGCCCAGGACCGTAGCCAACCCCTGGCAGGCGCAGACCCCGTGCGCGCTAGCATCGTACGTCGGGTCGCGCCACGCAACCCGACTGCATCGCCCTCTTAGCTCAGTCGGCAGAGCACAGCCATGGTAAGGCTGGTGTCGTGGGTTCGATTCCCACAGAGGGCTCGGCGGCGTAGCTCAGTCGGTTAGAGCACACGGCTCATAATCGTGTTGTCGTGGGTTCGAGTCCCACCGCCGCTACCAACGAACAACCCCTCGCACAGAAGGTACGACCCGCCCAATGGCCAAGAAGAAGTTCGAGCGCACCAAGCCACACGTGAACATCGGGACGATGGGTCACATCGACCACGGCAAGACCACGTTGACGGCGGCCATCACCAAGTCGCTGGCCGAGAAGTTCCCCGACCTGAACAG
>JBBSHS010000047.1:0-19544 GCA_038232515.1 Acidimicrobiales bacterium
ACTCGTCGGCGGTGAGCAGCACGTCGTGCAGGGCCATCCTGAGCAGCCGTGAGAGCGCCGGCAGCGTCGGTCCGGGCACGCGCACGATGCAGGCCCGACTTCCCACCGCCTCTCGGATGGAGCTGACCAGCTCCTCGAATGTGGGGCGCTCGGGACCGACGGCGTCGGTCACGCTGTCATGTCGCTCGGCACCCTTGTCCACACACAGCCGGGCCAGATCGTCGACGTGGACGGGGCGGACCCGGTAGCTGCCGCTACCCCCGAGTGCGAATACCGGTAGCCGGCGCAGCAGCCAGGCGATGTTGTTCACCAGCACGCCGTCACCGCCAAAGAGGATGGCCGGTCGGAGAATGGCGTACGGGACCTCGGCCTCAGCCAGCGCACGCTCAACGAGGGCCTTGCCCCGGAAGTAGGCGAAGGGAGAGTCAATGCTCGGGTGCGTGATGCTCACGTGCACGATCCGCTGGACCCCGGCACGCCGAGCGGCCTGGAACAGCGCCCGGGAGTTGGCGACGGCCAGAGGGTGGTCGGTCCGGCCGTGGGAAAACCGCACCCAGTAGGTGTTGTACAACGTGGTGGCGCCCTCGAGGGATTCCACCAGGCCGATGGGATCGTCGAAGTCGAGGGGCCGGACGTCGATGGGCGAGTCCTGGGGCGCTCGTCCGGGGTGCCCGGTGATGGTGCGCACCTGGCGTCCAGACCCGAGCAGCGTGCGGGCCAGGTACTTTCCTGAATAGCCGAAGGCGCCGGTCACGACGTCGAGGCCCGTATCGCTGTCGGCCGGGTCCTGTGGCTGGCGGCGTTGCCTGGTCGTCGTTCTCACGGTGCCTCCCTGGGCGTCGTTGGCGTGGGCCCCCCGTCCACGCCCGGTGTTCCGACGAGGACGGCGAGCTGCTGGGCGTGGTCGAACAGAGTCAAGGCCGGGGACCGGTCCCCGTCGAGGTGGGTGAGCAGCTCCAGACCGAGGTAGAGGGCGACGATGCCGTGGGCCACATCGCCCGATGGGACCAGCGATCCAAGGGCCGAGCCGCCCAAGGCTGCGTCGACGGCCCGCTGGGCGAACTGGGCCCACGGTGCGATGGGGGCCGCCACCTCCGGCCCGAGCCCTGGTGTGCACGACGCACCCGCGATCATCTCGACCAGGACGGTCACGTAGCCGGCGTCGAGGTCCTGACCGAAGATGGCGGCGGCCATTTCGACCAGCTCCGCCGGCGATCTGGCGTGCTCGAGGGCTGCGCTGTAGTGCTCGAGGCGGGATGCGCTGACGGCGTCGAGCGCCGCCAACAGAAGGCTGACGACAGATCCAAAGTGGTAGAAGGGCACTTTTCTTTTCGGCGCCGGCAACCCGGGCGCAGAACGGGCTAACCGATGAGCGACCGGTCGAGCCGCCCGGTGCGCACGAACGCCGACCGGCGGACCGGGTCGCCCAGGCGGACTCGCCGCCACGCCCACACGAGAGCGACGGCGCCGGCCAGCTCCATGGCCAGAGTCAGCCCCCAGGGCCGCTGGAGGCTGGGCAGACGGGCGCGTAGAGGACCGCCCGCCAGCGGCCACCACAGCGTGCGCGTGTCGGCCCACATCCCGTCGAGCACCAGATGCAGGAACGTCCCGATGGGCACGGCCAGGAGCCGGCGGCGCAGGCCCCGATGGCCGCGGGTGCCCAGCATGACGACGCCCAGCAGGGCGGCCGAGAAGACGAGGGTGTGCAGCACCCTCGCCCCCCCGAACCAGACGTCCACGGCATCAGGCAGCAGCGCCCCCGTCATCACCAGGCGGTAGTCGATGGCGCCGTCACGGAAGACCGCCACTACGATCACGAACGAAAGTCCGGCGAACCAGAGCACCACGGGTCATCTCACCGGACGAGGATGCGCCCGCACTGCTCGCACATGAGGACGGCGTCGGGCGGGGCGTGGCGGGCGGCGTCGGCTTCGACGGCGGGCAGGGTGAGGTGGCACCCACTGCACTGGTTGCCCACCAGACGGGCGGCCCCCACACCGCCCAACCGGGCCCGCAGGCGCTCGTACTCGCCCAGCAGCGGGGCCGTCAACCCGACCACAGCTGTGGCCCGGGCCGCCTCCTCGTCCGCCAGCCGGGCCCTGACCGCTGCCTCCTGCGCGACCAGCTCCTCCTGCCGCTCGATGATGAGGTGGTCGAGGCGGTCCAGCTCGGCGTCCAGAGCGGCGACCTCGGAGTCGAGTGGTTCCCGCTCCCCCATCGCCTCCAGCACGCCGTCCTCCAGATTGGAGCCGCGGTTGCGCAGGTGCTCGACCTCCTCGGCCATCTTCTGCAGGTCGCGCGGCGCCGCCACCGCACCTGAGGTCATGCGGCGGTCCACGTCCCGGGCCCGGCCCTCGGTGGCGTCCAGCTCCTGCTCGAGCCGGGCCTGGCGGCCAGCCACGACGTCACGGTCGGCCACCACCTGTGAACGGCGCTGACTGGCGGCGGCCCGGGCCCGGGCGGCCTCGTCGAGGGCCACGCTCTCGGGCAGATGGCCCAACCGGTGGCGCAACTGGTCGGCCGTGGTGTCATGGGCCTGGATGACCAGCAGCTGTTCCTGCTCGGGCGTGGCCATGTCAGGTGGTGGGCGGCCCGCCGCCACCGGGCTTGACCGTGGTGGGGATGGGTGCCGGGCCGGTGGTGGGCGGGCCGGGAGGGACGCCGTGCCCGGTCGTAGTCGGCGGGCCACCGGCGGTCCCGACTGTGGCCCTGGCGCCGGCCGACCTGCTCGGCGCCCGGCTGGTGTTGAACCCGGACGACGACCCTCCCCCCGAGCCGCCGGCGATGAAGGAGTTCCTGGGCAGGATGAACGGTCGGGACCCGGTGGGCTGATTCGAGTCGACGTTGGGGAAGGCGACGATCGGCTGGTCGGCCAGCGCCGCATCCATGAACTGCTTCCACAGCGGGGCGGAATAGGTGGCGCCGAACACCCGGCGTCCGCCCACACTGGTCATGGGTACGTTGGCGCTGGGCACGCCCATCCATACCGCCGTCGACAGCTGGGGCGTGAACCCGACGAACCATGCGTTGGTGTAGGTGTTGGTCGTACCCGTCTTGCCGGCCGACTCGCGACCCCGCAGGCCGTCACCGGCCGCCGTCCCGCTGGTCAGCACCGTCTGCAGGATCGAAACCGCCGTGCGGGAAACGGCCGGTGCCAGCACACGCTCACCGGCGTCCGCCCCCTTGAACAGGATGTTCCCGTGGTTGTCCAGCACCTTTACGACGTAGGTGGGGGTGTGGCGCACGCCGTCGTCGGCCAGGGTCGAATAGGCGCTGGCCATCTCCAGGGGTGTGGCCTCCTCGGCGCCGATGACCACCGACGGGAAGGCGTCGTACCTCTTCTTCAGGCCCAGGCGCCTGGCCATCTCCACCACCTTGTCGAGCCCCACCGTGGCCGCCATGCGCTCGAAGGCGCAGTTGACCGAGTCGGCCGTGGCCGTCTCCATGGTCATGTCCCCGCCACCGGGCTCGGCGTTCTGGATGGCCTTGGGACTGCTCCGGGTGGAGCCGTAGCCGACCAGCTGGCACGGGCCGGAGCCGTCGACCGCCGACTGCGGGCCGTACCCCGCTTCGAGGGCAGCCAGGAGGGTGAACAGCTTGAAGGATGACCCCGGTTGGCGGCCGGGGGCGTGAGTGGCGATGTCGTACTTGAACTGGTCGAAGCCCGGGCCGCCCACCACCGCCCGCACGTAGCCGGTGGAAGGCTCGACGGCCGCCAGCGCGGCGATGGCCCCGATCTTGTTCTGGGGGATGACGTTGCCGACGGCGGCGTCCCGGTCGGCCTCGGCCTGCATGGCCGGGTCGAAGGTCGAGAAGATCTGAAGGCCTCCCCGGAACACGGCGTTGTACCTCTCCGCAGGCGTGGAGCCGACCCGGGGGTCGTCCAGCAGCGACTGCTGGAGGTCCTCGATGAAGTAGCTCTGGTGCACGGGGTCGTTCAGGCTCAGGTGGGCCGGCACCGGCTTCAGGGCGAGCTGCGTGGCCTCGTCGGTCGACAGATGACCGGCGTCGACCATGCGCTGGAGGGCCACGGTGCGACGGTCGGTGGCCGCCTGGGGGTTCTTCAACGGGTCATAGCCGAGCGGGTTGCGGATGATCCCGGCCAGCAGGGCTGCCTCCTCGGGTTGCAGCCGGTCGACCGACTTGTCGAAGTACGCCTCCGCCGCCGCCTCCACGCCGTAGGCGCCGTTGCCGAAGTAGACGAGGTTCAGATAGCGCTCGAAGATCTGGTCCTTGGTCATCTTCTGCTCGAGGCGGGAGGCGAGGACCGCTTCTTTGATCTTGCGGTCGATGGTCCGTTCCGGGCCCAGAAGCGAGTTCTTGACGACCTGCTGGGTGATGGTCGAACCACCCTGGCGCACCGCTCCGGCGGTGGAGTTCGTGAAGAAGGCCCGGGCCACCGACCTCAGGTCCACCGCCCCGTGGGTGTAGAAGCTGTCGTCCTCGACGTCGAGGATGGCGTTGCGGACCAACGGCGGCACCTGGTCCAAGGTGACCGGCTTGCGGTTGACCTCCGCCTTGAAGGTGGTGAGCACCCCGCCGTTGGTGTCATAGACGATCGACGGCTGGTCGAGCTCCTCCAGGTCGCCGACGGGCTGGGCCCTGCCCGACAGCGTCTTGGTCGCCACCTGGTGGAGGGGCAGGGCCATGACCCGGACCATCTCACCGACCAGGACACCCGTCAGCACGATGACGACCACGAGCTTCAGGAGTCGCCGCACCGGCCGGCAGGCTAGTGCCGATGGTCCCGAAGTCGGCGATGAGGTCGCCGTCGGCCGGGCGGTTCCGCGTCCGGCCGGCCGGCCCGTCGGGCAGGATGAGGGTGTGGACGACCACGGCCCGTCAGGCGGCCCCGACCCACCGGGACGGGGACGGTCGGTCGCTTGGCGCTGGGCCCGCGTCGCCGTCGCCCTGGCCGGGATCGGGCTGGCCGCATGGGTCATCGTCGGCAAGCGCGACGAGCTGATCGGGGCGGCTGCCGCCCTCGAGGACCTGAACGTCGCCTGGCTGGGCGTCGCCCTCGGACTGGAGGCCTTGGCCATCGTGGCCTACGCGCTCATGGAGCGACGCCTACTCCGGGCCGGTGGCGCCCGCGTGGGCACGGCCGCCCTCACTGCGGTGACCTTCGCCGGCAACTCCCTGCAGCTGTCCATGCCGGGCGGAGCGGCGTGGGCCTACGTCTACGCCTTCCGGCAGTTCCGCCGGCTGGGTGCGGACGAGACGCTGTCGACGTGGGCCCTGATCTTCGCCACCGTCCTGTCCAACGCCGCCATCGCCCTGGTGGCGGCGGTGGGCCTGGTCATCGCCCAGCCCGGCCAGGGACCGGCCGACCTCGGCCTCCTCCTCGCCGGCGTGGCCGTCGTGGCCGCCGCCATCTTCTGGCTCAGCCGCAACCACGGCGTCGTGACGGGGGCCATGGTCCTGTCCGTGCGGGCCGGCCAGGCGGTCATCCACAAGCCGACCGGCGACGCCCACGCCATCGTTGAGGAGGTGTGGTCGCGGCTGGTCGCCGTCCGGCCGGGGTGGCGGGACGTCCTGTGGGCGGCATGGTGGGCGTTGTGGAACTGGCTGTTCGACGCCGCCTGTCTGGCCGTGGCCTTCCTGGCCGTCGGTGCCGGCGTGCCTTGGCGAGGCATGCTGCTGGCCTACGGTGCCGCCCAGCTCGCCGCTCTGCTGCCCGTGACACCGGGCGGGCTGGGCGTGGTCGAGGGCAGCCTCACCATCGCCCTCGTGGCCTACGGCGGTTCCACCGAGACCACCGTGAGTGCCGTCCTGCTGTACCGCCTGCTCTCCTTCTGGGGCATGCTGCCCGTCGGCTGGGCCTGTCTCGGGGCCCTGGCCCTGCGTCAGCGACGGGCCAGAGAGGCGACGGCGACACAAGAGACGGACGACGGGGTGGTGGAGGTGGCGTTGACAAGGGGTGGCCCGTGAGGCGGTCGGGAGTGGGCAACTTCGCCGGCGTGGTGGCCGCCGCCGCGCTGGTCTTGACCGGCTGCGATCTCGGCACCTCCAAGCCGAGCTCCACCATCAGCCCCTGCTTCCGGGCCCTGCCCCAGGCCAGCCGGGCGGCCGCACCGCACGGACGCCTCGTCAGCGTCCACCGCACCACCGGCTCCCGCGTCGGTGAGGCATTGGCCGACGTAGCCCCGGGCCAACCCGCCATCAAGGTTGACGGGTCGGTATGCGTGGTCGCCTACAAGTCGGCCGGCACCGCCGGCCCGACCGTGGCCACGGTCACCCCCCCCACAACCGCGCCCGGCCAGCCGTACATCGTCGTGGTGATCGACGAGCAGAAGCTGACCGTGGTCGGACTCGTCCACGTCGACCGTCTCCCCCGCCCCATGCACCACCGTTGAGCCGCCTCGGGCCCGACCTTGGTGGCGGGACCCAGCGTGGGGGGGGCGGGCCCCCCTCCCGGCCTCTCCCCGCCGCGACCGCGTAATGAGTGAGGTGGTCGGGCCGGCAGAGCCGACCCGGGCGTGCATGCTGGAGTGGTGACGACCACGGTGAGGATCAACGACGTCCTCGACGGTCATGTCACTGACCTTGTCGGCGCGGCGCGGAACCTGACTCAATCGTGTCGGCTCCTAGGCGTCAAGGGCCTAGGCGCCAAGGGCCTAGAATGACGGCCACACGGACCACCACCAGGCGGATCACCACCCGGGCGATCACAAGGCCGACGTACCAACGGGTCAGGACCACCGGTCAGGACCACGGCCATCCGGCCCGGTTCCTGGCCTGCCGGCCCACATGGGCTACCGCAACCATCTGACAACCTCTCCATCGGGAGCAGAAGGGACAACATGCCGGGCATGTCGGGTCGGAGTGGTTGAACCTGGTGCCCCATCGGAGGAGCCCTCCTCCAGTGGGACCACCGCAGCCGGCACGGGAGATGCCGCCCCTCCGCCGGTCGAGCCGTCCGCTCCGGTCGACCCATCCGCTCCGGTCCACCCGGCCCCTCCGGTCGACCCGGCCCCTCCGGTCCACCCACCCGCTCCGGTCGAGCCGGCCCCTCCGGTCGAGCCGGCTCCTCCGGTCGACCCGGCCCCTCCGGTCCACCCACCCGCTCCGGTCCACCCACCCGCTCCGGTCCACCCACCCGCTCCGGTCCACCCACCCGCTCCGGTCCACCCACCCGCTCCGGTCGAGCCGGCCCCTCCGGTCGACCCGGCCTCTCCCGTCGACGCGCCCTCTCCCGTCGACGCGCCCCCTCCCGTCGACGCACCGGCTCCGGTCGACACACCGGCTCCCGTCGACACACCGGCTCCCGTCGACACACCGGCTCCGGTCGACACACCGGCTCCGGTCGACACACCGGCTCCGGTCGACACACCGGCTCCGGTCGACACACCGGCTCCGGTCGACACACCGGCGCCGCTCGGCACACCGAGTCCCGTCGGCACGCCGGCTCCGGTCGACGCAGCCCCTCTGGTCGACACACCGGCGCCGGTCGGCACACCGGTTCCACCCGCCACCCCGCCGGCTCCGCCCGCCACCCCGCCGGCTCCGCCCGTCGACACGCCGGCTCCTCCCGCCACCCCGCCGGCTGCGGCCGCCGCCCCGTCCCCTCCCGTCGACACACCCACTCCCGTCGACACACCCACTCCGGTCGGCACAGCGGCTCCCGCCGACGCAGCTACTCCCGTCGGCACGGGGGCTCCGGTCGACGCAGCTCGGCCCGTAGACGCGGCGGCCACGTCGACCGAGAATGGCGACGGCCGGTCGTGGCCGGACCGCGGGCCACAGGCGTCCACCACCGAGGCCGGGCCCACCGCCGGCGCCAGGGCCGAGGCGGTCGGTAAAGGCCACGACGAGGCAGCTGCGGACGCCGACGTGGCCGCAGAAGGCACCGACGACGGCACCGAAGACAACGCCGGTACGGGCACCGGTGACGGGCGACGGTCCGGTAAGTGGGTCGGGCGCGACGGGTTCCTGCTGCGCAAGTTCGAGATCGACGGGCGGATCCTCGGCCTGGTCGTGGTGGTCGTGGCCCTCGCCGTGGGCGCCTACTTCCTCTTTCACCGTTCGTCCGGCTCGCCTGCGCCCAGCACGGCCCCGGGCCTCAAGGCGCCCACCGACTTCACCACCTTCAACGATCCGGCCACGGGGACGAAGATCTCGTTCCCGAAGAACTGGACGCAGCTCCCTACCAACGGCGGCCAGACCGACATCCGCCTCGCCCTGTCCGCCGGCGGGTCGGACCTGGTCCTGCTGCGGGTCTTCCCACTCGCGGGTGAGGTGACCACCGCCAATCTGGCCGACCTCAAGTCGGTCACCGATGCCCTGCTGTCAGGGGGCAAGGTCAAGGTGCTCCAACAGCAGACGGTCAACGTGAACGGCCTCGACGGCTACTACTACCTCTACACCTACACCGACCCCCAGAACGGCCTCGAGGGCGTGCACGCCCACTACTTCCTGTTCCAGGGCAAGAAGATGAACTCCATCGTCTTCCAGGCCGAGCCGTCCGCCGACTTCGAGCGCCTGGCCCCCACCTTCGACCAGGTGGCCAACAGCTTCCACAGCGCCCCGGGGGTCATGGCCCCCAACCTGGTGCCGAGCATCCCGTCCACCACCGCAGCCCCACCGGGGCCCGCTCCCAGCACCCCGCCGCCCACCACCGGATAGCCGGCCGACAGCGTCCGAGCCGGCAGGTCGAGGTTATGGCGCCAGCCGGGCCGGGTAGGGCGACACGAAGCGGCGGGGGAAACGATGACTTCGTCGACGAACCGGGAGGACCTGCGTGACGACGACCGCGAGCATGGCCGACACGCTGTCATTGGTGGGCTTCATCGCCTTCGACCCCGAGGGCGGCGAGGTGGGGGAGGTGCTGGGCGCCTATCCCGGCCCCGAGAGGTGGTCGGCGCTGCGGATGGACGACGGGACGGCGGCCCTCGTGCCCCTCGTCGACGCCCAGGTCTACGAGGACAGCCTCGAGATCCCCTTCACCACCGAGCAGGTCCGGCGGGCCCCGCTTCGAGGCCCCGAGCCGCCGGACGTTCTCTCTGAAGAGGGCGAACTGGAGCTGCTGAGCTACTACCGCGAGGGTATCCGTCGGCCCACGGCGCAGGCGGGCGCGGCCGGCCAGGAGGTGGCCTCGACGGCCAAGCGGCAGGCACGCAGAGCGACGGCCACAGCCGTCGACCAGACCCACGACGTGGCCTCCACGGCCAAGGCCCAGACCCGACGGGTGGCGTCGACCGTCGCCGACCAGGGCCGCCAGGTGCTGGACTCGACGGCCACCCAGGCCGGTGACGTCATCGGAACGGCCAAGGAGCAGGCCGCCGAGGTGGGACAGCAGGTCTCGACCGAGGCCCGCAACCTCCTCGAGGAGACCACGGCCCGTCTCGAGGAGCAGACGGCGGCGGGGGCGGCCAAGCTGGGCGACAACCTGCAGCGCCTGGGCCAGGAGGCGTTGGCCCTGGCCGAGGGCCGGCCCGATGAGGCGCCCACCGTGCAGGGCTGCGTCAAGCGGGTGGCCGACACGCTCCTGGACGCCGCCGATCGGGCCTACGGCGTGTCCGACGACGTCCAGTCCCGCGGGATGGGCGCCCTGTTGGCCGACGTCCAGACCTTCGCCCGTAGGCGCCCCGGCGTCTTCCTGCTCGGGGCGGCGGCCGCCGGCCTGGTGGCCGGTCGTGCCGTGTGCAGCGCCAAGAGCCAGGACGACACCGCCCCGGACCAGCTGCCCACCGCCGGTCGGCCGGCAGCCGTGCGTGGGGTTCGATGATGGTCCCCCAGACCCACGACCGCCACGACCGCCACGAACCCGACGAGCAGCCTCTGGGCGAGCTCTTCTCGGAGCTGACCCAGAGCCTCCAGGTGCTCCTGCGCAAAGAGGTCCAGCTGGCCAGGCTCGAGGCCACCGAACAGATGACCCGGGCCGCTCGGGCCGGGGCCATGCTGGGCGTGGCTGCGGTGACCGCCCTGCTGGGTGTCCTGCTGGTGTTCTTCGCCGCCGCCTGGGGCCTGGCCGAGGTTCTTCCCGCCGGTGTGGCCTTCCTGATCGTCGGTCTGGTGTGCCTGGCGGTCACGGCGGTGCTCCTGACGCTGGGCCGCAAGCGGCTGGCCCAGGTGCGACCGCCCCAGCGGACGGTCGAGACCGTCAAGAAAGACGTACAAGTGGCTCACGAGTCTCTGTCGAAGGGCTTGAACGCACCATCACCACCGCCACGGAAGGGATAGTCGAATGGGTACGAAGAGCGAGGACCTGCAGCGTGACATCGAGGAGGCCAGGACGGGCGTCAGTGAAGCGCTCGAGGCCATCGGTGACCGTGTGGCGCCCAAGAAGGTGGTCGGACGGGCCAAGGAGAACGTGAACGACAAGGTGGAGGACGTGCGTGACCGGCTCAGCCCGGCCCGCATGGTCAGGCGGCGCACCGGGGCCGTCCGCGACGTGCTGAGCCGGACGGTGGGCGGCGCCGACCCGGGCCCGGCCGTCGACGGTGTGGTCGACGGGGTCAGGTCCGCACCTGGGGCGGCACGCCAGCGGGCCGAGGGCAATCCCCTGGCCGCCGGGCTGTTCTTTCTGGCCGCCGGCTTCTTCGCCGCCTCCGTCCTGCCCGCCACCGACAACGAGCGCCGGCTCCTGAACCAGGCCAAGGAGCAGCTGGAGCCGCTCAAGGGCGAGCTGACGCAGAAGGGCCGCAGCATCGCCGGTGAGCTGCAGCAGTCGGCCCAGCAGAGCGTCGAAGAGGTCAGGCACACGGCCACCCGGGCCGCCCGGCGCGTCAAGGCCGAGGCCCAGAGCGGTGCCGAAGAGGTCAAGAGCGAGGCCCAGGGGGCGACGGGTTCCGTCAAGGAAGAGACCGCATCGGCCGCCGGCGCCGTCAAGAGCAGGGCCCGGCAGTCCACGGGCACGGTCAAGGCCAGGGCCGGCAGCAGTGCCCGGCAGGTCAAGGACGAGGCCCGGCAGGCGGCCGGCCCCGCCAAGGACGCAAGAGCCGGAGCGAGGGCCAACGCCGCGGCCTCCCCCCCGGCCAAGCGGACGCCCAGGCCGTCCGGCGCCACGGGCCGACCCCGGGTCACGGCGTCCACGCCGCCCATCCCGCCCCCGCCGCCCACCCTCCCCACGCCGGCCCCCCGGGCCCCCCGGGCCCCCCGGGCACCCCGGGCCAAGGCGGCCCCGGCGCCCGCTACTCGGAGGTAGGGGCCTCAACCTGATGGGCGGTGGACAACCGGCGGCGCCGACGTATTACCCAGGGGATGCCGGCCAGCGAGGCGCCGGTGGCGCCGATGAGGGCGACGGCCAGCGCCACCGACCACCGGCCCTGCTTGGACCAGTAGACGTCGTTGAGGTGGACCAGTGAGGCCAGCTCGTCGATCACCAGAGCCCCTCCGATCCCGTAGCCGGCGGCCACCGCCGGGTTGACCCGCACGGAGTCGCTGCCGTGTACGGCCACCCCGCCGGACACGCCCAGCAGCCCGATGCCCCACAGGTAGTGGTGGAGGTGGACGCCGCCGGTCTTGACGTCGCGGGCCGGGACCTTGGGGCTCTTGACGGCGTGGGTCACGGCCCGCACCGCCGCGAAGGTGACGGTGAAAGTGGCCCAGCTGATCAGGGCCGAGCGCTGCCTGGGCCCCAGCCCGTACCGCAGCGGTGCTTCGGGACGGTCGGGTGAAACCTCCGGCCCCGGGCCGGCGGCGGCGGGGTCCTCGGGCGGCGCCTGCGGTCCGTCGGTCATGGTGCGGTGCGGGCGTGGGCCCGCATGTTGCACACGTCCTCGGGCTCGACCCGGATGCCGACCAGCCGGCAGCCGGTGAGGAGGTCGGACAACGACTCCGGGTCGAACAGGGTGTGGTGGGCGTTCCAGATCCACCTGGGCACCCCGCGGCCGTCGGTCCCCTGGTGGGCCGTCCGGTCCGAGTGCCCCCCCATGATCCAGTAGTTGGCCTCGGCCGTGCTGATCTCACCGCTGACCCACGAGGCGGCCCGGCACCGGGCGTCGGGCACGCCGATGTCCACCGCCGCTCCCGGCCGCAGCACCCGGGACCATTCCTCCATGGTGGCCGCCACCAGCTCCCAGCTCTGGTGCTCGAGGATGTGGTTGGCCCGCAGGGCGCTGAGCGATCCGTCCCGGAAGGGAAGCTGGCCCATGGCGCACACCACCTCGATGTCGTCCAGGGCCAGGATGTCGGTGTGGAGGTCGTAGCCGGGGTCGGGGTGCTCGCCCGCCCCCACCTCGAGCCTCACCCGGGCCCGTCGTGGTCGATGACGCGTATGACCTTGGCCGGCGAGCCGGCCACCACGGTGTAGGGGTCCACGTCGTCGCGCACCAGCGACCCCACCCCCACCACGGCGTGGGCGCCGATGGTGCAGGGCCCGACCACGATGGCATGGCTGGCCACCCAGGCCCCCTCGCCGATCACGATGTCGTACCCCTCGGGCGGGATGGCATCCTGGCGCTCCAGGCCGAACTTGTTGACGTCGTGGGTACCGGTGAGCATCGACACGCCGTGGCCGAAGAAGGCGTACGGGGCGATGGTCACGTCGCCCGAGGACAGGTTGAACAGGGCGTTGTTGACCTTGGCCGTGGGGTCGATGTGCAGCCGTGCCCGGTCACCGAAGACCAGGTGCCGCTCCAGAGGGTCCTGGGCCCTGGCCACCGCCTCGGACACCGGCCGGCTGACCAGGCGCCGCAACGCCTCCTCGAGCTCAGGATCGGTGGCCGCCCGCCGCAGCAGGTCCTCGATGTCGGACATGGGTCCCCTGTCCGGCCCGCCGGGCACCGGCTCCGTCAACGCACCCGACCGGAGCCCGGTCCCACCTGGGCGGTGGGGACCCGGCTCCGGTCGCGGGGCATGTCCGGGGTCGGCGGTGGGAGGCTGTCGTTCAGCAGTCGCTTTGCCTGCCGCCGTTCAGCTCCTGGTCGATGCAGGCGGCCAGGCGCCGGGCGTTGCTGGCGTCGCCCGAGATGGGGCCGGTGTCACCCTGGATCTGCCGGGCGATGGCGATGGTGCCGTCGAGGTTGGTGTTGATCTGGACGACCCCGGCGTTGATCGACCGGGCCTCTTTCACGATGGTCACCGCCTCGGAGTTGATGCCGGCGGCGGTGCCGTTGACCGTGCCGGCGGTGCCGTTGATGGCCGTGGCCGTGCCGCTCACCGTGCCCGCGGTGCCGTTGATGGACTTGGCGCTGCCCAGCACCGACCGGGCCAACGAGACGATCTGGCCCAGCTTCTGGTCCAGCGGCTGGGCGCTGGTGAGGATGCTGCTGGCCGAGGAGTTGGTGGCGTCGAGGTTGAGCACGGCCACGCTGTCGGACTGGATGGAGCCGGCCGACGCCTGGATGGTGGACGCCTTCTTGTTGATGGACTCGGCCGTCCACGCCACCCGGTTGATCAACAGGGCGGCCAGCAGGATGACCACCAGCGTGACCACGGCGGTTAGCGGCGACAGCGAAGCCGCTCCCCGCTGGTCCTGACGACGGTTCATGGAGACTCCCCGCTCGAGGCGACGGATACGGATCACCGGCATGGCGTAGGCCCTCAAAGACCGAGAAGTTTGTTAATGAGAGCTTGGATGAGACCTTGTGTGAGGTTGGCCACGTTGCGGTCGATTGCGGCGGCGTGCCCGTTCACGTTCCTCGCCCCACCGGAGGTGGGGTTGCCGGCGGTACCCACCTGGAAGGCCACGTTGCCCAGGTCACCGTTGATCTGGTTGGCCAGCCCGATGATGACATCGAGGCGCTTGTTGATGTCGCCCACCCCCGTCCGGATCTGCCCGACCACGCCGTTGAGGGGCCCGACGCTGCCTTCGATGCCGTGCACGCTGTTCTGGATGGGGCCCACGTTGCCGGCGATGCCGCGGACGGTGCCGTTGATGGCGAACACGCTGGCGTTGATGCCGTCGACGGTGCCGTCGATGTCGTGGGCCGTGTCGATGATGTTCTGGGCGTCGCCGCTCAGCGGCGCGGCTGCGGCGTTGATCGATTTGGCCGTCTCGTTGACCATGTCGAGCTTGGGCACGGCGTTGAGGTTGGTGTCGATGGGGCCGACCGAGCCGGTGATGGTCACCACCTTGTGGTCGATCTGCTGGGCCGCCACCGTGGTGCGGGTGAGCTGGATGACGGCGTACAGGGCGAAGGCCAGCAGGATGACCAGGTTGATGCCCACCGTGCCCCCCTCGTCGCCACCGCCCTTTCGGAGCGTCAACATGAGGCCGGTGTCCCACTCAGGCTGGCCACGAGCTTCACGGTGCTGTTGTTGCAGATGTTCCGCAGGTGGGGGTTGGCCGAGTTCAGACCGCCCAGGATGTTGTTGGCGTCGGTGATGACCGGGGTCAGTATGCCGTTGGCGATGCCCACCCTCTGGTGGATGTTCTGCACACCCAGCTGGCTGGGGTTGCACGACGGTCCGGGCGGCGTGACCACCGGGCCCGTGCCCGGGCCGGCCCCGCAGTCACCGGCCGGGCGGTCGGCGGCGGCCAGGGTGCCCTTGATGGTGTTGGCCTGGCCGAGCACCGTCTGCAGCACGCCGGAGGTGTCGGTGAGCTGAGAGGAGGTGGACTGCAGACTGGACGAGGTGTCCATGAGCGAGCCGTCGGTCACCTTCAGCTTGCCGTCGATGTCGGTGAGGGCCGAGATGATCTGGTCGGCCTGGCCGGGGATGGGCTTGAGGGCCGGGTCGATGGCAGCCAGGCTGGCGTTGATGCCCTGCACCTGGTCGGGCAGCGTCTTGGTGTGACCGCCGGCCCCTGAGACCGAGCGCTGGGCCACGCCCAGGTTCTTGTTGATGGACGCCAGCGAGTTGGTGATGAAGATGAGGGAGACGACCACGACGAGCGTGACGACGGCCAGAAGGGCGACCCAGACCTTCAGCCATCGGCTGAGGAAGCGGCTGGTGTCCTCGGCGCCGGCTGCGGCTCGGGGTCGGGCGGTTGTGGAAGCCTGCATGGATATCTATTCCCCCGTGCTCATTAGCATTGTGTGGTCCTCTGCAGTTCTTGCTCGATGCAGGCGGCTTCTCTGTTGGTGGTGCCCACCGCCTGGTTGATGGGACCGGTGTCGGCCGCGATCTGCCTGGCGATGCCGATGGTGCCGTCGACGTTCTTGTCGATCTGGGCCACGCCGGCCTGGATGGACTGCAGGGTGGGCTCGATGGCCCCCAGGGCGCCGTTGATACCGTGTGACTCGCCGTTGATGGCTGCGCCCTCGGAGTTGATGGCGTGGGCCGTGCCGTTGATGGCCAGGGCGCTGTTGTTGATGGAGATGGCGCTGTGGTCGATGGACCCGGCCAGCCCGACCACCTTGTCGAGCTGGCCCTGGAGCGGTGAGGCGGTGTTGAGGATGCTCTTGCCGAAGTTGTTGGTGGCCGACAGCTGGATGATGGCGTCGGTGGAGGAGTTGATGCCCCGGCCCGTCGTGGCGATCTTGTTCGCCTTGGCGTTGATGGCCCGGGCGTTCTGCAACGTCCTGGTCAGCAGGACGACGGCGGCCACGACGATCACCAGGACGATGATCAGCGCGAGGAGGCCCTGGCCCCGCTCGTCCCGTTCCCGTCGGCCCTGCACTGCCATGTGTCCCCCCAGTGGGTCGGGGCGCGGGTGCGCGCCGACCACGTCAGTAGAGATTGCCCGGAAAGCGGAAATATTCGGTTAAATCGAACGAACCTGGCGAAGGCCACGGGAGCCACCCCGCGACCGTCATCCTGCCACCCCGCTGCGCAGGCGACGGGCCTGGGCCCGCGCCGCGTGCAGCCGGGACATCACGGTGCCCACCGGCACCTGCTGACGCAGCGCGATCTCGGCGTAGGACAACGCCTCAACCTCGCGCAACCACAGGGCCTCGCGCAAGGCGGGTGACAGCTGGCCCAGGCCGGCCCACAGCGCGGCCAGCTCCAGGTTGGCCATGGCCGCCTCGTCGGGGGCGATTGCCACCGTGTCAGAGCCGTCGCCGCCGGGGACGGCCGCCTTGCGCAGTCGGCCGTAGGCCTCGAAGCAGCAGTTGCGGACGATGGTCCGCAGCCACGCCTCGACCTTGTCGGGGTGGGCCGAGCCCCAGGCCTGCCAGGCCCGGATCCACGCCTCCTGGCACACGTCCTCGGCCCCGTCCGGGCCGATGACGGCCCGGGCGTAGCGCAGGGCGGCAGCCGCCTGCGTGCGGTGGAACTCCTCGAACGACGGCGAGCCTGTGAACGGCTCGTCCCGCGTCTCCAGCAACGTCATGGCCTGCCTTCAGCCTGACGCGGTCCCCGGGGCATGACCCTTCCTTTTCTCCATGGGTGTTGTGACTTCCTGCCGGGCCCCGGTGGATCTTGCCTGACCGGCTGGCTCGGTTTTCTTTACCGGCTGGCTCGGGGCGGACAATACATCTGTCGGGGCCGCCGACGGGGCGTCAGCGTCAGGAGGCGGTGGTATCGACCTGGAAGAGGTGACGGTCGGCGCGGTCGCCCAGGACCCGGGTGTGGATGTTGGACAGCTCGGCGGCCGTCAGGGTCTCGCGGTTGGCCAGAGCGCCGGCCATGGCCGACAGGCTGGGGCGGTGCTTGGAGAGGATGTCGCGGGCGGCGGCCTCGGCCCCCGCCACCAGGCTGCGCACCTCCTCGCCCCCGGCGCTGCCCTCGAGGAACGGCATCCTCGCCTCCCGGCCGCCGGAGGCCAGCTCGTAGCGGCCGGTCATGGCCCAGCGCTCGACCATACCCCGCGCCAGCTTGGCCGCGTCCTTGAGGTCGTCCTCGGCCTGGGTGCTGGGCTCGCCCAGCACCAGCTGCTCGGCCGCCCGGCCCCCCAGCAGCACGATGAGGCGGCCCAGCAGCTCGCGCTTGGTCAAGGTCTCGCCCTCGTCGCGCCCCGACCAGGGCGACGTGTCGAAGCTGCCGCCGCGGGTCACGATGGAGACCCGGGCGGGCGGCTGCATGCCCCTCATGAGCATGCTGAGCAGGGCGTGACCGGACTCGTGGACGGCCAGGAGGCGCTTCTCGTCGTCGTGCAGGAGCCGTGAGCTGGGCATGCCCGACAGGTGCCGGTCGAGGGCCTCGTACAGGTCGTGGCGCGAGATGCTGGTGCGATGCTCGCGGGCGGTGAGGAGCGACGCCTCGTTGACGATGGTGGCCAGCTCGGAGGCGGTGAGCCCGGCTGTGTGGGCCGCCACCTCGGCCCAGGCCACCTCGGCCGTGAAGGGCCGGCTGGCGGCGTGCAGGCGCAGGACCTGATGGCGGCCCCGGCGGTCGGGGCGGTCGACGCGTATGCGCCGGTCGAACCGCCCGGGGCGCAGCAGGGCCGGGTCGATGAGCTCGGGCCGGTTGGTGGCGGCCAGGATGAGCACCCCCGACGAGCCCTCGAAGCCGTCCAGCTCGACCAGCAGCTGGTTGAGGGTGTTGTCGAACTCACGGCCGCCGGCCACGCTGGCGTCGCGGCTGCGTCCGACGGCGTCGAGCTCGTCGATGAACACGATGGAGGGGGCGTCGGCCTTGGCCTGCTCGAAGAGCTCGCGCACCCTGGCCGCCCCGAGGCCCACGAATTGCTCGACGAAGGCGGCGGCCGACACCGAGAAGAACGGGACGCCGGTCTCGCCGGCCAGGGCCCGCGCCAGCAGCGTCTTGCCGCACCCGGGCGGCCCGTACAGCAGGATGCCGCCCGGTAGGTGGGCGCCCAGGGCCTCGAAACGGGCCGGATCGGCCAGGTAGTCCTTGACCTCGCGCAGCTCGGCCACCGCCTGGTCGAGGCCGGCCACATCGGCGAAGGTGTGCGTCGGCGTCGAGGGCCGCACGACGGCGGTGGGCGGCCGGCTGCTGGCCGTGGGCGGCCGGCTGCAGGCTGCCTCCTGGGCAGCCGCCTGCCGGTTCACCGACGACGGCAGAGGGGTGGGCTGGACCCGCTGGCCGCCCCTGGTGAACCACAGCGCGCCGGCGACCACACCGACGATGACGACCACGGAGGCGATGAGCTCCGGTCGTCTCAGCACTTCGCCGATACCCACGAGGCCACGCCTTTCCCGAGAATCGCCATCGGCGACTTCGCGTCGGGCGACATTAGCCTTCGGTGTCGGCCGGACCCCTAATTCCGTCCTCAGCGCCGCGTTTCGGGCGCCGCCGTCACACCGGGTTGGCGCGCAGCGACCGGGCCTCGTCCCGCCGCACCTCGACCCTGTCGTCGACCACGCGGGTCTCGAAGCGGGCCTGGGGCCGGGTGGCCGGACCACCCACGACGGCCCCGGTGCGCAGGTCGAAGCGGCTGCCGTGCCAGGGGCAGACCACGCACCCATCCTCCACCGAACCGTCGTTCAGCGGGGCGCCCCGGTGGGTGCAGCGATTGGCCAGCGCCAACGGCTGGCCGTTCTGCCTGGTCAACAGCAGGCTCATGCCGTCGGCGGTGGCCTCGGTGAGCTCACCGTCGCGCAGGTCGGCCTCGTCGGCCACCGCCGTCCATTCCGTGGGCCCGGACTCGAATGCGGTGGTGTCGACCCCGACGCCCTGGGCGTAGGCCAGATGGCCCCCGAGCCAGCCCGACACGGCCAGGGCGCCGGCGCCGCCCAGGGCCAGCAGCTTTCCCCTTCCCCGGCCCCGCCGGGCCCAGGACCACCCGTACAAGCCGAGGGCCACGACGTTGGCGGCGGCGTGGGCCACACCGATCCGGCGCTCGGCGCCCGTCGTGTCGGACCAGTCGGACAGGCCGGCGGCCGCCGCCGGCAGGGCCAGCAGGACACCGGCGCCGATCAGCCGCCGGGACACCACGCCGTCGGCGTCGACGCCCCTCGGGTCGAGCAGGGTGGCACTGGTCAGGCAGCTCAACGGGCCCAGCACGGCGGCCGGGTGGACGGGGTGGCCGAGCCACGTGCCGCTGAGCGCGTCCTTGACCGCCCCGGACGGGGCCAGCCGGCCCACCAACGGCGCCACCCGGTCGGCGACGGCGTCCAACCATTCGGCTCGCTCGATGGCTTCGCTGACGGTGTCGAGGATGCTCACCCGACCAGGATGCCCGATATGGCTGCGCCGCACCCAGCCCGCTGAGCCGTACCCGGCCCGCCGTGCCCCGGCCCCACCGGGCCCCGGCCACGGGCCTGGGCCACTGCGGTCACTTTTGCTTCGGGTCTTTGCCGCGACCCTTGCCCCCGCCCGATGGCTGAGGTGTCTGGGCGCTGGTTCCTGTCGGGCCCGTACCGGCGGCCCCGCCCGGGCCACTGGGGACGGCGTTCGTCGTCGACGTCAAGCTCGACGGTGACGGGGTCGCCAGCGTGGCCAGTTGGGCGTCGACCTCGGCGGCGGCGGCCAGGATGGCGGCCGACCGGGCGGACGAGATCTGGCCCTGGTGCTGCAGGGTGGCCACCGACGCCCGGAGCTGTTCGAGCTGACTCTTGGCCACGGTCTGCTGGTGGCGGGCGGCCGCCGCCCTTAGGGCCGACACCTGCTGGGTGAGGGAGGCGGACGCCCCCGGGCGGATGGTCGAGGGGCCCGGCGCCCTGGACCCGCAGCCGGTGGCGGCCCGCACCGGGGCCGCCCCCACCCCCCCGGCCCGCCCCACAGTCCTCGGCAGTCGGGGGCGGGGGGTCACGGCGGCACTGACGGGCGCCGGTGCGCGCGGGCGGCGGCGTGGGGGGGCGGGACCCCCG
>JBBSHS010000048.1:0-19318 GCA_038232515.1 Acidimicrobiales bacterium
CTGGCCCGGCCCCCCCCCCGCGCCCCCCCCGGGGGCCGCGCCCCCCCCCCCCCCGCCGCCCCCCGCCGCCCCCCCCCGGCGGTTGTCGCCGGTAAGCAGCACCGGGCGGAGTCCGAGGTGTCGGAGCTGGCCGACGGCATCGGCGGAGGTGGGCTTCACGGCGTCGGCCACCACCAGGACGGCACGGGCGGCGCCGTCCCAACCAGCCAGCACGGCGGTACGACCGGCCGCCTCGGCTTGGTCCTTGGCCTCGGCCAGACCAGGCGGGAGCCGTAGCGCCCAGTCCTCGAGCAGCGTCGTCCGCCCGGCCACCACGGCCCGCCCGTCGACGAGCCCCTGCACGCCTAGGCCCTCGCGGTTGGCGAAGTCGGCCACCGGCGCCAGCGGGCCGACAGCGTCGACCGCGGCCTTGGCGATGGCCTGGGCGATCGGGTGCTCCGAAGCGTGCTCCACCGCGCCCACCAGGCGGAGCACCTCGTCGGCTTGCTCTCCGGCGGCCGGGATCACCTCGACCAGGGTCATTTGGCCGGTGGTGACCGTTCCGGTCTTGTCCAGCACGATGGTGTCGACCCGCCGTGTGGACTCCAGTACCTCCGGGCCCCTGATGATGATGCCGAGCTCGGCGCCCCGGCCGGTGCCCACCAGAAGGGCGGTAGGAGTGGCCAGGCCCAGTGCGCACGGGCAGGCGATGATGAGCACCGACACTGCCGCGGTGAACGCCTCGGTGGCCGACCCGCCCGTGCCCAACCAGAAGCCCAGGGTGGCCACGGCGATGGCGATGATCACCGGCACGAACACGGCCGCCACCCGGTCGGCCAGGCGCTGCACCGGGGCCTTGCCGTTCTGAGCCTCGGTGACCAGGCGGCCCATCTGGGCCAGCTGGGTATCCAGGCCCACACGGGTGGCCCGAACCACCAGGCGGCCGCCGGCGTTCACGGTGGCGCCGGTCACGGCGTCGCCCGGTCCGACCTCGACGGGGACGGGCTCCCCCGTCAACAGCGAGGCGTCCACCGCCGACGTGCCTTCCTCGACCACGCCGTCGGTGGCGATCTTCTCCCCCGGGCGGACGACGAAGCGGTCCCCCACGGCGAGCTGGTCGACCCCGACCCGCACCTCCACACCGTCGCGGAGGATGGCCACGTCCTTGGCCCCGAGCGACAGCAGGGCGCGCAGGGCGGCACCGGAGGCGCGCTTGGCCCGGGCCTCGAAGAAGCGACCGGCCAGCAGGAACACCGTGACCCCGGAGGCGGCTTCCAGGTAGATCTCGTCGTGGCCGGACACCTGGCCGATGGTCAACGCGAACGGCATGCGCATGCCCGTCAGGCCGGCGTCGCCCACGAACAGCGCGTACAACGACCACCCCAGGGCGGCGAGGGTCCCGAGGCTGACGAGGGTGTCCATGGTGGCGGCGCCGTGGCGCAGGTTGGCCCACGCCGCTCGGTGGAATGGCCATGCGCCCCAGGTGGCGACCGGGGCGGCCAGCATCAGCGAGGCCCACTGCCAGTTGCGGAACTGGGCGGCCGGGACCATGGCCATGACGATCACCGGCACAGCCAGCGCCGTCGAGATGGCAAGGCGCTGGCGCAGCGGCCGGGACGGATCGTTGGCGACGGCGGCGTCCTGGGTGTCGCCGGTGTGCTCGCCGGGCGCAGACGCCGACGACGTCGTCGGCAGGTCGGGCAGCTTGGCCGTGTAACCGATGGCTTCCACGGCGGCCACCAGGTCAGCCGGGCTGACCGTGTCGGAGAAGGAGACCCTGGCGTGCTCGGTGGCGTAGTTGACCGTGGCGGACACGCCGTCCAGGCGGTTCAGCCGCTTCTCGATCCGGGCCGCGCACGAGGCGCAGGTCATCCCACCGACCACCAGCTCAACCTGCTTGGCCCCCGGGGTGGTGGGACCGGTCTGGGACGAGGTGTCAGTCATGTCGCTCCCTTCTCGGCGTCGACCGTGAACTCGGCCGTGTGAACGGCGTCGCCCGCTTTGAACTCGAGGAACAGCCGGTAGAGGCCCGGGGTGGGCACGTCGGCGCCGAAGGCCAGCTTCAGGCCTCCCGGGGTCTGGCCGTCACCCAGGACAGCGCCGGGATGGACGGGTAGGTAGGCGAGATCGCCCGTCCGGAGCACCACCAGGTGGCCGTAGGCGGCCAGGTAGGGCTGGAGATCGGCGACCGGCCGGCCGCCGTCGCCGGTGACCGTGAAGGTCACCGCCGATTCCCGGCCCGCCACCAGCCGGCCGACGAGTGCCGCCTGGTAGCCGTCGACCGTAAAGGTGGCGGTGGGTGCGGCCAGGGGTACGGGGGCGAAGTCCCCGGCCGCAGATAGATCGAGGGCCAGCGTCAGCTCCCTGTCGTGGCCGGCGGGCTGGAAGTCGGCGAACGCCTTGTAGGCACCGGGCCCAGGTCGCGTCAGCGCCGCGCTCCAGGTGCCGTCCGGCGCCATGGTGGGATGCAGGTGCTGGTAGCCGGTGAGATCCCGACGGACGACGACGAGCTGGAGCTGCTGGTCGTGCACCGGCGTGAAGGCGGTGACCGCCCTGCCAGCCGGGCCGATGATCTGGAAGGTGAAGGCGGCCGGCTGAACGGCGGGCAGGGCCGTGGCCGCAGGGGTGATCGTGTAACCGTCGGCCGCCGCTGCCAGTCCTTGTGGCTGACCTCCCTCGTCCACCCCGTCCGTCCATCCCGTGCCCCCCTGGGCAGCCGGCGCGGACTGCACGGTAGGGGCCCCGGCCCGGTGGGCGGCCCGGTCGGTGGCCGACACCGGGCCGATGGCCGAACCGACGACGAGGGCGGCGACGAACACCGCAGCCAGTGCCAGCCCGAAGGCGCCGAGCTTGACGGAGGTGGTCATCCCGTGCCGGCGGCGCCGACGATCTCGTAACCGGCCTCTTCCACCGATGCCACCACGTCGGCCTGGTCGAGCGGTGCCTCGCTGGTGACGGTGACCGCACCGCTGTCGAGGTCGACGTCGACGTTGGTGACGCCGGGAAGCTTGGCGATCTCGGTGGACACGGCGTTCACGCAGTGCCCGCAGGTCATACCGGCCACCGCGTAGGTGCTGGAGCTCATGTCTGGTCCTCTCCTCGTTGGTTCTGTCTGCTGGATGGTGGTAGCGGCTGGCGGGGCCAGCCGTTTGGGTAGTTCGGGCCTGCTGTGAGGCTCAGGAACGCACGAGGCGGCCGACGGCCTGGGAGGCCTCTCTGATCTTGAGGTCCGCCTCCGCCCCGCCGGCGGCGGCGGCTTCGACGACGCAGTGGCCGAGGTGGTCCTCCAGCAGGCCGAGCGCCACGATGCGCAGGGCGTTGGTGGCGGCCGAGACCTGCGTGAGGATGTCGATGCAGCACTTGTCGTCCTCGATCATCTTCTGCAACCCGCGGACCTGTCCCTCGATGCGGCGAAGTCGCTTCAGGTAGTCGTCCTTGTTCCCGCTGTAACCGTTCACTCGGCCTCCTGGGCTCGACCGCCCGGCGGGCGGCCAGCTGTCCCTGAGAGTTACTATACCCCCCTACGGTACATAGCACACGTCGGGCAGGTCGGCTCAAGCCTGAGGTCGACCGAGCGGGCCTGAGGGATGCGGCGGGCTGCCCTACGGGCCGGTCCGGCTTCAGCCCGTCGGGCGCCGCCGCGACAACGGCGTCTCGGGCATGAACAGACCGGCCTGCTGGTGCTGGTAGGGCGCAAAGAGGTCTGAGGCCACGAACCGGCTCCTGATCTGAGCCAGGTCCCCGGGGTGAGGCCGGTACCTGACGTTGAAATATGCCTCTTCGTAGATCTGCTTCTTGTCGACCCCCATGTCCGACAGGACGGACGACACCTCCTCGACCATGGCCCCATTGCCCACGAGGTAGAACCTCTTGCCGCCGAGGGTCGGCAGTAGCGGGGGCACCGACTCGGTCAGGCGGCCCCGCAGTCCCGCCCAGTCGCGGGGCGGCTGCGACAACGAGATCTGGTAGCGGAAGTTCGCGTGTTCGCCGGCCAAACCGTCAAGCTCGTCCAACAGGCAGATGTCCTCGACCTGGCGCAGTCCCCAGAAGAGCTGGATCGGCGCCTCCCAGCCGTCGGGAAGCTGCTGCTGAAGGAACGACAGGAGGGGGCCGATCCCCACGCCGGTGGCGAGCAGCACCATCTCGGTTTCGTCGTCTTCGGGCATCATCGACCGCCCGCTCGGCCCCCGGAAGGTGATGACGTCGCCCATGTGGAGCCCGCCGAGGTAGATCGAGAGGGGGCCTTGAGGTACCAGGCGGACGAGCAGCCTGAACGTCCTGTGGTCATTGGGCGGAGAGCTGATGCAGTACGGGCTCCGGCGCGAGCCAGCCTGGGCGATGTCGGCCCGGATGCCCACGAAGTGGCCAGGATCGAACGTCCAGGGCTCGTCGTCGACGACCGCAAAGGTGATGCGCACGGTGCCCGTGGTGGTGAGGGTCTCGTACCCCGTCACTTGGGCCCGGCGGTCGAAGCGGTCGGTGCGGTTGAGTCGCCGCTCCACGGCCCCACGCGACAGCGGGAGCGCCCCCTTGAAGGGCACCACGTCGATGTCCGGCGCCGGGCGCTGCCGCGGGCGCTGGGGGTTCGCCTGCGGCGGTACGACGCCTTTCCACCGTGGCATTTTGGAACCTGACCTCCCCGGATGCTGACCCCGACGACGCTACAGCGCCCGACCGCACTTGTCCCCCCGCCATGGGGACACCTGCGACTGTTGGATAGCGGGCGACGAGGCGAAGCCCCTCTCGTTTCTCTGCTACGTCCGCGCCGGCGCTGCTGCGCAGGGCCTTGTTGTCGGTGCTTCCGGCGTCGAAGCAGATGCCGTATTCCTTGTTGTCGTTGGTGCAGTTGTCGGCGATGGTGGTATGGGCGGCCGGGAGCGGGTTGGGTACTTCGAAGCTGATGCCGTCGCCCCGACCGCTGGTGCCGTTGCCGTTGCTCGTGTTGTTGAGGATCCGGTTGTACTGGTTGGGGGGAGCCCCTGCGCAGGGCGGGCTGGAGTCGGGGTTCAGGCAGGGGCGTGGCCGACCATCCCGATCTGGTCGTGGCCGGAGGGGCCAATACGGTGCCAGACGAGGACCCCAAAAAGACTTCGGCGACAATGGCCAGCACCACGGCCCCCACGTGGCCGGCATCATCACCGCCCGCGGCCACCGCCCCAGGGACTGCGAGGGGTGGCACCGGGCGTCACCCTCAGGGCCTACCGCGTCTTCGCCCAGGGCAGCGGCCAGGCCACCAGCTTCGCCATCGCCAAAGCCATCGACCTGGCCGTGGCCGACGGTTGCGACCTGATCAACATGAGCCTGGGCGGTGGGCAGCCCGACCCGGTGCTCACCGCCGCGGTCGAAGATGTCCGGTCCAGAGGCAGCCTGTGCATCATCGCCGCCGGGAACGGCGACCGTGTGCCCGTCAGCTTCCCGGCGTCGGATGGCATGGCGATCGCGGTCTCGGCCCTGGGGCGCAAGGGCACCTTCCGGCGTCGTCCGCCGAGGCCGACGACATTGCCGCCCCGTACGGCAGCGACAAGGCCGACTTCATCGCGTCGTTCTCCAATGTGGGGCCGGAGACCGACCTGACGGGCCCAGGAGTGGGAATCATGTCCACCTTCCCAGGCGGCTACGCCGAGATAAGCGGTACGTCGATGGCCTGCCCCCGCAGTCACGGGAGCGGCTGCTCGGGCCCTTGCCTCCTCGGGCGCCCTGAAGACCAAGCGGGACTCCGCCCGTTCAGCCGCCATCGTCACTGGCCTTGTGGGGTCCGCCCTTTGCTCGGCTTCCAGCCGACCTTCGAAGGCCACGGCCTACCTGAGCCGCAGTAGACGTTCGCATGGCGAACTCCAGGTTCGTTCTGCGTTATCAGGGTGGCGGTGCCAAGCCGGACACGGACGTGGAGCGCATCCGTATCCTCGATGGCGCCAGCATCATCGACGAATCCTCGCCCGGCCTGCTGCTCGTGGACGTCCAAGACGAAGGCAAGCTTCGAGAGGTCGTGGCGTCGATGGCCCATTGGGTGCTGGTCCCCGAACAGACTTTTGCCGTCCCCGATACCAGGAAACGGGTCGAGCAGCCCCCCTCTAGGCGCTTGGCGCCTAGGAACCGACACGAATGAGTCAAGTTCTGCGCCGCGCCGACAAGGTCAGTGATGGCCGCTTCGAGTTTGTCGACTGACGGCGTAGCGGCGTGGGAGGGCGGCGTCGGGTTCGAGGATGACGGCCAGCCCACGAACGCAGGGTGCCCCCGTAGGGTGCGGGTGAAGAACATCGCCGCTGGTAGGCCGAAGGACGACCTGACCGATCGTCGGGCGGGGGCGAAGCCCCGGTAGATCTCAGCGGGGGATGAGCTGGAGACCGCCCTGTGGGGTGGAACCGGTGACCACCAGCTCGCCGGTGGTGTCGTCGACGGCCACGGTGTTGGGTTGCTGCACGGTGTCATAGGTGTCACGCGAGCCCACGGACGTGCCTTTCAGGTGGAGCCCGAGGAGTTGGTTGGTGCCGGTCAGCGTGATCCACAGAGTGGAGCGGCGACCGTCGTAGGCGACGCCGAAGGGCTTGTTGCCGACCGGGATCCGGGCCACCTGCCTGGGGCCGTGGCTGTCGACACGAAAGCCGAGGACGGCGCCACCGGTGGTGTCGACCACCCAGTAAAGGCCGTCACTACCGGTGACGGCATGGGTCGGGCCGGCGCCACTGTTGGCACTGCCGATGATGGAACCGTCAGGCCGGTAGGCGGTGATCCGGCGGCCCCGTACCCCGACGGCGACCATGACCGATCCGTCAGGGGCGGCCGCCATGCCGCCCGGTTGCACAGGGGCCGGGACCACCCGTGTCACCGCCCCTTTGCGGACGATGTGGATGGTGTCGGCCAGCTCGTCGGCCACGAAGACGGTGTCGGGACCAACGGCGATGGCGTCGTGGGGCTGGCGACCGACGGGCACCGACTCGAGGACCTGGCCGTCGGGTAGCCCGACGGCGACTAAGCGGTCGTCGGATTCGTCGGGCACAAGCACGGGCCCGTCCGGGCCGCCGAGGAACAGGTGCCGGGCGGAGCCGCCCAGCGGCACCATCCGCCGCTGGGCGGGGGAGGCGAGGTCGAACAGGACCAGTCCGTCAGGTTTGCGGACACTGACCGCAGCCATGCCCGACCGGACCACGACGACCCCCTCAGGGGCGCCCCCCAGGGCCAGGAGCGTGCCGGGCAGCTGCGGCTTGGCGGGAGGCGAGACCGCCGGTTCAGGGGCGGAGGCCAGCGGCTTGGCCACCTCGGGTGTCCCGCTACCTCCGCAGGCCATCGCCACCGCGGCGATGAGGGCAGTCACCACGGCCATGGGCGCCGCCCGACCGGACCGCCGAGCGGGCACGGTCCGCCGGGGCGGTCTTGAGCAGGTGGCGGCCGTGGCGGAACCGCTATTTCCCGGCCGCGACTTCGTCGGCCTCCCACGCCCAGCGGGGAGCGTCACGCCACAGGCGCTCGAGGTCGTAATAGGTGCGGGTCTCCTCCAGGAACACGTGGACCACGACGTCGCCGTAGTCTAGCAGCATCCACGACGCGTCTGCCCGGCCCTCGACCGCCGACGGGGCCGGTCCACCCGCCTGCTTCACTCTGGCTTCGACCTCGTCGGCGATGGTCCTCACCTGGCGCTCATTGGCACCGCTGGCGATGACGAAGGCGTCGACGATGCCCAGGACGGCGGACACGTCGAGCACCACCGGGTCGCGGCCCTTCTTGTCGGCTGTGGCCCGAGCGGCCACCTGGCTCAGGGTGAGGGTATCGAGGCCGGTGGCGCAGGTGCCGTGGTTCCTCATCCTCCCCCAGCGTACAGACCCAGCCGGCGCATGGCATGAATGGCGGACGAAGGCACGAGGAAGTCCAGGGGCCGGCCGTCGACCGCCCGGGCCCGCAGGTCGGTGCTCGACACCTCGAGGTTGGGGATCTCCACCACATCGACCCGCCACCCGGGCAACGGCGCCGGCATCGCTGCCCCAGGCCGGTTGACCACGGCCAGGCGGGCCAGACGCCGGACCTCGTCCACCCGCTCCCAGCTGTCGAGGTCACGGGCCACGTCGGCACCGATCACGAGCACCAGCTCGGCTCCGGGATGGAGCATGGCCACCTCGGCCAAGGTGTCGGCCGTATACGAGACACCCCCGCGTTCGATCTCCACACGGCTGGCCTCCAACCCGGCCAGCTCCTCGACGGCGGCGGCGACGACCTCGAAGCGCTGTTCGGCCGGGGTCAGCGCCCGCTCGCCGACCTTCTGCCACGGCTGGTTGGCCACCACCAGGAGGACGCGGTCGAGGGCCAGAGCGTGGCGGACGTTGACTGCGGCCACCAGATGGCCGACGTGGACTGGGTCGAACGTGCCACCGAAGACAGCGATGCGTGGGGACCCGGTGGGCATGTGGCAGCGAGGGTAGCGTCGCCCGCCGTCCCCGAACCCGGCTCGGGCGGTGCCCAGGCCGCTCTCACAGGAGGCTCGACGCTGCTACCGCCCGCCCTGGGCCATCTCGGCCTGGAATCGTCCTGCGGCCCAACCGGCCGCAACTCCTTCGTCTGCGACGTCATCTACCGGGCCAGCGGCAACTCGGGCCTCGGCCGCCTCGGCGACAGTGCCGCCAGCCACGGGCTGCGCATCCTCGTGGTGGTGGTGCTCGCCCTCATCGCCAACCGGCTCGCCTGGCGCATGGTCCGGCGCCTGGTCGGGTCGATGAGCACCGCCAACCACGTCCGCCACCGCTTCCTACAGCGGGAGCCACAGGGCCCGAGCGGCCCTTCGAGCGGGCGAGCGCGCCCGAGCGGCCCTTCGAGCGGTGGAGACGGTCCGTCGCTGCCAGTGCCGCCCGTCCCCGGTGACGCCCGCCGCGCTCAGCGGGCCCAGGCCGTCGGAACGCTCCTGCACAGCGCGGCCGGCGTCCTCATCTGGGCCATGGCGGTGATCTCAATCCTCGACCAACTGGGCATCGACGTGGCCCCGCTCATAGCCGGGGCCGGCATCGCCGGCGTGGCCATCGGCTTCGGCGCCCAGAACCTGGTGAAGGATCTCCTCACCGGTGTCTTCATGCTCCTCGAGGACCAGTACGGGATCGGCGACATCGTGGACGTCGGCCCGGCCAGCGGCACCGTGGAGGGTGTGGGACTGCGCAGCACCCGGGTGCGCGATGCCAACGGCACCCTCTGGCACGTGCCCAACGGCCAGATCGACCGGGTGGGCAACAAGAGCCAGCAGTGGGCCCGGGCCGTCGTCGATGTCGCCGTGGCCTGGGACGCCGATCTCACCCGGGTCCGGGACCTGCTCGTCACGGGGGCCGGCGAAGTCGTGGACGCCAGCCCCGACCAGGTCATGGGGCCCCCCGAGGTGCTCGGGATAGAACAGTTCGGGCCGGCCGGAGTGGTATTCCGAGTGCAGGTCAAGACCCGGCCGGCCAGCCAGTGGACGGTGGGCCGCCGCCTGCGCAATGCCACCAAGGTGGCCCTGGACGGCGCCGGCATAGCACCTCCGAAGGTGGCTGCCATCGGCCCCTGAGCCCAACTGCCGGGGCAGACCCACAGTCGGCCGCCCGGGCAGAAGATGTAGTCGGGGCGGCCACAACTGCCCGGGCAGACCCACAGCCCGGCCGCCCGGGCAGAAGATGTCGTCGGGGCGGCCACAACTGCCCGGGCAGCCCCGCACCCCCCCGCCCGGGCGGTTTAAGTCGTCGTCGGCGCTGCCGTCAGGTGCCGGCCAGCGCAGCCACCACGGGGGCGAACGGCTCGATGTCGGCTTCGTGGAACACGAAGTAGCTGAACCCCCACCGCTCACGCCGTTGCCGCAGCGTCTCGCAGATCTGGGCGACCGTGCCCACCACCACGACCGGTATGTCGAGGGCCACGGCTGGGTCGACGCCCAGCGACGGCGCCATCTGCCGGGCCAACCCCTCACGGTCGTCGGTCACGGCGCAGACGAAGCAGAGGTTCTGCAATTCGATCTCGTCGAGCCGGTCGCCGGCGCCCGCCTTGACCCACTCGACGCGCTGGTCCCACAGCTCGGGCCTGGTGCTGGCGATGGCCTCGGCATCGATCGCCCCCGAGCGCAGGCGCGGGTTCACGCCCACGATCTGCGCCTCCCGCCCGGCGATGCCCAGCACCTTACGGCTGCCCCCGCCGATGACGAGCGGCGGATGAGGCCGGCTGTACGGCAGAGGCAGGCCGATGGCACCGGCCAGGTCGTAGAACTCCCCCTTGAACGTGCACGTGCCGTCGCGCCACAGCGCCTTCATCACCACGATGGCCTCCTCCATGCGACGGACCCGGACCGCCGGGTCGTCATAGGCGATGCCCGAGGCGTCGTAGTCGGTCCTGAGCCAGCCGGCGCCGATCCCGACCTCCACCCGGCCTTGTGCAGCCAGGTCAAGAGTGGCTATCTCCTTGGCCAGCAGCTGGGGATGGCGGTAGTCGTTGTCGTAGACGAGAGCCCCCACGTTCAAGGTGGTGGTGGCTTCAGCGGCCACCGTGATGGCCACGGTGGGCGACCACTGGTCGTCGAGGTGGTCGGGGACGTAGAGCGTCGAGTAACCCAGCGACTCGACCTTGCGGGCCAGCTCCCGCCACGCCCTCCCCGTGGGGGCGCCGGGCAGTTGGATGCCGAAGCGGAAGGGGTGCATGCACCGACTCTAGGGACGGGTGGTCCTCCGGCCCTTCTTCGTATACTCACGCCCCGCATGGGCTCCGAGGCGGCGCGGCCACGATCGTCGAATCTGGAGTTCGCCGGCTGGGGCTCGGGCATCTTCGTGGTCGCTTCGGTGGCCATGCTGCTCGTCTGCCGCCATCTCACCGGGGGCAAGGTCGTCTACGTCGTCGACGATGCCGCCATCCACTTGAGCGTCGCCCAGACCCTCCTGCACCACGGCACCTGGGGTGTGCAACCGGGCGTCTACGAGTCGGTGTCGTCTTCGCCGCTCTGGGATCTGCTGCTGGCCGGGGCCATGGCGGTCACGAGGACCATGGTCATCCTCCCGTGGGCGTTCAATGTCCTCGCCGGCGTATGGCTGATCTGGGCCGTGGGGTCCCGCCAGGAGGCGCTGCGGCCCAGCCTCAGGAAGCCCCTCAGCGTTGTGGCCACCGCCGGCCTGGTGACGGTGCTGCTGTTGATGCCGTCGCTGGCCATGGTGGGCATGGAGCACCTGCTCCACGCGGCCATGGTCGTGCAGCTGATGGCCTGGGTCCATGACCGGGCCGTGGGCCGCAGGACCCGCGCCCCTGGCTGGGCCCTTTACGCGCTCGCCGCACTGGCTGTGCTGACCCGCTTCGAGACCATGTGGGTGGTCGCCGGCGTGGGATTGGGGTACCTGGTCGACGGCTGGGCCCGGTTGGCCCCGCAGGTCGGGATGCGGCGGGCCGTGACCGGACGGCTGGGCACGGTCGTCGGGCTCGGGTTGGCGACCGCGGCTCCGGTCGCCGCCTATGCTGGGCTCAACCGGGCCATGGGCCAGGGTTTCCTGCCCAATTCGGTGGTGGCCAAGACGGCCCTCTCGAGCGGCAGCCAGTTCGCCATCACTCCCGGGGTATTCCTGGAGCACCTCACCGCTGCTCCCATACTCGCGGCGCTGTTGATGGGAGCGATCGCCTACCTGGCCATCGCCGTTCCGACCGGTATCAACCGCTGCATCGTCCCGGCCGTCGCCGTCATCGTGGCCGTGGTGGCCCATTCGACATTCGCCCAGCTGGGCCATTTCGAGCGATACCAGGCGTACCTGATCGCCATGGGGCTCTACTTCGCCCTGTCGGCGTTCAGCGAAGTCCTACCCAGTCGCTCATCCGCGGTCGCCGTCCTCGCCATCGCCAGCCTGCTCCTCGTGCCGGTGAAGTGGGCTGTCGTCAAGTACACCCCGAGGGGTGCCGTCAACGACTACGCCCAGCGGTACCAAGGGGCGCTTCTCGCACGTCGGTACTACGACGGCCGCTCGATCGCCACCGGGGAGCTCGGGTATATTGCCCTGTTCCATCGGGGGTCGGTCACCGACGTCCTCGGCCTGGGCAACTACGAGGTGCTCCAGCGCCGCGCCGCAGGTACCGACGATCAGGCCTTCTACGGCGATCTGACCCGGCGCAACGGTGTCGAGATGGCGGCGGTGTACTCGGGCGCACTGGGCCCAAGGACCCCGTCCGGTTGGTTCTTGGTGGCCGAGTGGCGGCTGGACTTTCCGGCCGTCAGCTCGCCCAACGAGCCGTACCAGTTGTGGGCGACCAGTGCCTCGGAGGCCGTCGAGCTGCGAAGCCACCTGATGGAGTTCGGCTCCGGTCTGCCCGCCCACGTCAACCAGTTCGTCAACGGGTGCCTCGATTCCGAACTGGCCGCCGCTGGCGCTGGCGGCAGCCCCCCGGCCGGGCTCAATGTCTCCGGCCGCGGCGGATGCCTGGTGCCAACTCCGGGCTGAGGAACATGGGCCCCGATCCGGCCGGCGCCGCCGCGAGGCGCAGCTTCAGACGGCCCACACCGCCGGGTCCCACGCGTCAGCCCGTCAGGGAGGGACGGCACCGTCAAAGAAGGCGAGCAGCCGGTCGGCCTGGAAGTTGGAGCTGTCACCGTGGTCGCCGACCGTCGACATGACGGTGACGGAGCCACCTGCCTGGTCCACCCGGCTGCGCAACAGGTCGGCATTCTCGCTCTTGGCCACCAAGGTATCCATGGGAGACGCCCAGGCCAGCATGGGAACGGTCCTCAGGAGCTCGGGACGAGCGAGAGGATCGGCCGAGGAGGGCCGGTCTCCGCCATAGGCTTCCTGCACGGTATTGCCGAATCTGGGGTTACGCGCCGCCTCCGCCAGGTTCGTCACCGGGAAGATGCCCGCCCAGGCGACAATGTGAGGCGTCCGACCGTCTTCGATCGACCGAAGGCTGGTAAGCCCACCCATGGACTGGGCGAGGAGCACGACATGGCGAACGGTGATGCGACGGCTGACAGCCGGGCATAGTCGTCCATGGCGGCGTCGTTGCCCCAGTTGATGCCGTGAGCGTCGGTGGCGGCTATGGAGTACCCGTGGGCCAGGAGCGTTGCCACCAGGGGCGCCTTCTCCGTGTCCAGGTACACACTCCCTGCCACTTCCCCCGCACCATGGTGATAGATCACCAGGACGCCGTTCAGAAGCCGCCACCGGTCGGAGCAGCACGTCGTGCACTCCTGCCGCGTCGTCGAACCGATCGAGCGTGCCCAGAGCGGCCAAGCCGCCGGGCAGCTCCGCCGACGAGGGCCCCGTCGACGATGGCCTTGCCGACGAGGGCCCTGCCGCCGATGTCCCGTGGCCCGGCGTGGCAGCACGGCGGGCCCCACAGCCGGCGAACGCAATCGCGGCCACGATCACCGCCGCCACCGCCCGGCTCACTGTTTGAGGGTAGCGCGGGAACCGCCCGGAATGTCTCTGGCCGCGGCGCCGCGGGCGCCGAGGCTCAACGGCGCACGGCCACCAGGAACGGTCCGACGTCACGGGTCACGAATCCAGGCCCGGTGAACAGCCCGTCGGGAAACACGACCTCATACCGCTTGAGGTCCACGGCGCGGGGGAACTCGTCGACGGACATCGTCATGTGCAGACCGTCGGCGCCGCTGCGCAACACGAACACGGTCGGGGGCCGCCAGGGGCTGGTGTCGAGCTGATGGACGAGGTCTGCCGTGCTGGTGGACCTGGCCCAGCTCTCCACGGCCAGCCGGCGGGCGTCGAAGTCGGCCAGCGGGTTGGCGTATTGAGGGCTGAGCTCCTGGAAGCTGTGGAACGGCAGCAGCGCGTACAGAGGCGAGTGGGTGCTCAGAACGACGAGCTGTTCGGGCGCCTTTCCGCTCAGCTCGGCGATGGTCGAGTCAAGCTGGGCGTTCCAGGCGCCGTCGTCGAGGGGTCTGGACTCACCCAGCGCCGTCAGGCCGCTGGGGTAGTAGTCGGTGTACGCCTGGTCGGTGGCCACCACGTACGGCAGCGTCTGGACCAGCGCCACCGCGCCGACCAGGGCCAGCACAATGGCGACCGGTACCACTGGGCCCCACTGGGCCCCGGAGAGCCGTCCGCGCAAGGCCTGCAGTCCTTCGACCACGCCGACCACGCCGGCCACCGCCAGCGCTGCGTAGATGATGGGGCCGATCCGCAGAGCCAGCAGCGACTGGCCGACTGCCAGCGCCAGCGTGGAGAGCCCGTACCACACGTAGCCGCAGACCACCACGGCGCCGAGCGCCTGCGCCAGCGGGGAGCGGCGGGCGGCGACGACCAGCCATACCGTGCCCGCCAGACAGATCGCTCCCGAGAGGCTGAGCTCCAGCATGGGCATTGGGAGCACGGCGCTTTCGATGGGCAGGAACCGCGGCGCAGCCCCGGCGGGCCTCCCACTTCGCAGCCAGACCCGAAGGTAGGGCAGCCACAACGGGAGCATCACCGCCAGCCCGACCGCCCCGATGGCCACCAGCCGCAGTGCCACGGTACGGACCGGAGCCATCCGGCACAGCACGGCCAGGCCGCCGAGCACCAATATCACCAGCAGCCCGAAGCCCAGGTACAGCGTGTAGACGGCCCCGCACAGCCCGACGTAGCCGCCCAGGGCGACCAGCATGGCGCCGTGGCGGTGCAAACGGCAGCGCAACACGTGCCAGACGAGGACGGCCACCGGTGGTAGCAGTGCCGCCAGCAGCCAACTGTAGGGCTCATAGGAGCCGAACCGCAGGCCCACCATGGCCGTGGCCAGGGTGGCCAGGACCGCCGTCCGGCGGCGCAGCACCAGGCTCCAGACGGTGAAGACGAGCGCAGCGGCGACGGCCATCGTGATGATGGCGTAGGGCTTGTAGACCTTCCAGGCCGGGATGTCGAACACGTCCGCCACCCGGCCGCCCACCCAGAACCAGGCCGTCGGGTAGTAGCTGGGCAGGCCGGAGTAGGTCATGTCGGCCACTGCCGGCGACGACGCCATCCGGCTGATCAGCTGGAGGCGGAACTCCTGGTCGATGGATACCCCGCCCAGGTAGAACTGGGTGCCGAGCAACGGCAGGGCCAGGGCCAGGGTGCTGAGGGCGGACAGTGCCGACCAGGTGGCGACGGTGGTGCCGGCCCGCCAACGCCGGCCGCTGACGGCCAGCGCCAGCAGCCCGGCGAGGAGAGGAACGGCGGCGGCGCCCAGCAACGCCGTCGGGGCATTGGACGGGAACGGGATGTGGAGCCGGGACAGGGCGAGCTGGACGAACACGCTGGCCAGCGCAGAAACGGTGGAAGCGGCGGCCAGCTCACCAGCGAGGCGTCCCGGGCGCTGCTCCAGCTCGCACCCCTTGGCCGGTACCGACCCGCCCTGGCTCTCTGCCCCGTCGGTCGTCGGCTGGCAGGATGCCGGGCTCAGCAGGGGCCCGTCCGTCGTGCCCGAGGGTCACCCATGGGCGGTCAGGGTACCTGAGCGGTTGGCTACCCGGCCGGCCCTCAGGGAGAGGGCCGGGGGGCTGGACCAGGCCGCGTCCGTCGTCGGCACCCCGGTGGCGGGGGCCTGCGATTGGCTACTCTTCGCCTCCGTGCGGGGGCGGCTGTCAAGGGCGTCCCGCAAGGCCAAGAGGTCGGACGACGGGCCGCCTTCGGGCTCAGAGGTGGTGCCGACGCCATCTGAGCCGGAGGCACCGGATCACCTCGATGGAGCGGACCCGCCCACCGGCGCCCGGACGGCGCCGTCGCCGCGCCGGGAGCTTGCCGACCTCGCCCTGCTGTTCGTGGTCACCCGCGTCGTCCTGGTCGTCATCGGCCTGGTGGCCCGGGCCGTCATCCCCGGGCCGGTCGTCCACCCCCAGCCGGCGGGACTGGGCCCGACGTACTCGCGCTTCGCCTTCCTGGACGTGTGGGGCCAGTGGGACAGCTCGTGGTACCTCAGCATCGCCGCCCACGGGTACAGGCCCGGGCCCCTCCAGGGGCCCTTCGCCAACTATGCCTTTTTCCCCCTCTACCCGCTCCTGTCCCGGTGGGTGGGATGGGGGTTCGGGAGCCCGTACGTGGGTGGCCTCGTCGTATCGAACGTCTCCTTCCTGGTGGCCTGCGTGTTCCTCTACCGCCTCGTGACCCTGGACCACGATCCCGACACCGCCCGGCGGGCCGTCAAGTACCTCTTCGCCGCCCCCACCGCCTTTCTCTTCTCCGCCATGTTGTCGGAATCGGTCTACCTGGCCCTCGTCGTCATGTGCTTCTACTTCGCCCGTCGCCGCCGGTGGTGGGTGGTGGCCGCGCTCGGCTTCCTCGTGGCCCTCTCGCGAGCGCCCGGTGTCCTGCTCGCCGCCCCGCTGGCCTGGATCTACTTTCAGCAGCGGGGCTATTCCATCCGTCGCATCCGTCTGGGCATCGTGGCGCTGGTGTCCTTCCCGCTCGGCCTCGGCTGTTTCGTGTGGTTCAACAAGCACCTGACGGGCGATCCTCTCGCCTTCCTGCACATCCAGACCACGGCCTGGCACCATCGCCTCGAGAGTCCTCTGTCCCAGCTGGCGCGGACCATCTCCAGCCACAGCATCTTCCCCCGCTTCGCCGGCTGGTTCGCCCTCGTCGCCCTCGCCCTGATCCTCGTCTTCCTGAAGAAGATGGGCGTCGCCTACGGGGTGTTCGCCTTGAGCAGCGTGTTGCTGCCGCTCACCGCCGGTGGCGGGCTGGCATCCATGCCCCGGTACGCGGTGGTGATCTTCCCCCTGTACATCGTGGCTGCGAGGTTCACAGAACGGCGACCGGGCCTCGACCAGTCGGTCACGATCGGGCTGGCCATGGTGCAGGGCTTCCTCATGGTCTTCTGGGCCAACAACTCCTTCCTCGTGGTGTGAGGAGGACCCACTCGTCGATCGTGAGGGCTACGGGGCTTCGCCCCCGCCCGACGAGCAGGTCATCCCACGGCGGCCCACCAGCGGCGATGTACTCTCCCGCGCCCTGAGCGCAGTCGCCTGCGTTCGTGGGCTGGTCGTCACCCTCGAACCCGAAGCGGCCTCACTGGCCTTGTCGACGCCGCATGGAACTTTGACTCAATCGTCTCGCCTCCTAGGCGCCAAGCGCCTAGAGGCTGGTGAACTGCCGCTCCCAGTACTCCTTGCTGACCATCTGGGGGTAGGCGGCCCGGTAGTCACGTTTGAGGCCGTCGAACTCGACCGGGATCCGGACGGCGGTCCTGGCCATCTGGGCCAGCAGGGCAAAGAACCGGGCCTGGTCGCGCCGGGCGACGAAGCCGTCGTCGCGCCGCTCGTCGCGGTAGAGGATCTCCCTGCGCAGCGTCGAGGCGTGCACGGCGCGTTGCTGGATGGGCACGGCGCCGATACCGGTGCGGTGCAGCCGGTCGGGCAGGATGTGGCCGCCGAGGACAGCCAGTGACCCCAGGGCTGCCGCGTACTTCGTCAACCTGCCCTTGGCCGGCACGTCCTCGACGGCCATGAGATCCTCGCTGAGCGGCACGATCCGCTCCTCACCGAAGCTCGACACGGATTCGTTGAGTTTGGCGTGGTCGATGTCCAGCCAGTGCTGGGGGCCGCGCATGAACTCCTGCATGCCGAAGGTGATGTTGGCGGCGCTGGCGTACTTGAAGCTGAGCAGGCTGCGGCCGCAGGTGTTCAGATAGCGGCCCAGGAGATGCCACCACCGGAAGCCGGGGCTGCTGAGCGCGCATGCGAGCCCGAAGTTGCGGGTGTCGTAGAACCAGGCGAGGGGCCCGTTCTTGTACTCGAAGTCGGCATGCCACAGGCCGATGCCGTTGAAGGTGACCGTGTGGCGACCGGCGTGCATCAACCCCCAGCAGACGTCGTCGCCCCGCACGAAGGCCGGGATGGGGTTGTCAGTGGTGAGGTCGACGGGAAATGCGAAGAACCACCATGCGCCGTAGTCGATGTCGTCTTCGCGGCGCTCGCTCTGCATCATGGCGTGCCAGTCGCGCAGGTCGATGTTGTGGCCGCTGGCCCGGATCGGGTACACCGCCTTGCCCTGGAAGCGGGCCCCGGCTTCGAACTGCTCGGTCGGCGCGCTCTGTCTGAGCATCGCCCCGGCCACGCACAGCCGGCCGTGCCGTGCGAAGGACAGCAGCTGGATGGTGCGCAACACGATCTCGGGATCGAAGCTCACGTCGTCGTCCATGAACAGCACATGGGTCACCCCCGGCCGCTCCCGGAAGTGCAGCAGGCCTCGAGTGAAGCCACCGGCCCCGCCGGTGTTGGGGTTGGGTAGCACTGAGATCGGTAGCCCGTCGTCCACGTCCAGCACCAGGTTTCGACCGTTGTCGACCACGACGACCTCGATCCGGTCGGCGTAGTCGGGCGCCTCCCGCAAGGTCCCGGCCAGGCGGGCGATATTGGCCCGGACCTCGTCCCCCCGGTTGAACGTGGTGATGACGACACCGAGCCGGCACGGCCGCGGCGGCTGCTCGTCCGTCTGCCACCGGGCGTGCCGCAACGTGGCGCCCTCGCCGATGCAACTGACCCGCAGGAACGCCGAACCGTCGACCAGGCTCTCGAGCGCCGGAAGAGCGAGCTCGAACCAGGTTGGTTCGTCGGCTTTCACGTCTGACGTGGCGACCACGACCGGGCGCCGGTCGACGCGGTCGTGCACCACCTCCAGCCGGCAGGCGCCGGTGACCTGAGCGGCCACCGCCACCTGCCTCACGGTGGTGTGGCGGAGCCATTTGCCGACCCCGAAGGCGTTGAAGTAGGTGTCGAACTGCACCACGCCGTCGGTACCGAGCCGTACCTCGCCGTCCAGAATCGAGTGTTCGGCGTTGTGGACGGGTCGGACGTAGAGCTCCGTCACCGGGCACAGGTCAAAGGTCGGGAAGCGGAAGCGGCACAGGGTGGTCGCCATGTGTCAGAGCTCCTCGGCGAAGTACCGGGCCCGCCGGGTGAAGAACCGGTAGCCGACCAGGAAGACCGCCATCGAGAGCGCAAGGAGCAGGGCAAGGGTGGTGAACCCCGGTCGGGCGCCATCCCAGAGGATACGGCGGTAGACCAGGGTGAAGCGGGCCATGGGGTTGGCCAGCAGTATGGCGCGGACGGGCACGGCCACGCCCATGAAGTTCAGTCGGGCGGGAATGGTCTCTTCGGAGTAGATGATCGGGGTGACGAAGAACCACACGGTCAACGCGATGCCCGTCAGGTAGGGCACGTCGCGAATGCGGACGCTGGCGGCGGACAGACACAGGGCAATACCGGTGATGAACAGCGTCTCGAGGGCCATGGTTAGGACGAGCCAGGGCAGCAGGGTGAAGGTGGCGAAGTAGCCGAAGACGAGCAGGAGGATGACGTCGACGGTCAGCTCGATGGCCAGGGTCACTAGGAGGGACAGCACATTGGCGAAGACGATCAGCTCACGTGGGAAGTAGACCTTGCTGATGAGGGCATGGGCGCCGAGTA
>JBBSHS010000049.1:0-19295 GCA_038232515.1 Acidimicrobiales bacterium
CCCCCCCCCCCCCCCCCCCCCCCCCCCCCCCCGCCCCCCCCCCCCCCCCCCCCCCCCCCCCCCCCCCCCCCCCCCCCCCCCCCCGGCCGCCCGGGGGGGCCCCGCCCCCGGCCCGAGGGAGGCTCGCCGGAGGAGGCGGGTTCGGTCCTGCCGGTGTGCGCCATTACCTCGAATCCTCACCGATCGTGTTACCGGATCACCGTCACGGTCAACTCCCGAGAAAATTCCGGGGACAAGGCAGGGATGGGACCAACCCATGAGGAACCTTCCTAGTAGGCGAGTTCTCGGGCTGGGGCCCTTGGGGCGAGGATCACGTGCAAGCGACGGCGGAGTTACAGCGGTCCAGGAACACCGGCCGGCTGGTGCTGGCGTTCGTCCTCGGAGCGACGGCCTTCCTCGGCTTGGCCGAAGTCCAGCGCCTGCCGCGAGAATTCACGCTGCTGGTGCTGGTCGCCACCGCCTGGGCGGCCACTGCCGGCGTCAGGTATCGGCCGGACGTCGTCGTCGTCGGCGATGAAGGGTTCTGCCAGCGGGTCCTCGATCACGCCGGGAGAGCCGGTCGAGTCCGGGCGACCTGGGTGGTCGACCCTGCGGACGCCACCTGGGGCCCGGGCCCGATCCTGTTCCGCAGCGACGATCTGGTCGTGGACGGCCGCCTCCTCCAGGCACTTCGGGACCGGGCGCCCGAAGTGGTCGCCGGCCATGCCATGCGGGTGGTGGAACGGGGCCAGGACGCCGCTGCGGTGCTCGCGGAGCCCCTGAGCCCGGTGGCTCGATTGGCCAAGCGCAGCCTGGACGTCCTCGTCTCCATCGTGATCGGGCTCGCGATGGCCCCGGTGCTGGCGGTCGCCATCCTGGCCATCAAGATCGACTCCCCCGGTCCCGGGTTCTTCGTCCAGACCCGCCTGGGTGCGAACGGCCGCCGCTTCCGGATGTACAAGCTGAGGACGATGGCGGTCGTCGAGGACGACTCCGCCGAGCGAGCGTGGCTCCAGGACATGGTCCTCGGGCTGACGGACGCGGAATCCGGGCTCTTCAAGCCACCCCACAGCCGCCGGATCACCCGCGTGGGTCGCATCCTGCGCCGCCTCAGCCTCGACGAAGTCCCACAGGTGTGGAACGTCCTGCGGGGGCAGATGAGCCTGGTGGGGCCTCGTCCTCCCCTCGACGACGAGGCCGCGGTCTACGACGAGCGGGCCTGGCAGCGCCTGCGGGGGCGGCCCGGCTTGACCGGCCTCTCGCAGATCAGCGGCCGCAGCACGCTCTGCTTCTCCCAGATCGTCGATCTCGACCGCGTGTACCTGGAGCAGTGGAGCTTCTGGCTCGAGTTGAAGATCCTGGCCAGGACGCCGATCGCCCTGGTCAGCGCCCGGGGGGCGGGCTGAGCGGCTCTCGGATTTCTGCCGCCGCGGCGCGTTCCACCCGTCGCGCCAAGATCAAGGCGGACAGGCCGTGCCTCCCGTCGACCCGCGGCGGCGACGAGGTCCGGATGCAATCGACGAAATGCTGCAGCTGCACAGCCAGCGGCTCCCCGCGACGGTCGACGAACGGGATCTCGATCACGCCCGACTGCCGGTAGCGGGGCCCATCGTCCGACAGGAACTCGGCGTGGTTGAGCTTGTGGACGGTCACGTCCTGGCGTATGAGGTCGACGCTCACGAAATTGTGCGTCTGCATGATCTCGAGGCGCCGGACCTTTTGCTGGCTCACCCGGCTGGCGGTGAGCGCTGCCGTGATCCCGGTTTCGAAGCGGAGAAGGGCGCAGGCGTAGTCCTCGGTGTCGGAGCGCACCCGACCGGCGACGGCCTGGACCGTGGCCGCCGGCGAACCCGCGATCCGGCGGACGATCTCGAGGTCATGGATCATCAGGTCGGAGATCACCCCTTCATGGATACGGCCGGAGAAAGGCCCGATCCTGTCGGCGTGGACGTGGACCACATCGGCCAGCAGGTTGTCCAATGCCTGCACCGCGGCGTTGAACTGCTCCACGTGGCCAACCATCAGCAGGCAGCCCGAGCGCTCGGCGGCGTCGACAAGCGCCTGGGCATCCGCCACGGAGCCGGCCAGCGGCTTCTCGATCAGCACCGGAATACCGGCGGTCACGAACGGCAGACCAACTTCGCGGTGGAGATGGCTGGGTGTGGCGATGATGGCGGCGTCGAGCCCTCGGAGCGAGTCGGGGAGCTCCTTGGCCCATGCCGCCCCCAGCGGCTCGGCCAGCAGGCGGGCCCGATCGGGATCGGCATCGACGACCAGGCACACGCGCACGCCGCTCAGGCCTCGGACGCTGCGGGCGTGGTTCGCCCCCATGAGGCCGGCGCCCACGATGGCCAGCTCAAACATCGAGCAGGTCCCGCACGCTGTCGACGATGTAGTCGAGCTCGGCCGCGGTGAGATGGGCGTGGACCGGCAGCGACAGGACCTGGCGCGCCGCTTTCTCCGCCTGCGGCTGCGGCTCGCAGGAGACCAGTGGGTGGTCCCGGTAACACGGGTGGTCGTACGCGGCTCGGGGATAGAAGACGGCGGTCTGGATGCCCCGGTCCCAAAGTGACTGCTGCAGTCCGTCCCTGGTCAGACGGGCATCTTCAGTCACGCTCACCGTGTACTGGTGGAAGACGTGCCGGCGGCCGGGGCGCACGACCGGCAGTTGCAGGCCGGTGACGCCCTGGAGCGCGGCCGAGAGACGAACGGCATTGTCCTGCCGCTGGGCGATCGTGGCGCCGGCCGTCGAGAGCTGGCTCAGTCCGAGGGCGGCCTGAATGTCGGTCAGGCGAGAGTTGTGCCCCACCGTCTCGTACTCGTACCGCCGTGCCATCCCCTGATTGCGGAGCCGGCCCAGCTTTGACGCGAGGCCGTCATCGGCCGTGGTCACCGCTCCTCCCTCCCCCGTGGTGAACCCCTTGGTGGCGTAGAAGGAGAACGCCCCGAGACCCAGTGACCCGACGGGCACGCCGTCGACCGCCGCGCCGAAGGCCTGGGCGGCGTCCTCGACGACGGCCAGCCCATGCCGGGCGGCCAGTACAGCGACGCCGTGCAGGTCGGCCGCCTGCCCGTACAGGTGGACGGGCAGGAGCGCCGCGGTGCGGGAGGTGACCACGGCAGCGGCGGAGTCGACGTCCATGGTCAGATCGTCCGGGTCGACGTCCGAGAACCGCACGGAAGCGCCCACCTGGACGATGGCGTTGACCGTGGCGCCGAAGGTGAACGGGCTTGTGACGACCTCGTCGCCGGGCCCCAGCCCCAGCACCGTCATCGAAGCCACAAGGGCGGCCGTACCCGAGCTCATGACGACCACATGGTCCACGCCGAGAAAGGCCTGCAGAGCAGCCTCCAACTGCTCTACAACGCTCCCCTGCGCCAGCTGGCCCGACCTGAGAACCTTGATCACCGCCCGCTCCGCGGCTTCGTCGACCCGGACGGCCGTGAGCGGGATCACGGGGCTGACCCCTGGAAGGTCCGTCCGCAGCTCGGGCAGGCACGCTCCGGGCACGGGTCCGGGCCGCGCTGCAGCACCCCGCCACACCGGCACACCCAACCCGTACGGCGGGCGGGGCTGCCGGCCACCAGTTCATGGGGGGCGATGTCGGCGGTGACCACCGCGCCAGCGGCCACCATGGCCCAGGGGCCGATCACCAGGCCGCAAACCACCGTGGCGTTGGCGCCGATCGAGGCACCCCGCCCAACCAGGGTGGGCACAGGTTCCCAGTCCGGTGAGCTGGCCCGTGGATAACGGTCGTTGGTGAGGACGGCTCCGGGCCCGACGAAAACTTCCTCCTCCAGGACCACGCCGGCATAGACGCAGGCGTTGTTCTGGATCTTGCAGCCGTCACCGACCACGACTCCGGTGTCGATGAACGCGTTCTTCCCCAGCGTGCAGTTCATGCCGATCCGTGCCCCCTCCCGCACCTGGGCGTGGTGCCAGATGCGGGAACCCGCACCAACCGTCGCCCCCGGCTCAACGACCGCCGTCGGATGAACGGAGCCCGCGCCCTCGCCGGCGACGTCCGGCCTGGGTCCCTGGCTCATGAGCGTGGCCTCCGGCCGTCTCAGCCGCTGTCGGCTTCGTCTTCGGCGGCTGCGCCCATCTGGTTCAGCTCGTCCGGGGCGGCCAGGAGATCGTGGTCGGCCAGCGTCTTGGCGAGCCCGTCGAGCAGCTTCGAGGCCTGCCGGACGCCGCCCATCGCGTCTCCCAGGGCGACCGCCAACTCCGCTCGCGTCGAAGAAGCGGCCAGATGGGCCTGGGCTTCGGCGTCAGCCAGGATCTTCGCAGCCTCCTCCTCGGCCACAAGGCGCACGTTCTCGGCCACCGCCGCGTCCTGCTCCGCCGCCTCGCGGAGCTCCTTGGACCGGTTCAGCTCGCGGGCGGCTTCGGCCCGGACCTGTTCGCTGTCGGCCGACCCCTGCTCGATGGCAATGGCGGCCTCCTCCCTGGCCTGGGCGACGAGCTTCTCGGCCTCGGTGGTGGCGGCCCGCAGGACCGCGCTCAGCTGCTCAGCGAAGGCGTCGAGGGCGTCCGGCCCGCGTTCGGCTCCACTGGTCTCTGCTGCCCTGTTGTCAGAGGTCAGCAGGTCCTTGTAGCTCCTGGCCACTTCCTCGAGGAATGCGTGCACCGTCTCCTTGTCGTAGCCGCGCAGGTCGATGGGGAACGTCTTGTTCTCGATCTCCTCAGGTGTGAGCGCCACCTCTGGTCCCCTCCGTTTGGGTCAACGTGCCTGAGCGGCCGCCCGCCGCCGAGCCGTTGGTTGTCCCCATGTGTAGTCTCTGATGCGGGCCGCGGACGATTGCCACCGGCTTCGCCACCACGGGCCGGGCTCGGAGGGATCACCTTGACGTCCGGACCTGCAGTCGGACGGTACCAGCCTTCCCCCGTGGTTGTGGCCTGATGGCCGATGTCCTGGTCATCCGCCAGGCCCATTTCCCCCTCGACCCCAGGGTGCGCAGGGAGGTGCAGGCGCTACTCGACGCCGGATTCGAGGTGGACGTCCTGTGCACGCGAGGCAAAGGCGAGCCGGTTCACGAGCGGGAAGGGCGACTTCGGGTCTTCCGGCTGCCCCTCTACCACCGGCGGGGCGGTGCCCCCGGTTACGTGCTCGAATATGTCATATTCTTCGCCGCCGCAGCGATCGCCGCCGCAGTTCTCCAGGCCCGGCGGCGTTACCGGCTTGTCGAGGTGCACACCTTGCCGGACGCCTTGGTCTTCGCCGCTGCCGTACCCCGCCTGCTCGGCGCCCGGGTGCTGCTGGACCTGCACGAATGCATGCCGGAGTTCTTCGCCAGCAAGTTCGGTGCCGGGCCGGGCCACCCGGTCGTCCGGGCCCTGGGCTCGTTGGAGCAGGCGGCCATCCGCTTCGCCGACCACGCGATTACGTGCACGGACGAGATGCGCGACGTCTTCGTCCAGCGAGGCGCCACCGGGTCGGCCATCGACGTCGTCCTGAACGCGGCGGACGAGAGCATTTTCGTCCCGATCGACCAACCGGCAGGTGCCTCGGACAACGACTTCGTGGTCATCTGCCATGGGGCGGTCGAGGAGCGGTACGGCCTCGACACCGCCGTCCGGGCCCTGGCTCTGCTGCGGGAGGACCTCCCCGGGCTGCGTCTCGACATCTACGGGGACGGTTCGTACCTGGGCGCCGTCCGCCGGCTGGCGGCCGAACTCGGCGTCTCCGACCGGGTCTGGTTCAGCGACGGCTACGTTGCGCTCGAACGGCTGGTGGACGCCATCGCCCGGGCCGACGTCGGCTTGGTGGCGATGAAACGCGACGCCTTCCGGGACCTTACGCAATGCAACAAGATGTACGACTTTGTGGCCCTGCACCGACCGGTGGTGGCCTCAAGGACCGCATCAGCCGCCAAACTGTTCGACGACTCGGCCTTTGCCTGGTTCGAGGGCGGCGACGAGCGGGACCTGGCCCGTGCGCTCCGAGCCGTCCACGACGATCCCGGGCTGCGGAGCCGGCTGGTGCACAGCGCCACCCTCCAGTGCGAGCCTTACCGCTGGGCCCGTCAGCGCCGGATCTATCTCCGGGCGGTGGACCGCCTCCTCGAGCGGGACCGACGGGCCGGGGCGTAGCAGCCGTCCAGCGGCGGTGGTGCGGTCGGGCCGGACGCCCGGACAAATCTTCCCGATCGGGCCCGCAAGGCTCAGCATCGGGTCGGCCGGGCCGATGGAGTGAACATGGTCAAGCGCAAAGATGCCGTCTCCCTCGCAGCCAGGGCCACCGCTGGTCTGGCCGGAGTTCTCTTCGTCGCCGTGTCCCTCCCGGCCCTGCCCGCCTCGGCGGCGACGGCGGTGCTCTCGCTCTCGTCCACCTCGGGACCGGTGGGCACGTCCGTCACGGTGACCGGAGCCGGCTTCCCGGGCCGCTCGGCGGGCTCGATGTCCTTCGGCAGCATCCCAGAGGGTTCGTTCACGACTTCGAAGACCGGCGGCTTCTCCTCGTCCTTCACCGTGCCCCAGACGTCATCCGGCTCCGTCACGGTTGAGGCGACGGCCGGTTCGGGGACCGCCAGTTCGAACTTTTCAGTGGTCGCCCCTGCCATCGCGCCGCCACCGACCTCGGCCCCATCGTTCGTCAAGGCGAGCGGCCGGCAGTTGACCCTCGACGGTGCCCCCTACCGGTTCACCGGGATCAACGCCCCCGATCTTTCCACCGACTACAACGTCAACTACGGCTGCGGCGAGACCAACAGCCCCGCCGACGTCACCGACCTCATGTCCTCCCTGGCCCCCGCCAGCATGGTCCGGGTGTGGGCCTTCCAGCAGATCGCCTGGGACAAGTCGACCAACAAGGCCGACTTCGCCGTGCTCGACCGGGTGGTCAACACCGCCGCCCAGACGGGCCAGAAGCTCGTGCTGGTCCTGTCCCACCAGTGGGGCGGCGGCTGCGGGGAGTCCTACAAGACCGAGGGCTGGTACGCCACCGGCTACCGCCAGGCCCTCAACGACGGCACCGCCCTGGGCGCCCAGACCACGCCCCTGTCCTACTGGGACTGGGTCCGCACCATCGTCGCCCGCTACGCCGCCTCACCGGCGGTGGCCATGTGGGAACCCGTCAACGAGCCCAACCCCACCATCAGCCCCAGCGGGGGCTGCTCCACCACCGCGGCCGCCACCCTGCGCCAGTTCTTCGACGCCGTGGGCGGGCTGATCCACAGCCTGGACGCCAACCATCTGGTCAGCTCCGGCCTCCAGGGCAGTGGCCAGTGCGGCACCGCCGGCGTCGAGTACCAGACCCTGCACCAGTCCCCGGGCCTGGACGTGGCCACCGTCCACGACTACTACAGCCCCACCGTGGCCATGCCCGGCGACCAGTGGAACGGCGTCCAGGTGCGCATCAACCAGATGACCCAGGACGACAAGCCCATCTTCGTGGAGGAGGTCGGCATCAACGCCTCCGACACCACCGCCGGCCTGCCCACCCTGGCCCAGCGGCGGGACGAGATCAAGGCCAAGATGGACGCCCAGATCCCCGCCGGAATGGTGGGCTACACCCCGTGGACCTGGTCCCACACCGTCAGCGCATCCAACTACAACATCAGCACCGGAGACCCCACCCTCACACTCCTCCACGGGTACGTGCTCTGACCAGGTCATCCGCGGAGGCGGCGGTCCTTTCCTGCCGGCCAGACGCCGTACCATCTTCCGGTGCGGGCGCGGCGTGCCAGACGCCGAGGGCCATGAGCACGCCCATCGTCGCGGTGATGCCCAACTGGTTGAAGATCGGGAAGGTCACGCTGGTCAGCGCCAAGGCCACCAGCCCGCTGCGCGCCCCGTTCTGCAAGGAAATGAGCAGCCGGTCATCGGGCCCGGCTCCGGGGCGTTGGCTGGCGGCGGTCGAACGCCCGAAGGGGCGGATGGCCAGGAAGAGGAGCACGAACATCAGGCAGGCAGCCGGCAGGCCAAGCCTCCAGGCCAGCCAGAGGTAGCCGTTGTGGGAGAAGGTGTACGACTGCGGCGGCACCAGGTCCCATGGACGGCCGAAGAAGATGGACGACCCGAGACCGGAGCCGACGATCGGATGGGCGGTGATCTGCTGCCACACGTGGTGGGACTCGGCCACCCGGTACTTGACGGAGAAGTCGCTGCCGTACTGGCTCAATGACAGCAGCCGCTCGCGGGCCGCCACGAGGGTGTTGGGCGCGAGCGTGGCCAGGGCGGCGGAGCTCACCAGCAGGACGCCGGTGCCGGCCACCACGGCGCGGAGCCTCTGAGCCGCTCCCGACTTCAGGACGACGAAGCCGGCGGCCAGGGTGGTGGCCACCCAGAAGCTTCGCTCGTAGGTCAGAACGAGGCAGACCAGGTTCAGGACCACGATCGAGATGAGCAGAACCCTCACCCGCACGGTTTGGATCTCCCCCGACATCGCTGCCGCCAGCGCCACCAGAAGCGCCACCGGGAAGGCGAACAGGCCGCCCTGAAGCTGCCCCCGGCCCGAAGACGTGAGCCGGACCCCGGCGCGGACCCCGGCGTCGGCGGCTTGGCTGAAATGCAGGTTGAAGGCCCACTGCCCGATCCCCCAGAGGCCGAGGAGCAGGCCCAGCGCCGGCAAGGTGGCGAAGAAGCGACGACGGCGCCGCGCATCGGCCAGGACCGGGACGGCGACGAGGAAGGTGGCGAATCCCAGCAGGACACGGAACTCGTAGCCGACGGTGCTCAGGTTGCGCCCGCTGAGCACCCCCCGACCGAATTGGACCGCGGCGACCGTGAGGAACACCGCGACCAGGACCACGCCCCGGCGGACGCGGGAGTCGGTCCGGAGCCTGAGGACGGCCGGGACGGTGCGCAGCAGCGCGGCCAGGAGCAGCACGTCGGACAGGAGGAGGCCGGGGGAGCCGGTGCCGCCGCCGATGCCGAAGGTCTTCTGGACCCCGTAGGGCACGATTGCGGTGAGGAGGACCACTCCGGCCAGCAGGTATTCCGGCGGCAGGACGGCTACGCCGGCCAAGGCCACCGCCCCCGCGAGAGCGAGGGCGACGAGGGGCTTCACGACCACGACGGGGGCGAGGACCACGACGGCGACCACGCCCAGCCTGAGGAGCCGGCGATCCTCTATCGTCCGCTCCACCGGGCTGCGGGTGTGGGAGATGCCCAGAACGTTGCGACCCTAGCCCGGGTGGACCACGGAGAATGTGCGCCCCAGGGCCTCTTCGAAGCCGACGGCCGGACGCCACCCCAGCCCGCGCAACTTCGCGTTGTCGAACTGCAGGGGCCGGAACCGAGGCACGAACCGAGGCTCGTCCAGGACGCTGGGAAGCCGGCCCTTTCCGTGGAAGGCCAGCCGGTTCGCCAGTCCGGCGGCGCGCACCACGGCAAGGGCGAGAGGGTAGGGCACGACCACCCGCACCCCGGATGCGTGGGCGCGGCGCAGGTACTCGCCCACGAAGCGCCATGTGCTGCTGCCCGAAGAGTCGTCCACCACGTTGAACGTGCCGCCGATCGTCGCTGGGGTCGCCGCTGCGAACACGAAGCTGTCGGCGCAGTTGTCCACGAAGGTGAGGGGCAGCCTCGCCGACAGGCCCATCACGAGGTGCAGGCGGCCGACGGGCAGGGTGATGCCGGGGGGGTACTCGTGCCCCGGGCCCCAGATCACGCCCGGCCGCAAGACGGTGAGCTGGAGACCAGCTTCCTCGCTCAGCCGGCGGGCCACCCGTTCCTGCCAGACCTTGGCGATCGTGTAACCGCCCCGGGTCTCGAGCCTCACCTCGAGGAGGGTCTCCTCGGACAGCACAGCCGCCGCCGCCCAGTCGTAGACGGTGAAGCTGCTGGCGAGCAGGACCCGCCGGGCTTGCGACCGCGCCATGGCCATGAGGAGCCGTTCGGTGCCGACGACGGTCGATGAGAACTGCTCGGCTTCGTCGCCGGCCACGCTGGCGGCCAGATGGACGAGGACGTCGATCCCGTCGAATGCGGAAACCAGGTCTGCCGACCAGCGCAGGTCGCCGCGCACGACCTCCACCCCTGCGCCCCAGAGCCCGGCGACATCGGCCGCCGGGCGCACGTAGGCGCGCACGGCGTGACCACGGTCCACGAAGGCGGCCACCACCGCCCGCCCGAGGAAGCCGTTGGCCCCGGTTACGAGCGCCCTCACGAGGATGCCCTGCCGGCTACGACGTCGGCGACGAGGCGGTTCACCTGTTCCATCTGGACCAGGGTCACGGGCGGGACCGTACCCGACGAGGCGGCCGCATGGGACCGGCGCACGAGCTCAGGGAGGCCTTCTAGGCTGCCGCCCCGGCCGCTGACTTTCCCAAACAGGCTGGACGCCGCGGACCGGCTGAGCACTGTTCCCTGGACCAGGGCGTTGAGCGGCCCTTGGAGCGCCCGAGGCCCGCCGCGTTCGCGTTCCACCAGCAGCCGGCCGTCGAACAGGCTGGCGGTGGCCTTGAAAAACGTGGTGTCCACCCGTACTTCCATGACGTCGGGCCGGGCGTTAGCGCTGAAGGAGAGCACAGCGGTCCCCCGCTCCCCGTCCACCAGCGCCCGGAGCTCGTCGTCGGCCAGGCAGGTGCCGGCCCGGCGCTTCGCCCACACGGTGTCGACGCGGCGGTGGGGCCCGACGAATGCGTGGGCCAACGAGGCTAGATGGGGCAGGAAGTCGCCGATGGCGCCGCCCGGCAACCGGTGCGACGGGTAGGTCGGGTCACTGAAGGCGCTACCCGGGGCCAGGATGTCCAGGCTGAGGTTGACGGTCACGTGCAGGACGGCTTCCGGCCCGGCGGTGGCCACGAGGCCAAGGAGGTCTGCCACCGGGCGGTTGAACAGGTAGTTGTAGTCCTCCACGACGAGGAGGTCCCGGCGACGGGCCCGGTCCGTGAGCTCGAGCACCTCGTCGAGGAGCACGGCCGCGGGCTTCTCGACGACCACGTGGGCGCCGGCGTCCAGGCAGTCGGCGGCGAGCGAGAAGTGGGACTGGGGCGAGGTGGTGACGTGGACGATCTCGGGGCGGACCTCCGACAGCATCAGCCGGTGGTCCGTGTACCACGCTCCTGCCCCGAAGCGCTCGGCGGCCGCCTCCGCGGCGGCCCGGGAGAGGTCACAGACGCCGACCAGCTCCGCGCCGGGGAGGTCACGTAGAGCGGTGAGGTGGTGCCGGGCGATGGCGCCGAGCCCGATGACGGCTGTCCTCATGATCCTCCGGCCGTCCGTCCCGTCGGTCGTCCAGACTAGGGGCATGGCGAGAGCGGCCGGTACCCCTGCAGTCCGCCCCGCAGTGGCGCTGTGCCCGACACATCGGGGACTGCGCCACCCGCGGGGGGGCCACGATCGGCGCCCCCCCGTGCGACATCGCCGCAACTACGTCTGGTTTCGGGGGCGGTGGAGCTGATGGAGGACAAGGCGGTCAGTGGTGTCCGGTGGACGATGCTGACCTATGGGGCGTCGAAGGTCGTGACGTTGGGGGCCACGGTGGTCTTGGCCCGGCTGCTGGTGCCGGCCGACTTCGGCGTCGTCATCCTGGCCTTCGTCGCCATCAACGTCGTTGGCAGCTTCGGCGATCTCGGCCTCGGCGCGGCGCTCGTCGTGCGCACCGACCTCGACCGTCGAGGCCTAGGCACGGTGCTCAGCCTGCTGCTGGCCTCGGGGATCATCCTGGCCATCCTGCTCGTGGTGGGAGCCGGTCCCCTCAGCCACGGCCTGCGCGAGCCCCGGCTGCGTCCGGTGCTGATCGGTCTCGCCCCGCTCACGGTGCTGGGCTCCCTCAACTGGTTCTACCAGTGGTTCCTCCAGCGGGAGTTGGAGTTCCGCGACCGGTTTTTCGGGTTCCTGGCCCAGACCGGGACTTATGCCGTGGTGGCCATCGCCGCCGCGGCCACGGGTGCCGGGGTCTGGAGCATCGTGGCCGGCCACCTCGCCGGGCAGTTGGCGATGGCGGCGGTGTACGTGAGCGTGGCCCCGTCTGTCCGGCCCTGTTTCGACCGGCGCCTGGCCGCGGACGTCCTGCGCACCAGCCGGGGCTTCCTCCTGCAGACGACCGCCATGCTGCTCCAGCAGAACGCCGACTACCTCGCCGTCGGGCGGACGCTGGGCTCGGCCCCACTCGGGTTCTATTCCATGGCCTTCCGCCTGAGCGAGCTGCCCCATCTCGCCGTGGCCGACCCGGTGGCCACGGTCACCTTCCCGGGGTTCTCGCGCATGCTGGCCCGGGGCGAGCCTGTCGAGGAGCACTACCTCCAGGTCGTGCAACTCGTAGCGCTGATCACCTCGCCCATCGGGCTGCTGCTCAGCGCCACCGCGGGCCCGTTCACCCGGCTGGTGTACGGGCCCCGATGGGTGCCCATGATCGGCACGCTCACCGTGCTGTCGGTATGGGGCGCGGTGAAGTCCGTCCAGGCCACCGTGGAATGGATGCTCAACTCGGTGGGCGGGGCCGGACTCGCCGGGATGCTCGCCGTCGTTCTCCTCGTGGTCCAGGCGCCCGCCCTCTTCGTGGCCGCGTACCTGGGTGGAACGGTCGCCGTCGGCGAGGTGCTGCTGGCCGCGGTGATCGTCTCGCTCGGGCTCCTGGTGGTCTGCCTGAAGCGCAGGATAAGCCTCGGCTTCCGCGCCCACGGCCGGGTCCTGTGGCCCGTGGCGGTGGCCGCCGGAACGAGCTGGGTCGTTGCCCGTCTGATCGCCCAGGGCAGCGGCGGCCCCCCGGTCCTGGTGCTGGCCGCTTCGCTCGGCGCCGGCACGCTGGTCTACGCCCTGGTGCTCTCCGGCTGTGCCCCGGGGATCCTGCCCCGTTCGGCGCGCCTTGCGCTTCGCGCCGCCAAGGGCGGGGGGCCGGGTGGGGGCGTCGCCGCCGCCGGCGAGGGTGCCCCTACAACAGGTGAGCCCGGCGCCGCCCGAGGCCTGTGACCGTGTCCGCCATGCGTTGACGGGCGCGGAGAAGTTGCTCACGCCGGCGAAGGCGCAGGAGCTCATGGTCGAAGCGGGGAACTCGCCGGGCGGCGGCGAGGGCCCAGCCCCCCAAGTAGTTCAGGCTCCCCACCAGATACGGCGCCTGACCCATCCGCTGTATGCCGACGTAGGCCAGGAGGAGGGGATGGGTGCCGCTCACATAGTCGCCTTCCCCCCAGCGCCGCAGGGCCCGGAGCCGACCGTCGTGGCCGCCCATGGGGCGCAGGTGCAACGGGTCGCCGCCCTGCGCCTCGAAGCTGGCCACCCTCCAGCCCACGCCCCGGGCCTTGACCTCGTCCATGATGTCCAGGTTGAGCAGGGGCGGCAGCGGATACACGTCGTCATAACAGGCCCGCCGGTAGAACTTCACCGCCCCGGCCACGTGCTCGGGCCGAGACCGCAGGCGGAGCGGCGGCCCGTCGGATCTGGGTTCGCTGAGATACGGCCCGGTGAGGCCCTGAGCCTCGTCGGCCACGAACCTGGCCTCGACGTCGGCCAGCAGGTGGGGGATGAGCTGGAGGTCGGCGTCGATCTTGGCCACGACGTCGCAGGGCCCGACCAGTTGGTCGACCGCCCATTGGAAGCTGGTCCACACCGATGCCGACACCAGGCGGTCACGCCGCGCGGCCTGGGCGGGACGGCGCAGCAGCCGGGCGTACGGGTTGGCCTCGGCGAACCCGGCGGCGAGGGTGGCCGAGCGGTCCGTGGAGCCGTCGTCGACCAGTAGCAGTTGGTCCGGGGGTCGGGTCTGGGCGGCGATGGACCCGAGGAGGGTCCCGAGGAGGTCTTCCTCGTTCAGGAACACGACTACGAGGGCGAGCCTCATCCCCGGTCAGGTGGCGCGCCGGCCCAGAACGCGGGGCCGCCGCCGGGCAGTGGTGGAGGCGCCGGGTCGATCCTCCGCCGGACGAAACCCACCAGGCGGTCGTGTTGCTCCTGGCGCAGCAGACCGACGGCGCCCGCGTCCTCTACCTGTGGGCGGCCCCGCAGGGCGGCCCACGCGTAGCCGGCACCGAGCACGAGCCCCCCTGCCACCGGCGGGTCCTCGACCGCCATCCGGTAGACCACACGGGCCGCCAGATAGTCCCAGCGGTAGCCCATGTAGTGGTTGCCCCGACCCTCTTCCCAGCGGGACCGGTACCAGCGTTGCTTCGATCCGCGCCGGTTGTAATGCAGGATGGTCAACTCGTTGAGGACGTGGACATGCCAGCCCCGGGACCTGGCCGAGTACTCGTCGATGCCGTCCCAACCCATGGACGGTTGCAGGCCGCCCATGTCCTCGAGACAGTCGGTCCGGTAGGCTTTGGCCACACCGTTGACATGTGTGGTGTCGACGCCGTCGAGGCGCCAACGGGTGCCGTCGTGGACAAGGGCGACGCCCCCCACGATCCCGGCCCGGTGGTCTCTGTCGAAGACGCGGGCCACCCACTCGAAGTAGTGCGAGGGGATGAACAGGTCTCCGTCGAATTTCACCGTGACGTCCGGTCGCCGTTGCAGGCGGCGACGCCCCTGCTCGAACGCCCGAACGATGGGTGCGCCCCGGGCCCGCCTGTGCTCGCGCTCCGATGAGACCACTTCTATCCAGTCGTGGCCGGCGGCGTACGACTCGGCGATGGCCCGGGTCTCGTCGGTGGATCCGTCATCAACGATGACCCACTGCTGGGGCCGGTGGGTCTGGGCGACGACGGCTTCCGCGGTACGACCCAGGTGCATCGCCTCGTCGCGCACTGGGGTGACGACGGCGTAGCTGGGGAGGCCGGATGCGGTTGTGCGCATGTCAGTTGGCCGGGCTGACGGTTGGGCTGGGCGCACCCAGCAAGGGCGACAGAGGCCGTCGGTCGACCATCTCCTGGTGCCAGAGCTCCAACATGAGCAGGGTCCAAATGCCCTTGGAGTTGTCCTGCAGCCCCGCGGTGTGGCGGTCCAGGAGGCGGCGAACGTAGGGCGCCCGGAAATACCCCCGTCCGATGGTTGCCGGATCGAGCAGCACCTCCTCCACGGGCCGGCGGAGCTCGCCCCGAAGCCAGTCGGCCACGGGCGCCTCGAAGCCACGCTTGGGCCGGTCGAGCACGTCGTCCGGCAGCCAGGGCCGTAGCGCCGCCCGCAGGCCTACCTTCTTCTGCGTCCCCTGTACCTTCATCGACGCCGGTAGCGACGCCGCCAGCTCCAGGAACTGATGGTCGAGGAGCGGTGATCGAGCCTCGAGCGAGAAGGCCATGGTGGCGATGTCCATCTTCACCAGCAGGTCGCCCGGGAGATAGGTCTGGGTGTCGACGTCCAGCATCACGTCGACGAGCGCGGTGGCCGAGGATCGTGCCCAAGGTCCGAGCAGGGTGTCGTCGACCAGCGACCGGCCCACCAGCTCGCGGTACTCCGGTGTGTACAGCTCGTCGCGCTGCAGGCCACCGCCCATGGACGAGAGGTAGGAGATGTAGCGGCGGGGGGTTTCCATGTCGAATGTCTCGGCCAGCCTGCGGGCCCGGCTCAACGGGCTGTCGTTGCGCCCGCTCGGCGGCAGGAGGCGGCCGGCACTCGCCGCCAGCCGTCGCAGCCGGGCGGGCACGCGCTGGAGCCGGTCCAGTGAGGCCAGGTGCGGGTAACGGGGGTAGCCGCCGAACGCCTCGTCGCCGCCGTCGCCGTTGAGGGCCACGGTCACGTGGGACCGTGCCAGCTCGGCGAGATGGAAGCTGGGCACGGCCGACGAGTCGCCGAAGGGTTCTCCATGGTGGCGGACGATCTTCGGGATCATCTTCATGGCGTCGGGGCGTACGACGAACTCGTGGTGGTCGGTCTCGAAGAGCCGGGCGACGGCCCGGGCGTGCTCCAGCTCGTCGAAGCGGGCGTTCTCGAAGCCGATCGAAAATGTCCTCACCGGGCCGGTCGCCTCCCGGGCCATGGCGGCCACGACGGCCGACGAGTCGATGCCCCCCGACAGAAACGCGCCAACCGGTACGTCGGCCACGAGCCGGCAACGGACGGCTCGCAGGATCGACTCCCGGATCGCCTCGTGCGCCTCCTCGGGAGCGAGCGCGACCTTGGGGCCGAAGTCGAGCTGCCACCAACGCTCGATCTCGGTACCGCCATCGCGGTGGACGAGGACGCTCGCCGGTGGGAGCTTCTTCACGGCCGCATAGGCCGACATCGGTGCGGGCACGTACTGGTAGGCGAGGTAGCAGTCGATGGCCTGGTGGTCGATCTCGCGGGGAATGCCGGGATCCTGGAGAAGGGCACCGATCTCAGAGGCAAAGCTGAGCGTCCCGGCCCGTTCCGCGTAGAAAAGGGGCTTCTTGCCGATCCTGTCCCGGGCCAGAACGAGCTGGTGCCGGCGGGCATCCCACACGGCAAAGGCGAACATGCCGTGCAGACGGGAGACGCATGCCGGCCCCACCTCTTCGTACAGATGGACGATCACCTCGGTGTCCGAGCCCGTCGTGAAGCGGTGGCCGGCGGCGAGCAACTCACGCCGCAGCTCCCGGTAGTTGTAGATCTCCCCGTTCAGCACGACGGCCACCGAGCCGTCCTCGTTGAATATGGGCTGATCTCCGGTGTGCAGGTCGATCACGCGAAGGCGCTGGATCCCGAGCCCGACGCCGTCGCCGAGATGGACGCCGCGCGAGTCGGGGCCACGGTGGGCCAGAGCCGAGCACATCGCCTCGACCAAGCCTCCCGACACCTTGGTGCCGTCGCTCTTGACCTGCCCGACGATCCCGCACACCCTTTGCATCCTCCGGGCCACTGCCTGCGCTGGCCAGTCGATCTGGACAGTCCTCACGCGATCGACGACCGCTCGGACAAGGCTAACCCCACAACCCGGACGTGGAATGGTCCCGGCGACCCGGGGCGCCAGGGTCGCGCCGGTACTATGACGGCGTGGCCCCGGCCGGCGGCGAAGGCCTCGAGGTGAGGCGCTACCTGGAGATCCTGCGCCGGCAACGATTGCTCATCTCGTTGGTGACCGTCGGCCTCGTCGCCGCCGTGGTCGCCCTGTCCCTGCTGCAGACCCGGGTCTACCGGGCCAGCGCCGAGATTCTGATCGAGCCCCGGGCCACTGAGGCGGTGTTCAGCTCTGACCAGCAGGCCAACCCGGCGACGGCCACCGTTGAGACCGAGGTGCGGGTCTTGCGCAGCGACCCTGTGCGCCAGGCGGTGAAGAAGATGATCGGGTACGTCCCGGCCGTCACCGCCGGTCGGGTCGGCGAGACGGAGGTCCTCCAGGTCAACGGCACCCGGCGCAGTGCGGCCTCGGCGGCGGCCGTGGCCAACGCCTATGCCCAAGCCTACGTCGAGTATCGCAAGAGCCAGGCCGTGGGTGACCTGGCGTCGGCCAGCAAGAGCATCCGGGACAAGGTCGACGCACTCCAATCCGAGATCGACGACCTCGACCGCCGACTGGCAGCGACGTCGGCGGCGGGGCTGCCGGCGCTGCAGGCGAGCATCGGCCCCCGTTACCAGAACCTTCTGACCGAGCAGGGCCTGTTGGCCCAGAAGCTCGACGCCCTGGAGGTGGACGCCACTTTGAAGTCGGGCGGCGCGCAACTGGTGCGGTCGGCGACCGTGCCCAGCAGCCCGGCCAGTCCGAAGCCTCTCCGGAACGCCGTCATCGCCTGCCTGGTGGGACTGATCATGGGCACCGGCCTGGGGTTCCTGCGTGAGTACCTGGACGATTCCCTCAAGACCAAGGACGACCTCGTCACCGCGTTGCCGGACGTGCCCGTGCTGGCCATCGTCCCCGTCTTCGAGGAGGGCGAGTTCGACGGGATCGACCGAAGGCTGCGGGCGTTGCGGGAAGGGGCCACCCCGGTGGCCGAGGTGTACCGCAACCTGCGCACTTCGGTGCAACTCCTCGGCATCGAGCACCCCCTGCGTACCATCCAGGTGACCAGTGCCTCGCCCGGAGAAGGCAAGACGACGCTCGTGGCCAACCTGGGCATCGTCCTGGCCGCCCTGGGCCAGCGGGTGGTGATGGTCGACTGCGACCTGCGGCGGCCCATGCTCCACCAGGTGTTCGAGATCGCCAACGACCACGGTTTCACGTCCGTCTTCCAGGGTGGGCAGGTCATCGACGCCGTTTCGAAGGTCGCCGGAGAGGACCGGTTGTTCGTCCTTCCGTCGGGCCCGGTGCCGCCCAATCCGTCGGAGCTGCTGGGGGCCAAGCGGACCGCGGCGATCCTCTTCGAGCTGCAGAGCAACTTCGACGTCGTCCTCGTTGACTCGGCCCCCGTACTGCCCGTCACCGACGCCGTCGTGCTGGCCGGCTGGGTGGAGGCAACGCTGCTCGTGGTCACGGCCGGTTCCACCACCTCGCGGATGGCCACCGAGGCAGCAGAGCAACTGCGCCGGGTGGAAGCGCCTCTGGCTGGCACCGTGCTCAACCGGGCGCAACGCGACGCCACCTACGGCTATGGCTACGGGTACGGGCAGCGCCCGGCGATGGAGCGCCTCACCCGGGGCGCTCGCGTGGTCCACACGTGGTCCATGAGCGAGGGAGATTCAGGGTGATCGAGCGTGATCCACAGATATCGCTGGTTGGCGCGAAGGCGCAGTTCAAAGGGCATGGAGGATGCTTCGGCGCTGGTCACGGAGGCGGTCCGCAGGTCTGTGTGTTCACCTTGCCAAGGTGAGGGTCGCGGGTTCGAATCCCGTCGTCCGCTCCAAGGAAACCCCTGCTCAGCAGGGGTTTCTTGCTTGGTATGGCCGAGGCATCCCGGTCTCGCTCGACTAACTTGCTCTTGCTCTACTCTCTTGACGTGACCGGCACGCACTCGACTGTGACCAGACGATCTTCGGGCGAGGTGAGGCGCCGCAAGCGAGGCAGCGGCGGCATCGTCTGCGTTCGCGACGGCGTGTGGCGCATCGACGTCGAGGTCGGGCGCGACTCGGTCCGCATTCATCGGAATGTGCAACCATCCCGCCCTTCTAGTCCCCATAATAAAGATTATGGGAGTAGAATGAGTCGTAATCAATTCGTTGCAACCCGGCAGGGGGGCACTCCGTTCAGCCGTCCTTGGCGACACCCCGTAGAAACCGCTCTGTCCGTTCTCCGTAGGTAAAGACCCTGTTTGGCGTCACGCTCATCGCTCCCGACGGGGTGAGCCGCCGAGCGGAATGCGGGCCCGCTCGATCCCGCTGCCCAGGTCCACGAGGGCTGCCCCATCGGGCTTGCGCACCGCCACGGCAAGCGTTCCGGTCCGGCTGTCCAGAGCCGGGCCCTCGGGCTCACCGGGCAGAGCCACGATGCGCCCACCAGGAGGGAGTCCGGTGACAGGCGGCGAGACGGCCGGCTCGGGCACATCGGTGCGCGCCGTCTCCTTCCCGTCGTCGCCACCACGGGCCGCCATCGCGACCAGCAGGACCAACGCGACGCTCAATCTCGCCGGCAGCCGTTCCGACGACCGAATTCGGGCTTCACAAAGAG
>JBBSHS010000050.1:0-19189 GCA_038232515.1 Acidimicrobiales bacterium
CGGGGGCGACGCCGAATAACCCGGCCTCGGGGTTGATGGCGTAGAGGCGGCCGTCCGGGTCGAACTTCCTCCAGCAGATGGCGTCGCCGAGCGTCTCGACCTTCCAACCGGAAAGGGTGGGCACGAGCATGGCCAGGTTGGTCTTGCCGCAGGCCGACGGGAAGGCGCCCGTGATGTACTTGGTGTGGCCGGCGGGTGAGGTGAGCTTGAGGATGAGCATGTGCTCGGCCAGCCATCCCTCGTCGCGGGCCAGGACCGAGGCGATGCGCAGGGCGAAGCACTTCTTGCCCAGCAGGGCGTTGCCGCCGTAGCCCGACCCGTACGACCAGATCTCGCGGGTGTCGGGGAAATGGACGATGTACTTGTTGTCGGCGTCGCAGGGCCACGGCACGTCGGCCTGGCCCGGCTCGAGCGGGGCCCCGACCGAGTGCAGGCAGGGCACGAACCCGCCGTCCTCGCCCAGCACCTCCAGGGCCCCCCTGCCCATGCGGGTCATGATCCGCATGTTGACGGCCACGTAGGCCGAGTCGGTGATCTCCACGCCGATCTTGGCGATGGGCGAGCCCAGCGGGCCCATGGAGAATGGCAGGACGTACATGGTCCGTCCCCTCATCGACCCCCGGAACAGATCGGTGAGGACGGACTTCATCTCGGCTGGGTCGCGCCAGTTGTTCGTCGGACCGGCGTCGGCCTCGTGCCGGGAGCAGATGTAGGTGCGGTCCTCGACGCGGGCCACGTCGGCCGGGTCGGACATGGCCAGGTAGCTGTTGGGCCGCTTGGCCTCCGACAGCCGGTCGAAGGTGCCGGCGTCGACCAGCCACTGGCACAGCCGGTCGTACTCCTCAGCCGTCCCGTCGCACCACTCGACACGGTCGGGTCGGGTCAGCGCCGCGACCTCCTCGACCCAAGCGGTCAGCTTGGCGTTCTTGGTGGGCGCGGTGGTGGTCACGGTGGGATTCCTCCGGTACGTGTCGGCCGACGCCGGCCAGCGTATCGCCCGTCCTCGGCCCGATCCTGCGGACCAGAGCCGATGCGGAAAGCTCAGCCCATCTCGCCGGGCGGAGGCAGCGGCGTGCCCATGTCGACCTCTGAGCCGAGGCGGGCATGGGTGGCCCGGCCGTCCTGGTCGAGGTCGAAGACGATCCGCTGCCCCTGACGCAGCATGCGGAAGACGGAACCGACCAGGGCGTCGGGCGACAGCTCCAGCTCGGCGCGGTCGGTGTCGCGCACCACCACGCCCTGGCCGCTCCCCGGGTCGTACGACTTCACCACGCCCTGCATCGACGGCGGACGATACCGTCGCTACCCATGCCGGGCGAGTTCGCAGCCATCGAGCGCATCACCTCCCACTTCGGCCGGCCGCCGGAGGGCGAGGTGTGGGCCGGCGACGACGCCGCCGTGCTGGCGTCGCCCCCCGGCCGGCTGCTCCTGGCCGTCGACCCCATGGTCGAAGGCGTCCACTTCTGTTTCGACTGGTGCTCGGCGGCCGACGTGGGCTGGAAGGCGTTGGCCCGCAACGTGAGCGACGTGGCCGCCATGGGGGGTCTGCCGTGGCGGGCCGTGTGCAGCGTGGTGGGCCCGTCCGGCGCCGACCTGGAGGGCCTGGCCGAGGGTCTGGCCGAGGCGGCGGGTGCTTTCGGGTGCCCGGTCGTTGGGGGCGACCTGGCCGGAGGCCCGTTGCTGGTGGTCACCGTGGCCGTCACGGGCATGGCCGATCACCCTGTGCTGCGCTCGGGGGCCCGGCCGGGCGACGTCGTCTTCGTCACCCGGCCGCTCGGGGCCGGGGCCGCCGGCCTGCACCGCCTGCGGGCGGGCGAGGACGAGGGCCCGTGCCAGGCGTGGTACCGGCGGCCCCGGCCGTGCGTGGGCGCCGGCCCCGCAGCGGCGGCCGGAGGGGCGAGCGCCATGATCGACGTCAGTGACGGCCTGTCCGCCGACCTCGGCCACGTGGCCGACGCCTCCGGGGTCGGGTTCGCCCTCGTCGATGTCCCGGTGGCCGAGGGGGCCACCCTCGACGACGCCCTGCACGGTGGCGACGACTACGCCCTGGCCCTCTGCGCCCCCGACCCGGCCGCCCTGAGCGGCGCTTTCGCGGCCGCCGGGCTGGACGAACCGGTGGTGGTGGGCCATTGCACCGGGGACCCCAGCCATCGGACCTTTGGCGGGCAACCCTTCGGCCCTGCAGGGTGGGAGCACGACTGGCCGGACGTCAAAGTGGACAAAGGGTGAGTGGGCCTGTGTCCTCCCGCAGGCCCGTGGCTCTCACCATCGCCGGGACCGACTCCGGCGGGGGCGCCGGCGTGGTGGCCGACGTCAAGACCTTCGTTGCCCACGGGGTCTGGGCCACCGTCGCCGTTACTGCCGTCACGGCCCAGAACACCCTTGGGGTGCGGGCCTGGACCGCTCTGGAGCCGTCGATGGTCCGGGCCCAGGTCGAGGCCGTGGCCATGGATATTGGCGTCGACGCCGTCAAGACCGGGATGCTGGCCAACGGTGCCATCGTCGATGCCGTGGTCCTGGCCGTGCGGGACCTGCGCCTGGGCCCACTGGTCGTCGACACCGTGCTGAGGTCCACGCACGGTGACACCCTGTTGGACGCCGACGCATTGGACGTCCTGCGGGCCCAGCTGCTGCCCCTGGCGCTGGTGGTGACGCCCAATCTGGCCGAGGCCGGGGCCCTGGTGGCAGGGACGGTCACGGACAGGGCGTCGATGGAGGAGGCCGGTCGGGAGCTGGTGGCCATGGGGGCCGGTGCGGCCTTGGTGAAAGGCGGTCATCTGGATGATGACACGGCCTCTCCGGACTGCCTGGTGGTGGCCGGGCAGGCGGAGCCGGAGTGGCTGGACGGGCCCCGTCTGGCCAGCCGGCACATGCACGGCACGGGCTGCACCCTGTCGGCCGCCATCACCGCCGAGCTGGCGCGGGGGCGCACCCTTTCGGACGCCTGCCGGCGGGCGAAGGTATTCCTCACCCGGGCCATACGCGGCGGTGTGGAGCTCGGTGCGGGCGCCGGTCCCGTCGACCCGGCGGGGACCAAGCTGCTCCCCGGCGACCGGGGTGGGTGACCAGACCGGACCCGGTGGGTCAGTGGCCCCGACCGGTCCGTCGCTGCAGGTCGTCGATGCGTTCGGAGGCTTCTGCCTTGGTGAGGTCGTCCGGGGCCGGCTCGCCGGCCGCGTGCGAGAGGGTCTGAACGTATGAGGCCTGGGGGCCGGTCATGGGTTCGTCACCCGTGACCCAGTCCTCCGGGTCCTTGGCGGCCGTGCGGGGCAGGTTGTCGTCAGTCATGGCAGTCCTTCTTCCCGACCGCTCCATGGGCCAAACGTACGTTCGTCCCAGGACTGGAAAAAGCCGAAGGGGAACGCCGACGACGGTGGAGCCATTTGTCGAGCGTGTGAACGGAGGAGACCCGGCTATGCCCGGGTGGTGCGCCGCGGCACCTTGGTGACCTTGCCCGCCTTGATGCACCCGGTGCACACGTGCAGGCGACGCGGCGTCCCGTTGACGAGCGCCCGGACACGCTGGATGTTGGGGTTCCAACGCCGCTTTGACCGTACGTGGGAGTGGCTGATGCTCATCCCGAACGACGGGTGCTTGCCGCACACCTCGCACACCGCAGCCATGGACCGTCGCACCTCACGTGTTCGTTACGCATAGGAAGACCGGGAGGTCTCCTCAGGACCGGGGAAGGTTAGCATCGCCGCCCATGGACACGCTCGTGCGCCTCGACGCCGAGCACCTCCGCCGTGCCATCGTGGCTTTTCGGGACGTCCTGCGCACGTGCCAGGGAGTCATCAACCGCCTCAATGTCTACCCCGTGCCGGACGGTGACACCGGCACCAACATGGCCGGCACCGTCGAGGCGGCCGTGACCGAGTTGAGGACGGCCGGCCCGGTCATGGACGAGGTGTGCCACGCCATCGCCCACGCAAGTCTCATGGGGGCCCGGGGCAATTCGGGCATCATCCTGTGCCAGATACTGCGGGGCCTGACCGAGGTGGCCCGGCGAACCGACGACGTCGGCCCGGCCGACCTGGCCGCCGGACTGATGCTGGCTTCCAGGCAGGCCGACGGTGCCGTATCCCAGCCGGTGGAGGGCACCATCCTGTCGGTGGCGCGCGCCTGTGCCGAGGCTGCCCAGGCCGAGGCCGGCGTCGGCGACGCCACCGTTGTCGATGTCCTCGAGGCGGCGAGGGAAGCGGCGGTCGCCGCCCTCGCCCGCACGCCCGATCAACTGCCCGTGCTAGCCCAGGCCGGCGTGGTCGACGCCGGGGGAGCCGGCTTCTGTCTCCTGCTCGATGCGCTGCTCCACGTACTCGACGATCGTCCCCTGCCGGGCACGCCGCCCGTGCCCGAGGCGGCACTCGCGGCGGTGTCGGGTGGCCACAGCGTCCACGACCGGTTGGACGACGTGGCGGCGGCGGCCCACGCCGGGAAGGACATATCGGCCCTGCGCTACGAGGTGATGTACCTGCTGGAGGCCGACGACTCGGCCGTGCCCGGCTTCCGCGACGTGTGGGCCGGGATCGGCGACTCGATCGTGGTGGTCGGAGGCGACGGCATGTGGAACTGCCACATCCACACCGACGACATCGGCGCCGCCATCGAGGCCGCTCTCGACGCCGGGCGACCATGCCGGATCCGCGTGACCGACCTATTGGAGCAGGTGGAGGAGGAGCGCTGGGTGCGGGAGCAGTCCGAGGCCAATCCCGAGGCCGACGTACAGCTCCCGGCCGTTCCCTGCGCGGTGGTGGCGGTGGCCACGGGCGACGGCATACGGCGCATCTTCCGAAGCCTCCACGTCCATCAGGTCGTGGCCGGCGGCCAGACCATGAACCCGTCGACAGCCGACCTGCTTGCGGCCGTGGAGGGTGTGCCGGCTGACCAGGTCGTGCTGCTGCCCAACAACAAGAACATCATCCCGGTGGCCGAGCAGGTGGCGACCCTGACCCACAAGACCGTGCGGGTGGTGCCCACCAAGGGGGTGGGGGAGGGTTTCGCCGCCCTGCTGGAGTACGACCCGGAGGCGAGCGCCGACGAGAATGCCGCCGCCATGAGCGCCGGCGCCGACCGCATCACCGCCGGCGAGGTCACCCGGGCCGTGCGGGCCTCCGACTCGGCCGCCGGCCCGATCGCCGAGGGCCACTGGTTGGGCCTGTCCCGCCGGGGCATTGAAGTGGTCGATGCCGGCCTGGCCGCCTGCGTCACCGGGCTCATCGCCAAGCTTCTCACCGAAGCCGACGAGATGGTCACCCTCATCGAGGGCGACGGGTCGAGTGCGGCCGACACCCGTCGCGTCACGCAGTGGATGGAGGCCCACCACCCCAAGGTGGAGGTGGAGATCCACCAGGGCGGCCAACCCCTCTATGCCTATCTGGTTTCGATCGAATAGCCCGCCGCCGTCCGGCGGCGGCGTCGGTCAGTGCGTCTGCCGTCCCGACCGCAGTTGGCACTGGCCACCGCTCGTGGCCTGAGCCGAGCCCGCCGCCGCAGCCGGGCGGTGACGGCGTGCAGCATGGTGCCGTTGGGTCGCTGGCCCCGCCCACGTCACGATCCCGCCCTCGGGGCCGATGAGCAGCCGGCTGAGCCGAAGAGGCACGTCATGTGCCGGAAGGCAAGGCCGCCTGGTGCCCGATCCTACGGGTTTTCCAGTGTGGTCACGGCTCCAGGTCCCCAAGGGGCCGCCCGCTGACACCGGACTGGCTCTGGGTTTCGTTGAGCTCGCCACGGCGCGGTCATGAAGACCTCGGTATCGAACCTGCGTTCGAAGGGCGCCGATAGGATCGGCGTCATGGCCCGGCGGCTCACCCAGCTGGCCCACATACCGGTCGACACGCTCGACGGTGTGGGGCCCAGGTCGGCGGCGGCGTTGGAGGAGGCCGGCATCACGACCGTGCTGGACCTGATCACCCATTACCCGCGCCGGTGGCTCGACCGCACGAGGGAAGCCCGCATCGCCGATCTGCGCCCGGGGATGGAGGGCGTGGTGGTGGCCACGGTCCGGGCCGTGCACAGCCGCCGTACGCGCAACGGGAGGGCGCTGGTCGAGGTCAGCGTGCACGATGGCACGGGCTCGCTGGCGTGCAACTTCTTCAACCAGGCGTGGCGGGCCAAGCAGGTCCACGCCGGCATGGAGGTGACGCTGTTCGGCAAGCTCGATGCGTACCGGGGCAGGCGTCAGATGGTGAACCCGGTGGTCGATCTGCTGGGCGACGCCACCGGCCGCATCGTGCCGGTCTACCCGCAGTCCGAAAAGGCGGGGCTCACCACCCGCGACCTGCGTGTGTGGATCAACGAGGCGCTCGAGCGGGCCGGCCAGCTCGTCGAGCCGCTGCCCGCCGAGGTGCTCGAACGTCAGGACCTGGTCAGCCGCAGCGTCGCCTTCCGCCAGATTCACGCTCCCGAGTCGATGGCGGTGAAGGAGGTGGCCCGCAAGCGCCTGGCCTTCGACGAGCTGCTGCGTCTCCAGACCGTGATGGTGCTGCGGAAGAAGGCGCTGGAACGTGAGGCCAAGGCCATCCGCCATGTTGTCGGCGACGGGCCCCGGGCCACGCTCGTCCCCCGGTTCCACGCCGGCCTGCCGTTCACCCTCACCGGCGCCCAGCGACGGGCCGTGGCCGAGATCGAAGTGGACCTGGGCGGCCCGCACCCGATGCACCGCCTCCTGCAGGGTGACGTGGGCTCGGGCAAGACCCTCGTGGCCCTCAGCGCCCTGCTGGTGGCCGTGCAAGGAGGCCACCAGGGTGCCCTGATGGCACCCACCGAGGTGCTGGCCGAGCAGCACTTCCTCAGTGTCCGGCCCCTGCTGTCGGGTCTCAAGGTGGGCGAAGAGGGCAACCTGTTCGGCGAGAGGGAGGTGCGCGTGGAGCTGCTGACCGCCCGTACCACCGCCGCCGAGCGGCGGGAGCTGCTGCCCCGGCTGTCCAAGGGCGACGTCGACGTGCTCATCGGTACCCACGCCCTCATTGTCGACACCGTCGAGTTCGCCGACCTGGGTGTGGTCGTGATCGACGAGCAGCACCGGTTCGGGGTCGAACAGCGGGCCAAGCTCAGGGACAAGGCCCGCGGTCACGACCCCGACGTGCTGGTGATGACGGCCACGCCCATACCCCGCACAGCCGCCATGACCGTCTTCGGCGACCTCGACATGACCGTGCTCGACGAGCTGCCGCCGGGCCGCACGCCCATCGAGACCACGTGGGCCCGGGCCCCCCTCGACGTCGCCATGGCCTGGGAGACCGTGCGCCGCCAGGTGGCCGCCGGGTGCCAGGCCTATGTGGTGTGCCCGCTGGTGGACGAGTCGGAGAAGGTGCAGGCGGTATCGGCCACGGCCGAGCTCGAGCGCCTGGCGGCCGGTGACCTCAGTGGCCTGCGGCTGGGCCTGCTACACGGTCAGTTGCCGGGGGGCGAGAAAGAAGCGGTGATGGGCCGTTTCCGTCGGGGCGAGGTCGACGTCCTGGTGGCCACCACCGTCGTCGAGGTGGGCGTCGACGTGCCCAATGCCACCGTCATGGTCATCGAGGACGCCGATCATTTCGGCATGGCCCAGCTCCACCAGCTGCGCGGTCGCGTGGGCCGGGGCGTCGACCGGTCGCACTGCTTCCTGCTGGGCGGGACCGATGACGAGGGCCGTCCGAGCTCCGACGAGGTCGCCGCCCGCCTGGGGGCGATGGAGCGAACCACCGACGGGTTCGAGCTGGCTGAGGTCGACCTCGAGCTCCGGGGCGAGGGCACCATCCTGGGGACCCGCCAGAAGGGCCGTAGCGACCTGAAGCTGGCCAGCCTGCGCAGGGACAAGAGCCTCGTTGAGGCCGCCCGCGAGGTGGCCTTTCTCCTGGTCGGCCCCGACGGCCGAGGCTTGTCGCGTCACGAGATCCTGGCCGAGGAGATCCGCGACCTGGTGGACGACGAGGAAGCCGAGTTCCTGTTCAAGTCCTGAAGGGCCGACGATCAGCTGCGGCGCCCCGGCCGTACCCCACGGTCGCGGTCCGGGTCGGTCAACCAGCTTCGTCGGGCGCTTCGAGGTCCCAACGGTCCATGCAGTCGGCGCAGCGGTAGGTCACCAGGTCGCCCGCTCTGAAGAGCGTCTCGTCGTCGATGATCGTCAGCAGGAAGGCCCGGCCTCCGCAGTCGATGCAGACGATCTCGGGCTCGGGTTGCCAGTCGCCGTCGGCCGTCACCGCCGGACCTCGACGACCGTCATCGCTGCTGCTCAGCCGGGCCGACGTCGACGAAGATGCCGCTGGCTTCCACGGCCACGTCGCCGTCGGGCAGCATCAGCCGCCCGTGTACCCGGTTGTGGCGTCGCCGGTCGCGGTGGTCCCGCCATGCTTCGACCCGAAGCGGGCGGCCGTCGATGGGTACCGGCCGCCGGTACCGCAGCTCCATGGTCGCGGTTACCGTCGCCCGGCTGTCCAGGGCGTGGGAGAGCGCCCCCATGCATTCGTCCAGCGACGTGGCCGCCAAGCCGCCGTGGAGCAGGCCCGGGGCACCGCGGTGGAGCGGCTTGGGCACCCAGGTGGCGACCAGGGTGGGGCTGGCCCGGCCTGTGACCTCGTCGAGCGAAGGAATGAAGGTCAGACCCAACCCGAAGGCGTTGTCGTCACCAGAGCCGTAGCTGTCACCCTCCACGGCGATCGACCCTATGCCCGCGGCAATGGCGGCCCGATCGACGTCCGGCGACGTTCGGCGAAGTCCGGCGGTGGCCGGCGGTGCCCCGCGGTCCCGGCAGCTGGACCGCTCCTGTTAGACCTCAGGCCGTGCGTGTGATCGCCGGTACGGCCAGGGGACGTCGGCTGGCGGCACCCGAGGGCGACCGCATCCGGCCCACAGGCGACCGCGTCCGGGAGTCGTTGTTCAACATGTTGGAGGTCCTCGTCGGCTTCGAGGGCGCAAGGGTGGCCGACCTGTGCTGCGGCACCGGGGCCATGGGCATCGAGGCCCTCTCCCGAGCGGCGGAGTCGGTGGTCTTCGTCGACTCCGACGCCCGCAGCCTGCGCTGCACCACGGCCAACCTGGAAGCCACCGGTTTCGGCCACCTCGGTCCCTCCACCCGGCCGGCGGTGCGGCTGGAACCGGCCGACGTGCTGGCGTGGGCCCGGCGGGTGGGTGCGGATTGCGTCGACGTGGCCCTGGTCGACCCGCCTTACGGGTGGCGGCAGTGGCCCGAGCTCATGGAGGCGTTGGCCGGCAAGGCGGGGGTTGTGGCGGCCGAAGCCGATCATGAAATCGGCCCCATGCCGGCGTGGGATGCCGTTCGGGCCCGACGCTACGGCACTACCGTGGTCACCGTGCTCTGCGCCGATCGGCTGGTCGAACCGGCATGAGGACGGCACTCTTCCCAGGGTCGTTCGACCCCCTCCACAACGGCCACCTCGAGATCATCGAGATCGCCGCCCAATTGTTCGACCAGGTGGTCGTGGCCGCCATCCGCAACCCGGGCAAGGGCGAGGCGCTGTTCGACCTCGAGGAGCGCAAGGAGATGCTGAACGAGTCGACGGCCCATCTGGCCAATGTGCGGGTGGTGTCGATGGCCAAGCTCACCGTGGACGTCGCCACCGAGGAAGGGGTCGACGTGATCGTCAAGGGCATCCGCATGGTCACCGACTTCGAGTCTGAGCTACAACAGGCGCAGATGAACAAAGCGGTGTCCGGCATCGAGACCGTGCTCATCCCATGTGCGACGGACCAGTCGTTCGTGGCCAGTAAGTGGGTACGGGACTTCGCCCGGCTGGGTGCCGCCGATCGCATCGGTTCGATGGTCCCGGCGCCGGTGGCCAAGCGGCTGCACGAGCGGTACGGCTCAGAGGAGGGGCGCAGATGACGGAGCAGGACGAGCGGTGGAGCGGGCCGGCATGAGCCTCATCGAGCGGGATGAAGGTTCACCTCCGGACTCCGAGACCCTGCTGCGGCGGGTCATCGAGATCATCACCAACGCCAAGCCGATGCCCCTGTCCACGACCGTGCGGGTCGAGAAGGACGAGGTCCTCGAGCTTTTGGACGAGGCCCTCGATCGGCTGCCCGAGGAGCTTCGCCGGGCCCGGTGGATGTTGAAGGAACGGGAGGAGTTCCTGGCCAAGGTGGAGCGCGAGGCCGACGAGATCCTCGAAGCGGCGCGTTCCCGGGCCGAGCGCATGGTCCAGCGCGCCGAGATCGTCCGCGAGGCACAGCTCACCGCCACGCGGCTGGTCGAGGGGGCCAAGGACGAGACCCACCGGCTGAGGATGGAGGCCGAGGACTACTGCGACCAGAAGCTGGCGTCGTTCGAGATCGTGCTCGAGCGCACCTCCAAGACTGTGGCCGCCGGCCGGGAGAAGCTGAAGGTGGCGCCGCTCCCGGCGGCCGGGGCCGGCGATCTCGGCTTCGGGCTCGGCGATCAGGCCGACGATCCCGGTGCCGACTTCTTCGACCAGGACAGGTAGCCGCTCTCTCCATCCGACGCCGGGTCGACAGGGGCCGCCCCGTAAGCTGCTCGGTGGCCATGCCCACCCGTTCCTTCCTGGTGCCCGTCACCGCCCTGCGCAAAGCCCCCGGATCCGTCGCCAGGGAGCGCAGAGAGGGCCGGATCGAGGGGTTGGCCGTGACCGGTTCAGGCGTGCCGCCCGAAGCCGTCGTGCGGGTGGATGCCATTCTCACCGCCGCCCAGGACACCATCGTGGTCACGGCCACCGTACGGGCACCGTGGTCGGGTGAGTGCCGGCGGTGCCTTGTCGAGACGGGCGGCGAGGTGGCGGCCGAAATCCGCGAGGTCTACGAACGCGACACCGACGAAGAGGAGACCTACCGGCTCAGCGGGGAGCGAATCGACCTGGAGCCGCTGGCGCGCGATGCTGTGTTGCTGGGTCTGCCACCTGCTCCTCTGTGCTCAGAGGATTGCCGGGGGTTGTGCCCGACCTGTGGGGCCAATCGCAACGAGGGGATCGGACCGGCAGGTTGCGGCTGTGAGGAGCAACCGCAGGACCCACGCTGGGCGGCCCTCGACGTCCTGCGTACCGAGCAATCCTGAATCTGACCCGGACTGACGAGAGCGAGCCCGACGAGCCATGGCCGTCCCCAAGAAGAAGACCTCGAAGTCGAGATCCCGAAGCCGCCGGGCCAGCAACTGGACGCTGAAGGCGCCGCCCCGGAGCATCTGCCCGCGCTGCATGGCCTCCAAGGTGCCCCATACCGTCTGTGGTGAGTGCGGTTGGTACCACGGCCGCCAGGCCATCGACGTCTGACCGGCCAAATCCCTCGATCAGCGACTCGGCGCCGTCCTGACGTGCTGCCCGTCGCGGTCGACGCCATGGGGGGCGACGGCGCTCCCGACGCCATCGTGGAGGGGGCGGTGCTGGCCGCCGCTGAGCTGGGCGTGGCCGTCCTGCTGGTCGGCCGGCCCGAGGCGCTAGACGGTCTGGACACCGCCGGGCTCGAGGTCCTGGCCGCCTCCGAGGTCATCGAGATGGGCGATGACCCGGCCAAGGCGGTTCGGGCCAAGAAGGACTCTTCTCTGGTCAGGGCGGCCGAGGCGGTCAGGGACGGGCGGGCCTGCGCCATGGTGTCAGCCGGCAACACGGGTGGGGCCATGGCGTCGGCGCTCCTGCGTATGGGCCGGCTGCCCAGTGTCGTGAGGCCGGCCATCGCCACGCCCATCCCCGTGCCGGACGTGGGCCACACCGTCCTGCTCGACGCCGGCGCCAACTCGGAGTGCACGCCACAGATGCTCGTGCAGTTCGCCCAGATGGGGTCGGCCTTCGCCACCGCCCGCTTCGGAGTGGCTGCGCCCCGGGTGGGCCTGCTTTCCATCGGCGAGGAGCCGGGCAAGGGCACTCCGCTGGTCAAGGACACCTGGAGTCTGCTCCAAGGCCTCGACGGCATCGAGTTCATCGGCAACGTCGAGGGCAGGGATGTCATGACGGACACGGTGGACGTGGTGGTGGCCGACGGGTTCACCGGCAACGTCGTGCTGAAGACCCTGGAAGGAGCCATGCGCTGCCTCAAGGCGGCGGTGATGGAGATCCTGATCGGTACGGAGGAGGCCACCACCGCCTCCGCCCCGCTACTACCGGCCTTCCTCAGCCTGGCCAGCTACCTCGACCCGGACTCGACGGGCGGCGCCATGCTCCTGGGCGTCAACGGTGTCTGCATCATCAGCCACGGCTCGTCATCGCCGCGGGCCGTCGTCAACGCCGTAGGAGTGGCCCGCGACATGGTGGAAGCCGATCTGGTCGCAAACCTCCGCTCCGCCGTCGCCCCCGCCTCCTGACCCGGGTCGACCCTTCAGGCGGTGGGTCGGCGACTCCGGTGTGCCGCACCGCCGGCCCACGATGGATGGCTCCTGGGTAGGTGAGGCCCCGGGCCGGGGCAGTACACTCCAGCGGCCGAGAGGAACCCAGCCGCCGAGCGCCAGGAGCCCGTTGTGCCCGCCGAGACACATGTCAGTCGATCCCCCATGGGCCGCAACGAGGTGTTCGAGCTCATCCGCGACCGGTTGGCCGACATCTTGGAGATGGACCCGGGCGCCATCAGCGAGGGCCAGAGCTTCTCCGACGACCTGGACGCCGACAGCCTCGCCCTCATCGAACTGGTGGAGGCGCTGGAGGAGGAGCTGGGGGAGCGGTCAGTCGGGTTCCGCATCGACGACGAGGACCTCGAGGATTTGAAGACGGTCCGTGACGCTGTCGATTACGTGACCGCCAAACTCGAAGCGAGCTGACCTGCACGGCACCGTCGCTGGCCTTGCCGGTTCACCGGCCGACATCAACGCCCTCGCGGCGCGGCTGGGTCACGACTTCCAGGACCGGTGGCGGCTCGAGCGGGCGGTGGCCCACCGGTCGTGGTGCGCCGAGCACGCGGGGGTCGAATCCAACGAGCGGCTCGAGTTCCTGGGTGACGCCGTGCTCGGCCTGGTCGTCACCGACCACATCTTCCTGACCTATCCGAGCCTGCCCGAGGGCGAACTGGCCAAGGTCCGGGCGTCGGTGGTGAACTCCGCCGCCCTGGCCGAGATTGCGGCCGAGCTGGACGTCGGCCGGGCCCTGCTGCTGGGCAAGGGCGAGGACGCCAGCGGCGGCCGGGAGAAGCCGTCCATCCTGGCCGATGCCATGGAGGCGCTGATCGGGGCCGTCTACCTCGACGGCGGCTGGACGGCGGCGGACACGCTCGTGATGGGACTGCTGGGCGAGCGCATCGAGGAAGCGGCGGCCGGCCCCGGTGGGCAGGACTACAAGACGCGGCTGCAGGAGCTAGCCGCCCGGCGGTTCGACCAGCTGCCCCGATACGAGGTGCACGACGATGGTCCTGATCACGCCAAGCGCTTCTACGCCCGGGTTCTCCTCGGCGGCCGGGGATGGGGCATCGGCCAGGGGCGCAGCAAGAAGCAGGCAGAGCAGGCCGCAGCTCGCGAGGCGTGGGCCCAGTTGAAGGCCCGTCCGGTCGACGTGGCCGTCGGCACCGAGCCGGTGGGGGTGTCCGAGCTGGTGGCCGAGCTCTCCGAGCTGGTAACCGAGTCGTCGGAGCCGACACCTGGGCCGACCCCCGGGCCGGCTGGGCCGGTCCCGCCCAACCTACAGGTCGGCTAGGCGTCCGTGCCCGAGCTCCCAGAGGTCGAGACCATCCGCCGGGACCTCGACAAAGAGCTGGTCGGCAAGAAGATCAAATCGGTCGAGATCACCGGCCAGCGGACGGTACGCCGTGGCCACGAGGACCTGGTGACCCGGCTCGAGGGCCGCAAGGTCAGCGCCGTCGAGCGCAAGGGCAAGTACCTGCTCGTGCGCCTGGACAGCCCGGACGTGCTCGTCATCCATCTGGGTATGAGCGGTCAGCTGCTCAAGGCGACGGCCAAGGACCCCCTGGACAAACACACCCACGTCGTCTTCGTGCTCCAGCCCGTCGGTCAGGTGCGCTTCGTCGACCCTCGGACCTTCGGCGAGCTGTTCGTCACCACACCCGACGAGGTGGAGGCGAAGGTTCCCGAGCTGGCCCACCTCGGCATCGACCCGGTCGATACGGCCATGAGCTGGGACCGCTTCTCGTTGATGCTGCAGGCCCGCCGGACCAAGCTGAAGGCGCTGCTGATGGACCAGACGTTCCTGGCCGGGATCGGCAATCTGTACGCCGACGAGATCCTCTTCGCCGCCGGCATCCGCTTCGACCGGCCCAGCGACCGCCTGTCGACCCAGGAGGTGCGGCGGTTGTGGAGGGCCATCACCGAGGTCCTTCTGGAGGCGACCAAGGCGCGGGGATCAAGTCTGGCCGACGAGCAGTACGTCGACCTTTACGGGCGACCGGGCACCTTCCAGAACGAGCATCAGGTCTACGGCCGGGAGGGCCTGCGCTGCAAGCGCTGCCGGGGCACGGTGGAGCGGGTCAAGTTCACCGGTCGCTCGACGTTCTTCTGCGCGTCCTGCCAGGTGTAGGCGGGTGACCGACAGCCGGGCCGGGCGCCGGTACGGTGGCCGGTCGCATGTTCTTGAAGACGCTGACGTTGAAGGGGTTCAAGTCCTTCGGCGACCCGGTGACGCTAGAACTCGAGCCCGGGGTGTGCGTTGTGGTCGGCCCCAACGGCAGCGGCAAGTCGAACATCGTCGACGCCGTGGCCTGGGTGCTCGGCGCCCAGGCGCCCAAGGCGGTCCGGTCCGGCAAGATGGACGACGTCATCTTCGCGGGCACGGCCAAGCGGCCGGCGCTCGGGCGGGCCGAGGTGAGCCTGACCCTCGACAACGCCTCCGGGCGGTTGCCCATTGACTTCACCGAGGTGACGCTCACCCGCACCCTGTTCCGCAGCGGCGACAGCGAGTATGCCGTCAACGGCGTGCCCTGCCGCCTGCTCGACATCCAGGAGCTGCTCTCGGACTCCGGCGTCGGTCGCACGCAGCACGTGATCGTGAGCCAGGGCAACCTGGACGCCGTCCTCAACGCCCGGCCCGAGGACCGCCGGTCGATCATCGAGGAGGCCGCTGGCGTCCTGAAGCACCGCAAGCGGCGGGAACGGTCGCTGCGCCGGCTCGACACCACCGAAGCCAGCCTGCTGCGGGCCCAGGACCTCCTGCGGGAGGTGCGCCGGCAGATCAAACCGCTGGAGCGCCAGGCCGAGGCGGCCCGTCGCCATGACGGCGTGGCCGCTGAACTGCGGGCCCTGCGGGTCCACCTGGCCGGCCGGGAGCTGGCCGGGCTGGCGCAGCGACTGGCCTCGGTCACCCGTGTCGCCGCCCACCTGGCCGTGGTGGCCACCGACACCCGCCAGGAGCTGTCCCGGCTCGACGCCGAGGTGCTCGGGGCTGAGGCCGGGTTGTCGGGCGTGGAGGCGTTGGCCGGTGCCGAGCATCTGGCCGACGATCTGGCCTGCGCCGAGCGCTTGGGGGAACGCTGTCGGGGGGCGGCCGCCGTGGTCGCCGAGCGGGCCCGGTCTGTCGAGCGGAACCGCCAGCAGGCGGTCGATGCCGGCCTGGTGGCCAGTCTCGAGGCCGACGCCGCCCACCTGGCCGACGAGCTGGCCGACGTCGAGAAGGCTGCTGCCGCGCTCCTCCCCGAACTCGACCGCCTGGCCGAGTCGGATGGTGTGCTGGCCGACGAACGCGACCGCTTCGAGGTCACCTGGGGGGGCCTGCCTCCGCTCTGGTCGGCGCCGGGCGGTACACCGCGCCCGTCCGGGCCGTCCGGTTCGCCGATGCTCAGTGCGGCCGAGGTACGGGGCGAGCTGACCGCCCTGCGCCAGGGAATCGATCGGGCCCGAGCCGAGAAGGCACGGGTCGAAGGCCGCCAGCTGGCCCTGGCGGGCCGGTCCGACCGGCTCAGGGCCGACGTCGATCGCCTGGCCGCCATCGTGGCCGAGGCCACCGCCGCCGAGCCGGTGGTCCACCAGGACCTGGTCGATGCGATGGCCCTCAACGTGGCCTGCGATCAGGCCCTGGCCGTGGCCCAGGCCACCGTAAGCCGGGCCGAGGCTGAGCGCCACCGCTCCGAAGCGCGCGCCGAGGCCCTGGCCCAGGCCCTGCACGAGGCCCGCGCCCGCGCCGGTGCAGAACGGCTGGCCGGGGTCGAGGGCGTGGTCGGGACCCTGCTCGAGCTGGTCGACGTGGACGCCGGCTGGGAGGATGCGGTCGAGGCCGCCTGTGGCGAGGCGGTGGCGGCCGTGGTGGTGGACGGCTCGGTCGCCGCCGGGCGCGCCCTTCGCGCTCTGGGCGATCTCGGCGTGGGCGGCGCCGTGATCGCCTTGCCCCACCCGCGTGCATCGCCGGCCCCTCGGTGGCCTGAGCGGCCTGACCGGCCCGACCTCGTGCCGGTCCGCGGCCACGTCCGCTCGGGACTGCCCGGTGTGGAGGCCCTCCTGGACGCCCTGCTGGCGGCGGCCGTGTGCGTGGCCGGGTCATGGCCGGAGGCCCTGGACCTGGCTCTCGAGCGGTCGGATCTCGTCGTCGTCACCCGCGCCGGCGACCGATTCGCGGCCACGTCGTGGCGCACCGGTGCGGGTGGGACGGGCGCCACCGGCGCCGCCCTCCAAGAGGCCAGGGCACTAGCGGAGGCGGCTGCCTGCGAGGCGCAGGCGGCGGGGTCGAGACGGGCGGAGGCGGCCACGGCGGCGGCCGCCGCCCGCGCTGGCGAGGTGGCCGCCCAGCAACGGCGCCAGGCCGTCGCCGCCCAGAAGACGGCCGCCGCCAGCGCCCTCGAGCGGGTCGAGGTGGAACTCGGCGACGTGGGCACCGAAGCCCGGGCGTTGTCGGCGGACGTGGTGGAGGTCAGTGGGCGGGCCGACCGGGAGACGGCCCGGCTCGCCGAGCTCGAGGCCCTGCTGGGCCCTTTGGAGGCCGAGGAAGCTCGGGGCCAGCAGCGCCAGCTGGCTCAGAGGGAGGCCCGGAGCCGGCTCGACGAACGCACCCGGGCGGTCGCCGCCCTTCGCACCGACCTCGAGGTGCGGGGGGCGGCTGTCGAGGAGCGCCGTTCGCTGCTGAGCCACCGGCTGTTGGACGTCGAGCAGCGATTGTCCCGCAACGTGGCCGAGCGGGACAGGGCCGAGTCGCTCCGGTGCCGCCTCGAGGCCGAGGCTGGGGCCCTCCGCCGCCTGGCCCTGCTGGTCGAGGGCTCCCGGGCGGAGGTGGACCGGGTCCTCACCGGCCTGCGGGACCGCCGCACACGCCAGAGCCTCGCCACCCGTGCCGCCGGCGAGCGGCTGGAGCGGCTGCGCAGCGATCGCCATGGAGCCGAGCGCCGTCTGGCCGAGGTGCAGGAGCGGTCCAGGCGCGTCGAGCTGGAGGAGGCCGAGACCCGCATGCGCATGGAAGCGGCGGTCGACGCCCTGCGCCGCGATCACCAGATCGAACCCGAGGCGGCCATGGCCGCGCCGCTGCCGGAGTTGCCGCCGGGCACATCGGCCGAGTCCCGGGTCAGGGAGCTGGACCGCGACCTGCGGCTGATGGGCCCGGTCAACCCGCTGGCGCTGGAGGAGCTGCGGGACCGCACCGAGCGGGCGGCCTTCCTGGAGCAGGAGCTGGAGGATGTCAAGGCCAGCCGCCGGGAGTTGGCCAAGGTCATCCGGGCCATCGACCGGGAGATCGTCGACGTGTTCTCGGCTGCGTTCGGCGACGTCAGTGAAGCGTTCACGGCGCTGTTCGCCACCCTGTTCCCGGCCGGGTCGGGCCGGTTGCGGCTCACGGCCCCCGACGACCTCCTCGACACCGGTATCGAGATCGAGGCCCGGCCGGCGGGCAAGAACGTGAAGTCGCTGTCGCTGCTATCCGGCGGCGAGCGGTCACTGGTGGCCCTGGCCTTTTTGTTTTCGGTGTTCCGCAGCCGGCCGTCGCCCTTCTACCTGATGGACGAAGTCGAGGCCGCTCTGGACGACGTCAACCTCCACCGCTTCTTGAGCCTGGTCGGCGAGTTCCGCTCGGACGCCCAGCTGCTCATCGTCACCCACCAGAAGCGCACGATGGAGGCGGCCGACTGCCTCTATGGCGTCACCATGCAGGCGGGTGGCTCCAGCAGGGTGGTCAGCGAGAGGATCGCCGCCGGCGCCTGATCCCGTCCTCGGCGGCCATCGCTCGCTGCGCTCGCTCGGCCGCCTGCGGCGGGAACACCTACTTCCTTGTGGAGCTCGCTGCGCTCGCCATCTTCTGTTCGCCTTCGGCAAAGCCGCCGGCCGTCCTCGGCGGCCATCGCTCGCTGCGCTCGCTCGGCCGCCTGCGGCGGGACACCTACTTCCTTGTGGAGCTCGCTGCGCTCGCCATTTTCTGTTCGCCTTCGGCAAAGATGCTCCTAGTGATGTCAAGTCGCCGTTTGGGCGGCCAGGAGCGGGTAGAGCTCACGAGCCACATAGCGCTTCAAGCAGCGGATGATGTCCCGCTTGGATTTGCCTTCCAGGGTGCGCCGCTGGACGTAGGCGATGGTCTCGGGGTGGGAGACCATGCGGACCATGACGATCCGCCACAGGGCCTGGTTGGCCCGGCGGTCGCCGCCGCGGTTGAGGCGGTGTCGGGTGACCTTGCCCGACGACGCCTCGATGGGCGAGGACCCGCACAGGTGGGCGAAAGCGGCTTCGTGGTGGAGTCGCTGGGGGTTGTCACCGGCGGCCACCAGCAGGGCCCCGGCGGTGTCGGTGCCCACGGCGTAGGTGGCCACCAATGCCGGGGCGGTGGCGGCCACCAGCGGGCGCAACAAGGTGTCGAGATGGCGGATCTGCTCATCCAGGTAGCGGGCCCGGCGGCCCAGCTCGGCCAACGCCGTCTTGGTGGCGGCGGTCACGGTCATGGTCGCCCCTGGGCGCAGGGCGGCGGCCCGGCGGATGAGATTGACGGCGTTCAGGCCCCGCAGCTGGTCCCGCAGCTCATCGGGGGCGGTGCAGATCAAGGCCCGCATCTGGTTGAGCGCCTCGGTGCGGTCGTGGCGGGCCGACGAACGGGCGACCCGCAGCACCCGGATGGCCTCCACCGGGCCGTTGGCCGCCTTGGCCAGGCCCGACGCGTCACCCGACAGCGCCGCCCGGGCCGCCGACTGGGCGTCGACGGGGTCGCTCTTGCCCCGACGCCGGCGCCCCTGGCGGTTGGGTCGGTCGACCTCGATGACCTCGACGCCCTGGCTGGCCAGGTAACGGGACAGACCGGCGCCGTAGGAGCCGGTCCCCTCCACTCCTACCCTGACCACGGTGCCGAAGCCGCCCAGCCAGCCCAGCAGGGCCCGGTAGCCGGCGGTGGTGGTGGGGAACTCCCTGGTGCCGAGC
>JBBSHS010000051.1:0-19181 GCA_038232515.1 Acidimicrobiales bacterium
CGGGGGCGGCGCCGGTGGGCGTGGCCGATGCGGCGATGCGACCCCGCATGCGCTGCCATTTGGCGACGGGCACCCACTCGACGTGGCCGGCGTGGTCGATCGTGCCGATTGTCCCGGGCGGCTGTGCGGGTGCGGGCGCGGGCGCTGGCGCCGTCGGGGCCTCCTCTGCGTCGACCATCGTGAAACGCCGGCCGGTGAGGGCGTCGGTGTGAATCTTCGGCTTGCTCATGCTGCGGCTCCTTGTCGTCGGGCAATGAGGTCGGCAACGTCGTCGGGGCGGAACCGCCATCGGCCGCGCACCTTCGTCGCGGGCAGGGTTCCCCTCTGTGCAAGCCCGGTGACGCTGCGCGTGGACGCCCGGAGGAGGCTCGCAGCATCACCTGAGCTCACGGTCCCCACCATCGCATCAGCGGGCCGGAGGGGAATGCCGGAGCTTCCGACGTGTTCCGACGCCGCGAAGCGAAGCTCCGCCAGCAACTCGTAAGCGGCGGCGGGTGGGCGAACTGCGTCTACCCGCTCGGCCACCGCCGCGCCCCTCTCCACCAGCGCGGCCAGAATGGCCGCTTCGTGACCGGCCCGGACATAAATCCCGCCCCTCACGCGACCACGGCAGGGCGCGGACCAGGCCCGTCGTCGTCGTCCTGGGGCCCCGAAGGGAGCGAAGGGAGCAGGGGTGCACGCCCGCTCCCTTCGCTCCCTTGGGGGGTGTCCTGCTCCCTTTGGGGTAGCCCCCACTGCCACCCGCTCTCGGCGTCACCGGGCTTGCCGACCTTGCACGACCGGACGCCAGCCTTGGCCTTGGCCCGCTTGGCCTGGTCCTTAGAGAAGCCAGCCACGGCCATGGCGTCGACGGCGTCCTTGACCCACATCGGGCCATCGTCGAGGAGCTGGCGGAGCACCGCGGCGGCGTCGAGGCTGTCGTCGTCGGTGGGGGCGAGCAGGTCTGATGCCCTATGGGTGGTGACGCCCTCCCATGCGACGCGGGCGCAGCCGTGCTCCGGGGAATCGACGAGCCGGTAGGCCAGAGACGGGCCGATGGGCGCGAGATTGCATTTGCTCACGGCGAGGACCCGCCGGCCTTCGTCCTCGGGGTCGACCGCGGCGAGCATGGCGGCCCGCGCCGCGCCGATGAAAGCGATAGACCCGCCGCCCCGGTAAAGCGGGTTCGGCCCTCCTGACTTCGACAGATGGCGGAGGCACACCACGACGCACGACGTGCGGTCAGCCATGGCCGCCAGCGGGTGCAGCACGGACCGCACGTCGGTGTCCCTGTGCGAGTCGGTTCCGCCCAGGTAGGCGGCCAGGACGTCGACGACCACCAGCGCGGCGCCGCTATGGCGAACCAGGGCCTCAAGCCGGTCGACGTCGCGTGGCAGGGCCGGTGGACGCCGGCGTGTCCGGCCCTCGTCGTCCACCTCGATGACGTCGGTGAAAAGGTGCACCCGTTCGGCGTTGCCGCCCGCGGCGTCGAGCCGGGGGCGGATGGTGTCGCCCGCGCCGTCCTCCGCCGACAGCAGGACCACGGCGCCGGGCCCGTCGAGCCGAGAACCGTCCGGCATGGGCGAGCCTGTGGACACCCGGGCAGCCAGGTCGACTGCGATCGTGCTTTTGCCGACGGAGGGGTCGCCGTCGAGCATCACCAGCTTCCCGAGGGGCAGTCGTCCTGACCACAACCACCGGACCCGCTCGGGGTCAACGTCGGACAGGCGCACCGATACGACCGAGCGGAGCACGTCATCGGTGGGCCGCTGGTCGTCCACCGCGTCGATGGCGTCCGCGTCGATGGCGTCCACGTCGATGGCGTCGATGTCGTCCACCGCGGCCAGGCGCTTGCGCTCGGTCGCGGCTGCGTCGTTGGCCCGCTGCGCCCCGGGGCGCAGTGTGCCGAAGGCCGGGCCCGTCACGTGAGCTCATCAAGCAGCACCAGCAGAATCGCTCCGAGGGCGGCTTCTTCGTCGCCGTCGTGGGCGGCGACCCACTTCGTCCACGCTTCAATGAGGCGGTCGGGCCGGTCGGGCTCATGTCGCCGAATCCGGCTCATCGTCAGCGACCACGGTCGTCGCTGTCTCTGCCGGTTGGTACTATCCCAGCGGTCGGTGCGCTGGGCGGCGTCGCGACTTTCGAGCGGGGCCTGCCGGGGCCCCGTTCGTCGCGTCGGGGCCCCGGTCATGCGGCGCCATCGGTGGTGGTTGCGCCGTCGTCGGTCGGCCGGCCGGCCTCGGCGGCACGGCGGAGCTCCTCGAGCTCGGCCCTGTCGATGAGAACGGTGGTCGACGGCTTCGACCGCTCGGCCTCGTGCCAGGCCCTCCACTCAGCGAGGATTTCCCCGACTGCCCGGTCGGCGTCGATGGCCGCGGAGTCGGGGTCGGCGGCGGCGTAGGCGACCCAGGCGGCCTCATAGGCGTCGAGGGCGGCCGCGGCGCGGTCGAAGTCGGCGCGGATGTACTCCTCGCCCCAGCCGTTCCGAAAGGCGCCGGCCCATTCGGGGGCGCCCGGCGAGCACTGGTCTGCGCTGAAGTTCCAGAGGTCTTCGACGTCGTAGCGGGCGCCGGCGTCCGATGCGGCGCCCCAGGCGGCCTCATAGGCGGCGAGGGCCTCGGTGCGGAGGGTGGTGGGCTGCCCGGTCATGACCGGGCCTCGACTCGGCCGGCGGCCAGCAGCGCGGCAAGGTCGGACGCGGCGATCAAGATGCGCTTGCCACCAGGAATCTGCGTGAAGGGCATGTCGCCGCGCGCCAGGCGGCGGTACATTTCGCGACGGCTCAGGTGCAGGACGGCGCCGGCCTCGGCCGGCGTGTAGTAGTGCTCAAGCATGGACATGGGGTCCAACTCCTCCGGCCCCTCGGTTGCGAGGTGGTGGAGTCGCGCCCTCAGGACAGGTGGCCCGGAGCTACCCGAGAACGGACCGGAACTACGCGGCCCAGGCCATCCCGCCCCGATGCTGCGGGGCGCGACGAGCCAGGGCAGGAGGGCCAGTCGTGACGATGTCGAAGGCCAGCAGGCCCGGACGTGGCGGCGCCGGCCCGTTGGCCCGCTCCCGGTGCTGTGCCGGCGCCGGCTCGCCCGGAGAGGGCTCCACAGGGGCGCTCAGGGCCACGAGGGCACGCACCGCAGCGCTGGGCCCAGGCCCGCACCATCTCGGCCACATCGACCAGGCAGCGACCGATGCGGGCCGCCGCAGCGGCACCCGAGGACGGCGGCTTGCCCCAACGGGCGATCGTGATCACCGGGCCAGACAAGGGGGCCAAGAGTGTCACGTCGTGGCTCCTCGGCTGCGCAGCGGCGGTGATCCGGACCAGCCGTGCGACGGCCTCAACGGTGGCCCGCCGTTCGTCGGCCGCCATGGCGGCGATGCGCTCGGCTTCGGATCGGTCGCGAATCACAACGATGGAGTTTAGCCGCCATCAGCGGCCAGGATATGCAACCGCTGTTCGCCCGTTTTAGCATCGTTCAGTGTCGATTACTTGTACCCCATACCGGTACGCCTCTGTGGGCCGGCGCCAGGCCGGGAACAGGCCGGGAACAGGCCGGGAAGGATTGCACCCCATGTCATTCCGTGTCTCACGTCGGCGCACCGGAAAGGGCCTGTGAGCTGCCCGTTCACCGGAAGTCGGCAGGTCCGAGACCTGGCCCCGGTCTACCTTTCAAGGTGGCGGCACGGGTTCGAATCCCGTTGGGGGTGCCAACAAAAGGGCACGTCAGAGCACCCATGCGTCGGCGGTAGTAGGGCCCGGACCGGGCGCCGTGCCGTGAACCAGCCGGGAAAGATCGGCGCTGGCCTCGTCCGGCCGCAGCTGACACGGCGACACGACCAGCACCTCGTCGGCCGCGGCAGTGGCCACGGTCGCCCACAGCGGGGGGCAGACGCCATCGGTGGTGGTCAGGTGGCCAGCCCGCAGGCCGAGCACCAATTCCTCAACGCCGAGGGCGTGGAGGTCGGCCGGGCGCGCACCGCATTTTCGGGCACGTTGTAGCGGTTCCCACACCCAGCCGCGTATACCAACGGTGCTGTAGCCGGCGAGCCGAGGGCCGCCTGACCCCGGTCCGAGTCGGAGACCAGATGAACAGACCTCGCCAAGTCGAAGACCGGTGACCAGCTGACCCGTACAACGTTCAGGATCCTGCGTCCGCGGCTTTCTCGCCGTGTGCGTCGTCAGTAGGATGAGCGCCTGACCACTTTGGAGTTCTTCTTCGACCCGGGCTGACCGTGGACATGGATGACCTCCCGTTGGGTGGTCGAGGTGGCGCCCCGCAAGGACGTGCCCGTCCGGTGGCGCACCTTCAGTCTCGCCATCAAAAACCAAGGCCAGGAGATCCCTGAGCAGTTCCCGGAGGGGCTCGTTTCGCTGGGTGCCCTGCGCGTGGTGGAAGCCGTGTGGGCCCAAGAGGGCGATGGCCCCATCGGACGGCTGTACACCGAACTGGGCCGGCGATTCCACCTTCAGGACGACAAGACACTGGATGCCGTGAGCTCGGCGCTCGAAGCTTGCGGGCTGGACGCCAAGCTGGTCTCGGCCGCTGGGGACGAACGCTGGGAAGAGGTGATCACATCCTCGATGGCGGAGGCACTGGAGCTGGTGGGGACCGAGGTGGGAGTCCCCGTGCTTGCGTTCCACCACGGGGATGAGATTCACGCCATCTCTGGTCCCATCATGTCGCCCTCGGCCACCGGGGATGCTGCGCTCGCGCTGTGGGACAACGTCGTGGCCCTGGCCGGCATCCCGAACTTCTTCGAGTTGAAACGGTCGCGTAACGTACCCCCGCGCTTTGGCCCCTCCCCTACGTGAATCGGCGTAAGCACGTGGTCTGGATGAAACGGGTGATCCTCGGATTGGGGGTCGCCGCAGTCGTCGTCATCATTGCCGCAGCGGCGCTGGTCGTCCGCGTGTGGCGGCCCCACATCGACCATTCCGAGCATGCCGACGCTGTGGTGGTGCTCTCGGGAGACCAGGGCGAGCGCCTGGGGCTGGCCCAGCGACTGCTCGATGGCGGCGTCTCCTCCACGCTCGTCCTTGCCGGGCAGCCGGACCTGGCTGAGGACGTCAGCCTCTGCCAGGGCGGCCGCAGGTTCGAGGTGGTGTGTCTGCGCCCCGATCCCGACAGCACGCGGGCTGAAGCGAGGAGCACGGCCAAGGTGGCCGCCAGCCGGCATTGGAAGTCGATCGTCGTGGTTACCACGACGACGCATGTCAGCCGGGCCCGGCTGCTGTTCAGCCGCTGCTTCGACGGGCCGGTCAAGGTCGTCGGGGCCAAACCGCCCTACGGTGGCGCCGCCGACCGACGGGCCAAGGTGCACGAGTGGCTCGGCCTGGTCTACGCCGAGGTGTGGTCTCGGGGCTGCTGAGCCGGCGGCGGTCCTGGTCATCCCCGGTGTGGCCAGGCATGGCTTCGCACACCCAGAAGTGGGTCCCTTCCCAGGCGTGGGAACGACGTACTGAGGGAACAGCCAGGACATGTCACCCACAGCACAGTTCGTCTTCTACCTGCTGGCCTTGTTGTGCTTCCTCGTGGCCGCCTTTGAGAGCCGCATAGCCACTGGTGGGCGCCGGGCCTTTAGCGCCGGAGTCGGACTCGTCCCGCTCGGGCTCGCCTTCTGGCTGTTTCCCGCCTTCTGGGAGACGGCCAAGGCGGCGTTCGGCTTCTGATCCGGCCGGGGACCACGCTGTGGCCGACAGTAAACGATTCGCGTGCTTTCGCCCAGTTCGGGCCGACCACACCGACGAAGTTCCCGCCTGGTTGTTTGGAATTTGACGCCCTGGGGGATGTTGAAGCCGACACCGAGCAGATGGTCCAACAGGAAATGGGGACAACATGGGTATAGGCACAAGCATCTTCCTGATCGCCGTAGGCGCCATTCTGGCCTTCGCCGTCCATGTCACGAACACCTCCGGGATCGACATCAACACGGTCGGATGGATCCTCATGATCGTCGGAGCCTTGGGCGCCCTTCTCTCCATCGCCTTCTGGGGCAGCTGGGGCGGTTTCGGTGGCTATCGCCGCCGCAGCGCGGTGGACGGAACCGGCGGTACGGTCGTGCGCGACCGCGAGGTCTACTGACGCACAGGTTTGACAGACCTGAAGCCGGCGCTCCGGCGGGTTCGAGGTAGCAGTCGGTACAGGTTGACATCGGCGCCGTTCGCGGCGCCGATGTCGTGTTCCTCGCCGGCCTGCCCGTTTGGGTATGCGAGTCCTGCGCCGGCCCGGCGTGGACGCACGGACCTTCTGCGGCATAGCTCCACGGCTCGCCCTGCGGTGGGTTCGCTCCAACCCAGGCCGTCGACCACGGACCGGGATGGTATGGTCGGACCGCTCGCCTTGGCGCTCGTGCCCCTGCGTCACGGGCGCGCCATTGACAACCAAGGACCTGTGGAGCAGTTGGAGTGCTCGCCACCCTGTCAAGGTGGAGGTCGCGGGTTCAAGTCCCGTCAGGTCCGCTCCGGTCGGGTAGCTCAGTTGGTAGAGCGCGCGCCTGAAAAGCGCGAGGTCACCGGATCGACGCCGGTCCCGACCACGGGAGCCGCAGGGTCAGGTCTGTACGCTCGAGAGCAGAGGCGCTCGAGGCATCCCCTTGCCCTGGGATCCCAACCGGACCGGCCAGGGTGCCCGGTGGCGAATGCCATGCCACGGCGGGTGTCCGCTGCCCATCGGCGGTCCTACCTCGGGAGCCGGCCTCTACCCGTGCGTGGAGCTCAGGTTCCATCCGTGGACTGATGAATCGGGGTGCGCTCTTCGGCACAATCGCAGACATGAGCGAAACCGATGTGGTGACAGTGCGGGGCTTGCGCAAATCCTACGGTGACCGGCTGGTGGTGGACGGTCTCGACCTCGACGTGGGTGCCGGCGAGGTCGTGGGCCTCATCGGTGCCAACGGCGCCGGAAAGACCACCACGGTGGAGTGCATCCAGGGCCTGCGCCGACCCGATGCAGGCGTGCTGCGGGTGCTCGGGTCCGACCCGGTCACACAGGCCGATCAGCTGCGGCCGCTGGTCGGCAGCCAGCTGCAGGACTCGGCGTTGCCCGACCGGCTGCGGGTGGCCGAAGCGGTGGAACTGTTCGCCACCGGTCGCGCCCGCGACGGCGGGGAGCTGCTGGAGCAGTTCGGTTTGGGCGACCGCCGACGCTCTGCCTTCGCCTCGCTCAGCGGCGGGGAACGCCAGCGCCTGTTCCTCGTGCTGGCCCTCCTGAACCGACCCGGCCTGGTGATACTCGACGAGTTGACCCAGGGGCTCGACCCGGCGGCCCGCCGCACGGTTTGGGCCGCGGTGGGCCAGTTGCACGAGGCCGGCACGACGGTGCTGCTGGTCACCCATGAACTTGACGAGGCGGAGGTGCTGTGCGGGCGGGTGGTGGCGATGCGAGATGGGCGGGTGCTGGACGTCGGGGCGCCGGCGGAGCTGGTGGACCGCCACTCCCACTGGGCCACGGTGAGCTTCGGGTTGCCCTTCGACGATCCCCTGGCTTCACCGCTCCTGGACGAGCTCGGCCGTCTTGACGGAGTACGCCGGGTGGAACGACTCGGTGAACGGGTCTCGGTGCACGGAGACCGGACGATCGTCGCCCACGTCGGCGCCGCTCTGGTGCGGTCGGGACCGGTGCCCTGGGACCTGAGCGTCGAGATGCCGGACCTGGAAGACGCATTGCTCGGGCTCCTCGACGGTCATGTGGCTGTGGCTCAGAGCGCCGAATTGACCATGACAGACCAACTTGCGGGGATGAGGCGATGAGAACGGCAATGGGACGGCTCGTTCGATCCGAGCTGAGGCTGATGACACGCGATCCGCTCGTACTTACGTTCGTGTTCGTGTTCCCCGTCGTGACCATGCTGATCATCGGCGGGTCGTTCGGCACCAAGCCCGACCCTGCGTTCGCCGGGGCGATCCCCGCCCACTGGTACGTGGCTTCGTACCTGACCGTGGTCATCGCGGCAACGGGGCTGATCATGGTGCCGGTCCACCTGGCGTCATACCGCGAGCGCGGTGTACTGCGTCGCTTCGCGGCGGCCGGCTTTCCCCGATGGTCGTTTGCGGCGGCACAACTTGTGGTCGGGTTGGTGACGACCGTCATCGGTTGGATGATCCTGTTGCTGGTGGCCGCGCCGATCTACGGGATACCGACGGTTCACGATTCCTGGCGCGTCGCCGCAGCACTGGCGCTGGGGGCCTTGGGCTTCGTGAGCGGCGGCGTCCTGCTCGGTTCGCTGCTGCCGTCGGCCCGAGCGGCACAGGCCGTCGGGCTGATTCTCTTCTTTCCGTCGTTTCTCCTCGGCGGCGGTGGGCCACCGCCGCACGTGATGGGTTCTGCTCTGCGGCACATCGCGGGGGTGCTCCCGCTGACGCTGGTCACCAACGCGGCGCGCGGTCCCTGGCTGGGACTCGGCACGGCCACTGGATCGTTGGTGGTCGTCGCCGTGGTGGCCGTCACCGCCACCGTCGCTGCGGTCCGCCGAACTGTGCTGTGACCACCTGGTCCGGCTGCCCATCGGGCCGAGAAGCACCGTATCCGCGTCGTAGCATCGCCTCCATGGTCGGCCACGCGGGGGCGGACGGTGCGGGGGCGGACGGTTCCGCCGGACACCTCGACCGCCGTTCGAGCTGGTTGGCGCTGGGCGCCTTCGCGGTGTTCGTGGTCATCGGTGTGGCGCTGCACCAACCCCGCAACATCGTACTCTCAGTCACTGCAGCCATCGTGGCCATGGGCGGGGCGGCTTTGCTGCTGGAGCCTCGGCGAACGCTGGTGCTGATGTATGCCGGCGTCGCCACCGCCGGTGTCGCCGTGCTCGGCAGCGGCACGTCCAGCAACGTCGGCTGGTTCGCCGTGGCCGTACTCGCCGCATGGTGCATGCTCGCCGGTACCCGGGTCGACGGCCTCGTCTACTGGGGCGGTGCGCTCGGGCTGTTCGGGGGGGAATGGATCTGGGCCCAGAGTGATCCGGGCTGGGGGGCGTGGATGGCCGGCGTCACCTTCTCCTGTCTGGGCGGTCTGATGATCCGTCACGAGCTCGATCTCGTCTCGCAGCTGCGGGTCGCCCAAGCCGGTCTGGCAGAGCGGTCCAGGGCCGAGGAACGCAACCGCATCGCCCGCGAGCTGCACGACATCATCGCCCACAGCCTGACCGTCTCTCTCCTGCACGTGGCCGGTGCCCGACTGGCCATCGAGCATGATCCGGCCAACGCGTCGCGTGCGCTGGCCGAGGCCGAGAGGCTGGCCAGGGCGAGCTTGGACGAGGTCCGCAATGCCATGGGGGTCGTGCGGGCCGACGGCCAAGCCGGCACCGGTACCGCCCCCCCACTGCCGGGGCTGGCCCAGGTGCCGACGCTGATCGAAGGGTTCCGGTCGGCCGGCGCCGACGTCACATCCACGATCGGCTGCGACATCGACGGCCTTCCGGCCACCACCGGACTGGCGGTGTACCGGATCATCCAGGAGGCGCTGACCAATGCGGCCAAACACGCCAACGGTGCACCGGTCACCGTCGACCTGAGCGTCGTCGGCGACACGATCGAGGTGACCGTCGACAGCGCCGCCGAGCCCGGCCATGGCTCCGGCCAGGGGCTGCTCAACATGCGGGAGCGGGCGGTGTCGCTCGGTGGCGTCTGCCGAGCCGGTCCGGGAGGCCACGGCTGGCTCGTCCACGCCGTCATCCCGTTGGCTGCCGGTCGCCGGCGGCAGGCGGCGACATGATCCGGGTCCTCCTGGTCGACGATCAGGAGCTGGTGCGGACGGGGCTGCGCGGCATCCTGCGTGACGTGTTCGGGTTCGACGTCGTCGGCGAGTGCGCCAACGGCAGCGAGGTCGTGGCCGCCGTCGAGTCGCTGGACCCGGACGTGGTGCTGATGGACGTGCGGATGCCCGTGGTGGACGGCGTGGAGGCCACCCGGCGGCTGCGCGACCGCCAAGCCAGCCCTCCGGTGCTGGCTCTCACCACGTTCGACGACGACGAGGTACTGGCCAGCATGCTGCGGGCCGGCGCGGCCGGCTTCGTCCTCAAGAGCGTGCCCGCCGAGGACCTCCAGCGGGCGGTGCGGGCCGTGGCCGCCGGAGGGGCCTGGCTCGATCCGGCGGTCACCGGCCGGGTACTGGCCACCTACCGATCGGCCCCACCCGTGGCCAGTGGCCGATCCACGCGCCTTGACGACCTGACCAGCCGCGAACGCGACGTGCTGGCCCGCATAGGAGGTGGCCAGACCAATGCCGAGATCGCCCGCGACCTGATAATCGGTGAGGGCACCGTCAAGACCCACGTCAACCACCTGTTCGCCAAGCTGAACCTCAGAGACCGCTCCGCCGCCGTGGTGTTCGCCTTCGACCACCAACTGGTCACACCCACCCCGGGTCGAAGGGGCGTCCGAGGCGGTGCCATCGGCTGAGAGTTGCGGGTCTACGGCAGCCAGCCACTCAGCTCGACGGTGACTCGCCGAGCGCCGAGCGCCGACGTCACGATCGCCATGGGGTTGATCACCGGTGAGTGGGGAAGGGGTCGAGGAGAGATCCAACCGGTGAGGAACGGGGTGATGTCGTGAGGAAGTTCTCAGTACGCCCGACGCTGACCATGAAAGGCCGCACGTTCAACGGCCTGCGGGGCTGGTCGGGAAAACCGCTGCACCCGCCGCTGACGGACTTCCCGGTGGCCGCCTACGTGCTGGCCACCGTCTTCGACGTGATATCGGCCATCGCCGGCAAGCACCACACCTGGGCCCGGGAGTTGTGGCACGCCGGCACCTACACCTTCGTCGGCGGCGCCGCCGTGTCGGTCTTCGCCGCCCTCACCGGCCTGTTCGACGCTTGGAAGTCGTCCCAGGCCGGCACCCAGGCCCGGCGCACGATCAACACCCACGCCACCATCATGGTGAGCGTCACCGTGCTCGCCCTGGCCGACATCGCCTGGCGCCTGGACGATTACCACATCCAGCCGGTCACACCGATCGGCATCATGGTCCTGTCCGTCGTCATCGCCCTCCTCGTCACGGTGGGCGCCACCTTCGGGGGCAGCCTCGTATACGAGCACGGCTTCAACGTCGAGACGGCCGGCGACGACCCGGTCTGGCACAAGTCCGAAACCGACGTGTTTCCCGGCCACCGCCACTGACGCCGGGATGGCCGGCTCAGGTTCGAGGGTGACGGCCAGCCCCGAACGCAGGATGACTGGGCATAGGGTTCGGGTGAAGGGCATCGCCGCTCGTAGGCCCTAAGCTAAGGATGACCTGCTCGGGCGGGGGCGAAGCCCCGGTAGGGTCGGGCGACCACAACACCGGAGGGGTCGGGATGCCCGCGTCGCCCGCACCAGAGCTTGGCCGAGCGGCCACCGTCACCATCTCGGCCAACGCGCCGGGCGATCGGTGGCGGCGCCGTCCGGCCCGACCTCGCAGAGGCGGGGCCGGGGCCGCCGCCCGAGGTCACTCTGGCACGCTCAGCGATGCCGTGGCGGCCGCCTGATGAACGCCGAGGGGGCCGGTGCGGCTGGCCCCGGCGACCAGGGGGGGGCGGTCGTCGAGGCGGAGCTGGCCCCACCTGCCCATGAGGCGTTGACACCGCCCGTCAACGTGGTCGTGGCCGAGCCGTTCGCCTACCGGCTGAAGCGCCGCCTGCTGGGCAAGCCGCTGGCCACCGAGGAGCTGTCCGAGGAGACTCTGGGCAAGCCCACGGCCCTGGCCGTGTTCGCCTCCGACAACCTGTCGTCCTCCGCCTACGCCACCGAGGAGATCCTCCGGGTCCTGGTGCCCGTCGCCGGCATCGCCGCCTTCTCGTTGGTGGTACCGGTCACCATCGCCCTGCTGGTCGTGCTCGGCTTCCTCATCCTCTCGTACCGCCAGACCATCAAGGCCTACCCGTCGTCCGGCGGGGCCTACGTCGTCACCAAGGACAATCTGGGCAAGGTCCCCGCTCTGGTGGCCGGGGTGTCCCTCCTCACCGACTACGTGCTGACAGTGGCCGTGTCGGTGGCGGCCGGCACCGCCGCCATCGCATCGGCGGTGCCCGCGGTCGAGCACCTGAGGGTCGAGCTCTCGGTCTTCTTCGTCGCCCTCATCGCCTTCGGGAACCTCCGCGGGGTGCGGGAGTCAGGCAAGGTCTTCGCCGTCCCCACCTACTTCTTCCTGGTCAACATGGGCCTGTTGCTGGCAGTGGGCGGCGTCCGTCTGGTGACGGGCCACCTCCCGGCCGACCCGCTCACGGCCAACGGCCTCGTGCACGTCGGGTCACCGGGCACGGGCCTGTTGTACGGGGCCGCGTTGTTCGTGGTGCTGAAGGCCTTCGCGTCGGGCGGCGCCGCCGTCACCGGGGTCGAGGCCATCTCCAACGGCGTGACCGCCTTCAAGGAACCGGCCTGGAAGAACGCCCGTTCCACGCTGGTGGTGATGGGCAGCCTCCTCGGGATCATGTTCCTGGGGCTGTCGGTCCTGGCCGCCCATACCCATGCGGCCCCGTACATCAAGGGGACGCCCACCGTCATCAGCCAGGTCGGCAAGCAGGTCTACGGCACCAACCCGGTCGGCCATGTGCTCTTCTACGCCCTGCAGGTGGGCACCACCCTCATCCTGATCCTGGCCGCCAACACCAGCTTCGCCGACTTCCCACGGTTGGCCAGCTACGCCGCCGCCGATCGATTCCTGCCCCGCCAGCTCAACAAGCGCGGCCACCGGCTCGTGTTCTCCAACGGCATCCTGTCATTGGCCGGGGCGGCGGCCGTGCTGGTGATCGCCACCGGCGCCCAGGTCGACCGCCTCATCCCGCTCTATGCCATCGGCGTGTTCACCAGCTTCACCTTCTCCCAGGCCGGCATGGCCAGGCACCACGTCCGCCTGAGGGAGGAGGGGTGGAGGCGAGGGCTGTTCATCAACGGCACGGGTGGCGTGCTGTCGTTGGTCGTGGACGTCATCATCGCCGTCACCAAGTTCAAGGGCGGCGGCTGGGTCGTCATCGTCGCCGTCCCCCTGCTGGTCCTGCTCCTCATCCGCCTCAACCGCCAGTACGAAGAGGAAGCCGAGGAATTGCTGGAGGACGCGCCCCGGGCCGCCGAGGCACCGATCCTGCGCCGTCACGTGGTGCTCGTGCTGGTCGACGGCCTCGACCTGGCCGCAGCCAGGGCCATTCAGTACGCCCGCAGCCTCATGCCCGACCAGCTCCGGACCGTCCACTTCGCAGTCGACGCCAAGCGGGCCGCCGAGCTGCGCACGTCGTGGAGCCGGCTGGGCCTTTCCCGGGTCCCGCTCGACGTCCTCGAATGCCCGGATCGTCGGGTCACACGGGGCGCCGTCGAGCTGGTGGCCGAGCTGGTGGGCCAAGGCGACACCGAGGTGAGCGTCCTCATCCCCCGGATCGTCCACGACCGGATCTGGCACAAGCTGCTGCACGACCGGACGTCAGACTCCATCGCCGCAGCCATGGTGGTGCTGCCCCACGCCAACGTCACCTTCGTCCCCTATCACCTCGGCGGGAAGCGGGGTGTCACCATCGACCAGCCCATTCCCCATACCCACCCGGCGGCCGCTTCCCAGCCGAAGCCGTCGACGCCCATAGAGCGGGTGGACGGGACGCTGCCCATCGGTGAGGTGCGTTTTCGCCAGCACGTGACCGTCGCCGGCCGCGTCCGCTCGACGCGCACCCAGCCCCGCGCCGGTGTGCCCACGCTGGAATGCGTCCTCGACGACGGCACCGGGCGGCTGACGCTGGTGTTCCTCGGCCGGCGGGCCATCGCCGGTTTCCAGCCCGGCGTCCACGTGTCGGCCACGGCCGTGGTCGGTGAGCGTGGCGCCCATCTGGAGATGTTGAACCCGACCTACCGGTTCCTCCAGCCCGTCCCCCGCATCTGAAGCACCCACGACTGAAGCCTCCACGACTGAAGCCTCCACGACGATCGAACGAGAGGGCGGCCATGGTCGAGCCAGCGCCATCACCGGCGGGCGGCATGAAGCGAAGCCTGACGCTGACCGGCGTCACCGTGAACGCCATGGCCCTGATCGCCCCGGGTGCCTTCCTGTGGACCACGTTCCAGCTGCAGTCGGCCCAGGTGGCCGGCTCGAGCTCGACGGCACCGGACATGTGGACCGGCCTCGTTTTCGCCCTGGTGCTGGCCCTGCTCACCGCCTACAGCTACTCCGAGCTGGCCCGGGCCTATCCCGACGCCGGCACCGGATCGAGCTACTACTTCGCCGAGGCGGCCCTGCTGGACAAGGAGCGGCCGGGGCTGCGCAGGTTCGCCCGCGTGGCCAAGCTCACCATCGGGTGGATCAGCCACCTCTACTACTGGCTCTACCCCGGGATCATGGTCGGCTTCATGGGCATCCTGGCCAACTACATCTACCGGGCCGCCTTCCACCACACGCTCACCTACGTCCCGACGGCCGCCATCGCCGTGGCGCTGTGCTGCCTCAGCGGCTACATCGCCTACCGGGGCGTCAGCGGGTCGACGAACGTGGCCATCGTCATCAACGTCATCCAGATCACGACCCTCCTGGCCGTCAGCGTGCTGTTCGTGACCTACCGGCTGGGGCACGCCAACGCCGCCTATGAGCTGGCCAATGCCGGCCAGGTGGTGATCCCCCACAGCTTCCTGCACGTCGTCTACCAGTCGACCATCGCCATCCTCCTGTTGGTGGGCTTCGAATCGGTGACCGCCCTCGGGGCCGAAGCCGTGAACCCGGACAGGGACATCAAGAGGGGGGTTCTCCTCAGCCTGATCATCCAGGGCGGCATCTGCTATCTCATCGAGTACTTCGCCGCCAACTTCGCCATCGGGGCCGGCACCATCTCCCAGGGGACCGGCCCCACCACCGGCGGCTACGCGGCGGCGGCGGCTGACGGCGCCCCCATCGGCACGATGATCACCACCATCGGGAACAAGAGCCTGGGGCACACCGGCGTCACCTTGTCGCTCCTCGTGGCCGCCACCGTCCTAGTCGCCCTGCTGGGCACCACCCTGGCCTGTCTCAACACCGGTGTGCGGGTCACCTACGCCATGGCCAGGGACAAGGAGATGCCGTCGATCCTGGGCTGGCTGCACGGCCAGTTCGCCACCCCACACGGCGGCATCCTGGTGCTCACGCTTCTCTCCGCCGCCATCGGCGTATACGCCTGCACGCCGTACGACGCCGACAACATCACCCAGGTGACCCTGGCCTCGAACACCGGCACGTTCCTCGTCTACGGCTTCTCGTGCCTCATCACCATCGTGGCCTTCTCCCACCGTCACGACAGGCACTGGTTCAAGCACTACGTCATCCCGACGCTGGGAGCGCTCATGAACCTGGCCGAGCTCTGCGGGGTCGTCTACCTGGCCGTCACGGCCGGGGGCAACAGCTCCAGGGACGCCTACAAGGCGCTCGGGGTGGTGGTGGCCTGGGTCATCGCCGGGGCCATCTGGGTGGCGGTCAACACCGCCCGCCAGGGCCACGACCTGTGGCCCGACGCCCCCAGACGCGGTCAGCAGCCGATGGACCGGCCTCTGACCGTCCCGGTCGGACACGACGAGTCGTCAGGGGCGGTCCGGCCCCCGTCCCTCTAGCGGCCGCGACGGGCGAGTGCGACGATCCCGCCTCGGGCGAAGAGGATTCCGATGCCGATGAACACGATGCCGGGGATGAGCCGCCACGACGCCCGCAGGACGACAAGGGCGAACACCCCGCAGGCCATCCAGACAGCCGACAGCAAGAGCACGAACACCGGGTTCGGTGGCCGCCGACCGATCTGCGGCAGGGGTGCCTCCTCCGGTTCGACCCTGCGCTTGGGGCCAGCCGGCACCGTCCCCTTGGGTGTCGCCCGGCCTGAGTGGCCAGGGGCCTTCTTCTTCTTCTTCTTGGCCGGCACACGACGAACGGTATCGGCTGGCCACCGGGCGGGGCAGGGCCTGCCGTGGCCGGTCGTCGCCGGCACGAACGGCGGGCCCTCACCCGGTCAGGCCTGATCGACATGGATGCGACCGACGGCGGGGCCCCAGACGCGGCTGGGGCAGGCAACGGCAGATGGGAGGCGCACGGCGTCCTGGCCAAGCTGTCGTGGGCCGTGCGAACCGAGCCGGGGGACGTGCGGCCCCACAACGAGGACTGGGTCGGTGCCCATGCCTCCACCGCTCCCGATGACGCCTGGGTACGAGGCCCGTTGTTCGTCGTGGCCGACGGTATGGGCGGCCATGCCGCCGGGGAGGTGGCCAGCCGTGTAGCAGTGGAGACCATGCTCGCCTCGTGGACGGCCGGCACGCCGCCACCGCCCCAGCAGGCCCTACGGGCGGCAGCCCGCGACGCCAACGTCGCCGTCTACGACGCTGCCCTGGAGCAGGGCCGAAGGGGCATGGGCACCACCATGGTGGCGCTGACGCTGGCCGGCACCGAGGCGCTGGTGGCGTCGATCGGCGACAGTCGGGCATACCGCGTGCGCGACGGTGAGGTGACCCAACTGACCGTCGACCACTCCAAGGTGGGTGAGATGGTCAGGATGCGAATGCTGAGCGCGGACCAGGCCGCCCGCCATCCGATGCGCTCGGTGTTGACGCGCTCGCTGGGCCACGAGCTGGCCGCCAGAGTGGACCTGGGCCGGTTCGAGACCCGCCGGGACGACGGGTTCGTCCTGTGCAGCGACGGCCTGTGGGACGTCGTGGGCAAGGCCGACCTGGCCGAGGTGGCGGGCGGCATCGGCGCCGGCAAGTGGCCGACGCCCAGGGACGCGGTCGACGAGCTGGTGGCCCGGGCCCTCGGGCGCGACGCGCCCGACAACGTAACCTGCGCCATCGTGCGGGTCACCAGCGACCGACCGATCCCCGCAGCTGCCGGCCGGCGGCCCTTCCTGTTCCGGCGGGGACGCTGACAGCGTGACCAGGCATGTGGCCGGGGACCGCATCGACCAGTACGAGGTGGTCGATGTGCTGGGTGAGGGCGCCTACGGCGAGACCTACAGAGCCCTCGACACGGGCACGGGCCAGACCGTCGTGGTCAAGTCCCCGCACCCGCAGTTGGTCGCCGATCCCGCCGTCTTCCAGCGCTTCAAGAGGGAGACCGAGATCGCCCGCACGCTCGACCATCCCGGCGTGCAGAAGGGCCGCGACCTGTCGACCCGCCGCACCGAGCCCTACCTCGTGCTGGAGTACGTCGACGGCGAGAGCCTCCGTCACCGGCTCCGACACCTGCCCCACGGCCGCGTACCCGTCGATGAGGCCGTCAGCTGGGGCCGTCAGTTGGCCGACGCCCTGAGCTACGTCCACAGCCGCGGCATCGTCCACCGCGACCTCAAGCCCGAGAATGTCCTCGTCACCCCCGACGGCAGGCTGAAGATCGCCGACTTCGGCACCGCCCTGCTCGAAGGGGCCAGGCGCCTCACCTGGAGGCACCTGTCCGAGAGCGTCGGGACCCCCGACTACATGAGCCCCGAGCAGGTTCAGGGCGAGCGGGGCGACGAGCGCTCGGACATCTACTCGTGGGGCGTGCTCATGTACGAGATGCTCACCGGCCGGGTGCCGTTCGGGGGCGACAATTGGATGGCGGTCATGGCCGGCCACCTGACGGGTACGCCTGAGTCGATCGTCAAGCAGCGCGGCGACGTCCAGCCCGAGCTCGAGGCCGTCGTGCTCAAGGCCATGCGCCGCTACCCCGACAACCGTTACCGGTCGGCGGCCGATCTGGTGGCCGACCTCGACCGCCTCACCACTCCTGGCCCGCCCGGCCGATCAGCGCGGCTCGAGCCGCCGACCGCACCGGGGGGCGCCCAGCCGCCCCGTTTGGGACACGGAGAGACCCGGTCGTCGACCCGGGTCGAGCCGCGTCAGGCCGTGAGCGGCCGACTCGACCTGGCCACGTTCGACCTGTCCCCCGAGGCGCCGATGGGCGGGATGGCGGCCATGGAATCGAGTCGCCGGCTGTGGCGCTTCATCGCCATGGTGGCCATCAGCTTCATCGCCCTGGTGACCCTCGTCGTCACCTTGTCGGTGGTGCTGCGGTGAAGGCGGCCCCACGAACTCGGCAGAGGAGCTAACCGGATGACAGACGTCCTCGACGGTGCCCGGTGGGTACGGCTCGGGTTCTGCGACCTGTTCGGCGTGGCCCGCTCGATGGAGGTGCCGGTGGCCCGCTTCACCGAGGCCTGCCAGCGGGGTGCTCCCTTCGACGGTTCCGCCGTCGAAGGCCGGGCCCGGGTGCTGGAGTCCGAGATGCTGCTGTGGCCGGACCCGACCACGGCGGTGTCCCTGCCTGGCGGTGAGGTCCGGGTCGTGTGCGAGGTCCGCACCCTCGACGGGCAGCCATGGGCGTGCGACCCCAGGACGGCGCTGGTCCGCGTGGTCGGCGAGGTGGGCGAGCTGGCCGACGCCTGGACGGCGGCCGCCGAGCTCGAGCTGCATCTTCTGGACGCCGACCTCCGGCCGGTCGACCGGGTTGGCTACTACGACGAGTCCGAGCGCCGGGGCCTGGCCGTGGTGCGGGCCGCGGCCGAGCGGCTGGCACAGGTCGGCGTGCCGGTCGAGTCGGCCCACCACGAAGCCGGCCCCGGCCAGTTCGAGATCGACCTGGCCCCCCTGGCGCCCGTGGCCCTCGCCGACGCGCTGGTCCTGACAAAGCAGGTAGTGCGCGACGCGGCCCGCCAGGCCGGCGTGCGGGCCACGTTCATGCCCCGACCGTTCTCCGGTGAGCCCGGCTCCGGCCTCCACCTCCACCAACGGGTCGCCGAGCACCTGGTGGACCCAGACGGCCGCCTCGACGACGACGGTAGGGGGTTCGTCGCCGGCCTCCTCCAGCACGCCGCCGGCCTGTCGGCGCTGGCGGCGCCGACCGTCAACTCCTACAAGCGGCTGCACGCCGGGCCCGAGGCACCGTCAGACGCCGTATGGGCCCACGTGAACCGGGCCGCCCTGGTGCGGGTCAGCCCGGCCATGGGCGCCGGCGCCACCATCGAGTACCGGGGCGCCGACCCGTCGGCCAACCCCTACCTGCTGCTGGCCGGCCTCCTCGCCGCCGGCGCCCACGGTCTGGAGCATTCACCCACCCTCCCCCCGCCCCTCGAGGAGGACGACGGCTTCGACCCGGTGGGCGAGGTGGTACGCCCGGGACCGCTGCCCCGAGACCTGGACGAGGCTCTCGACGCTTTCGTCGAGGACGAGACCCTGGTCGACGCCTTCGACCCCACCCTGGTGCGCCGCCTGGTCGACGGCCGCAGAGACGAAGCCGCCGCCTACCGGGCCCAGGTGACGACCTGGGAGCTCGACCG
>JBBSHS010000052.1:0-18705 GCA_038232515.1 Acidimicrobiales bacterium
AGCGGAGCTGGTTGGCGACCGCCACCCGGGTCTCGACGAGATCCTTCCGGGCCCGGACATGGGTGCGAAGGGTCACGGTGGCCGGCGAGTCGGGCTCCAGGGATGGCCAGCGGTGCCCGTCGGTGCGCAGGCAGTCGGCCAGGACGTAGGCGTCGGAGCGGTCCGATTTGTTGCCCGAGGTGCCGTAACGCTCCCGCAGGGCCTTCACCGAGCGACTCGTCACGACCACGACCTCAAGGCCGGCGCTAAGCAGGGCGTCGACGACGGGACCGTCGGGACGTTCGATGGCCACCCGTCTGGCTCCGGCCTTGTCCACTCGCCGGCAGAGCTCGGCCAACCCGTCGGCGGTGTGGGCCACGTCGAACTCGACGATCACCTGACCTTTCTCATCGACGACGCACACCGCGTGGGCGTCGGTCGCCCAGTCCACGCCGGCGTAGCCGTTGGTGGAATCATTCATGTCAGCCTCCTCGCTGTTAGCCCAGTGGGGAAGCACCCGGTGGTCTCAGGACGTGTCTGCCGGTCGCTCACTGATCGGCGCTCTGGGGCGCTCAGCCCTATTGCCAGTCGTAACGTCCTGGGCCACCGGACCTCGCTGAACTCATCGTGGCGGTCGAGCCGCAAGCGACCATGGCGATGGCCCGGTGGGGACCAAGGGTGCGCCGACAGCATTATCACTGCCGACACAGGAATGGTGGACCAGTGAGCGACGACGCGGTGCAGCTTTCCGGCGATTCGCTCGAGGACCTTGAGGTTCGTGATCGAGCGCGGTCTCGCCACCTTCCTCGAGGTCGGCTCGGCGTTACTGACGATCCGGGAGAGTCGTCTGTACCGGGGTACGCATTCGACGTTCGAGGACTACTGCCAGGAGCGGTGGGGGATGAGCCGGTGCCACGCGAACCGACAGATCCAGGCGGCCGAGGTCGTCGGCTCGTTGGGACCAATTGGTCCCAAGCCAGCGAATGAGGCGCAGGCCCGCGAGCTGGCGAGGGTCGCCGATCTGGACACCAGACGCTCAATCTGGGCGGTGCTGACCGAGAACGGGGCACAGCCAACAGCGGCGCAGATCAGGGCTGAAGTCGATTTCTTCGTCGTCTTGGAGGCTCGGAACGCCCTGGTCACAAGGGCCGCAGACCTTGTGCGTCAGGCGAACGACGCCATGCCCGAGAACAATGACGATCGAGGGGGCGAGGCGGGTCAGCGAGGCGGCCGCTCTGGTCCGGGATGCCGCGGCCGCAGTTGAGGCGAAGGCTGCACATGCGATCGCAGGCCTTGCGGAGCGGTGATTCCGCTGACAAATCGCTGACATCTGCACCGGTTGCCCCGCTCCGACCCTCGGCGCCGGGCGGGGCTACCGCGCCTGACCTGCGGTTTCGTCAGCGGAGCGGGAGGGATTCGAACCCCCGGACCCTTGCGGGTCTCCGGTTTTCAAGACCGGTGCATTCGGCCAGACTCTGCCACCGCTCCCGTGCCCGTCCACTCTGCCAGACGGGGGTGGGTCCGACCTGGTCGTCGGTGGGCCGAGCGCCTGCACCGAGCCGGGCCGATCAGGTCCGGATCCCCCCTGCACCTTGCGGATCACCAGGTCCTCCAAGTCGGCATAGGTCAACACCGGGTCGCGCTCTGCGTCGGGAATGGCGAGGTCGAACTCGTCCTCGAGCACCAGCACCAACTCGGTGGCCGCCAGTGAGTCGACGCACAGGTCGGCAACCAGGTCGGCCGATCGGGTCAGGCGCGCCGGTTCGAGATCCAGCACGTCGGCCACGACCCGGCGGATGCGCAGGGCGAGCTCTTCGGTCGCCGGGACACCGCTGTTCGGGGCGGAGGCATCGTGGGCGGACGGCGCAGAGTGCTGACCCGCGTCCAGAACCCGAGGACGGTCAGTCATCGGCCCTCCCGGGTCGAGGCGAGCTGGGCCCGCTCGGCCAGGAAGGCCTCGCGCAGGGAGGTCTTGTCGACCTTGCCGGTCCGGTTACGGGGTATGGCATCGATGATGCGGACGAAGCGGGGCACGGCGTAGTCGGCCATGTTGGTACTGACCCACTGCTGGACGGTGACGGCGTCGACGGTACGTCCGGCCGCGGGTACCACCCAGGCGGCCACGGACTCGAAGGCCAGTTGGTCGGGGATGCCGACCACGGCCGCCTCGGCGATGTCGGGATGGGAGACGAGCAGATACTCGAGCTCGACCGAGTAGATCTTGTTGCCGCCTCTGGTGATCATGTCCTTCTTGCGGTCGAGGATGAAGACGTAGCCTTCTTCGTCCACCCGGGCGTAGTCGCCTGAGTGCAGCCAGCCGTCGGTGATGGCTGCGTCGGTGGCCGCGCTGTCGTTGTAGTAGCCGGGCGTGATCATCGGGCCCTTGATCCACAGCTCCCCGGGCTGGTCGACGCCCAGGTCGTTCCCGTCATCGTCGACGACACGGACATCGGCGCACGGCACCGGCCTGCCCACCGAGCCCGGCTTGCGGCGGAACTCATGGTCGAGGAGGCAGGTGGCCGGGGAGTGGGTCTCGGTCAGGCCGTAGGCGTCGAAGAGCCGGAGCTGGGGCATGCGCTGGCGCAGGGCGCCGACGGTCGACACCGGCACCGGTGAACCGCCGAAGGCGCCGATCTCGAGGTGGGCCAGGTCAGGGAAGCGGAAGGCCGGCTCGCGCAGCAGCAGCGACCACAGGGAGGGGACGACCATCAGATAGGTGATACGGCGCTCGGCGATCAGTTGGACGAACTTCGGGGCCGGGAGATCGACCACCGGCACCGACACCCCGCCCACCAGCATCATCGGCGTCACCTGGGCGACATGTCCGGTGACGTAGTACAGGGGGAAGGAGATGGCGGTGCGGTCGTGCTTGGTGAGGGCGAGGATGCGGACGTAGGCCGTGGCCGAGTGCATGGTGCACCGGTGGGCCAGCTGGCTGGCCTTGGGCCGGCCGGTGGTGCCGGAGGTGTAGACCACGCCGTAGACGTCGTCCTCGTCGGGAAAAGCGACCTCTCCGCCCCGCCAGGGCCTGCGCCGACCGGTGAGGCGGTCATCGATCAGGCGCACCTGTTCGTCGGCCAGTCCGGCCCCGGCGGCGGCGGCCCGCAGCCCGTCCTCGAACTCGGGGTGTCCGAGAGCCAGGGTGGCGCCGGAGTGGGCCAGCATGTAGGCCCACTGGGGCGGCTGAAGCCGGGTGGACAGGCCCACGAACACCCAGCCGGCCCGGGCGCAGGCCCAGATGGCCACGACGGCGTCGAGACCGTTGCGGGCCACGATGGCGAGGCGGTCTCCCCTGTGAAGGCCCTCGTGGGCCAGCCGCTCGACTGCCCCCTCGACCAGCTCAGCCAGCTCCCTGTAGGTGACGCCGTGCCAGCCTCCGCCGTCGTCGAACTCGACGGCCGTGCGGTCGGGGAACAGGCGCACGGCCCGGTCCAAGGCGTGGACGAGCGTGCGCACCCGGTCGGGATAGCAACGCACGGTGGTGCCCAGCCATGGTTCCTCGCTGAGGTGACCGAGCCCGGTGGCCACCGCGGGGGCGTCGTCGCCGATGAGTGCCTCGCTCAGCACGGATCGTTGGGGCGGGCCCGGGCCGCCTCCCCAGCGGCACCGCTGGCCCCGGCCAGCTTCCCGAGGCGCTCGTACAGCGCTCGGATGCGTTGGTGCTCGGCCGCGTAGCAGACGTAGTGGCCGACGCGGCGCCGACTCACCAGCCCGCCGTTGTCGAGCACCGACAGGTGATGGCTGGCCAGTGAAGGGGCGATGCCTACGGCCCGGGCCAGATCGCCCGCCGAGCGGGGCCCGCGCCGGAGCTGGCGCAGGATCAAGAGCCGATGGGGCTCGGCCAGGACCGACAAGTCGGCAGAGACCTGCTCGGCCTGCTCCTGGACGCCGATGCTGATCACGCTCAGATGGTAGGCGACAGAGACCCGGTCGGCGTGCAGGGCTTGTACAACGGTTCAAACTAGTGTGCCCGTCCGGTGGAGCTCTTCCTGACCGTCTGCGTGACGGCGTTGTCGCTCGGGCTGCTGTATGCCCTGTTCGGACTGGGCATGGGCGTGGTACTGAGGGCGTCCGGCCACCTCAACCTCGCCCATGGCGATTCGCTGATGCTCGCCACCTACGTCGCGCTGGGCACCCTCCACCTGTCGGCCAACCGGCCGCTCGGCGTTCTCGCCGCCGTGGGCGTCGGCGCAGCCATCGGCACCGTCGCCCACCTGGTCGTCTACGCGCCGGTGGCGGGTCGATCTGGGACTGTCGCCACCGGGCTCAGCTTTCTGCCGTCCCTGGGCGTGGCCCTCATCGTGCGCAACGTGGCCGTGCGCATCGACCCGAAGGGCAGCCAACCCTTCCCGGCCTTGCTGGCGGGGAGGCCGGTCCGGCTGTTCTTCGACTACCGCCTCCCGGCGGCCGGATGGTGGCTGGTGGCGGCCGCCGTGCTGGTGCCCGTGGCCATGGTCGGCTGGCTGGGGCACAGCCACTCCGGTCGCAGGGTCCGGGCCGTGGCTGACGACCCGGTCCTGGCCCGGGCCACGGGCCTGCCCGTCAACCGCACGCTGGCCCTGTCCTACGCCGTCGCCGGCGCGGTGGGAGGCCTGGCCGGTGCGCTGTTCTCGTCGTTCTTCGGGCTCGTCTTCGTGGCCCTGGGATGGCAGGCCACCCTGAAAGGCTTCGTCGCCGCCCTCCTGGGCGGGGTCGGCTGGGTGCGCGGTGCGCTCGTCGGCGGCCTCGTCCTCGGCGCCGTCGAGACCGCCACCGGCGCCTATGTGTCGAGCGCCCTCAAAGACGTTGCCACCTTTGCCCTCCTAATCGCCGCCCTACTGCTGCTGCCAGGTGGCCTGGCTGCTCGAGCCCGGGCCCGCACCGTGTGAACCGGCTGGACCGTCCGAGACGGTCCACCGTTCCCAATCGACCCGCCAATCCCATCCCAAGGAGACCGACCGATGCGCCGACACTTGCTGACCCTGGCCTGTTGCATCCTGTGCATCATGGCTGTCGCCTGCTCGAGCAGTTCCAGCCGCTCGACCTCCCCGGCGGCGGGCTCCGGCTCCAGCCCGCCCAAGACGGTGACCATCGCCCTGGGCGGCCCCTTCTCGGGCGCTGAGAAGCCGACCGGCGATCAGATCCGGGCCGGGGCCAAGCTGGCCGCCGACCAGCTGAACGGCGCCGGCGGCGTGACTGCCGGGCCCGACAAGGGCGCCCGCATCGCCTTCAAGGAGTTCGACGACGCCGACGACCCGGCCAGGGCCACGGCCGACATACGCACCATCGTCGACGACTCGAGCCTGGTCGCCTTCGTCGGCTCCGGGCTGTCGGACGCGTCCATCGCCGCCGCTCCTGTCGCCTCCCAGGCCGGTTTCGCCTACCTGTCGGCCTTCGCCAGCTCGGAGAAGATCCTCACCGCCGCCACCGCGGCCAAGAGCGTCTTCGTCGTGCCCCCGACGTTCCCGGCCTACGCCTATTCGGTGGCCGACGAGCTCCTGAAGGCCGGGTACCGCAAGCCCGCCATCATCCACCTGACTGGTACCTACGGCGAGGGCGTGGCCGGCTTCTCGGTGTCGCGGCTGCAGACGGGGGGCGCCCCGGTGGTGGCCAACGAGTCCTTCGGCTTCAGCGACACCGACCTGCGCTCGCAGTTGGCCAAGGTCAAGGCCGCCAACCCCGACTCGCTGGTCATGGTGGGCCTGGCCGATTCCGACGCGCTCATCCTCAAGCAGGCGGATGAGCTGGGCCTCAAGGTGCCTGCGTTCGACCCGGGGGGTATCACCAACTCCGACACCTTCTTGAAGGACGCCGGCCCGCTGGCCGAGGGCGTGGTGGGCAACAGCCCGACCGATGCCCAACGCAATACCCCGGCGGCCAAGCCCTTGGCCGACGCCTACGCCAAGCAGACCGGCGAGTCGATCGTGCCCGACCCTGCGGTGTTCGCCTACGAGGGCGTCGTGGCGGTGGCCCCCGCCCTCGCCGACGGAGCCACCGGGGCCAAGGCCATGGCCGAGCCTCTCCACAGGATCACCATCGCCGACACCGGGGTCGGACCGCTGCGCTTCGGCCCCGACGGCTCGCGCCTCGGCGGCCGGCTGTACGTGTTCAGGATCCAGGGTGGCAAGCCGGTGTTCACCGGGGGCTACGAGCAGACCGGCGCCACCGCCGTGAAGGCCGTCCCGCTCGACCGTTGACCAGAGGGAGGGTCCTTCCCGGGCTGGCCATGGCGGCGGTCTCAGTGGTGCCCGTGGCCATGGGCGGGCACCGTGGCTACGGCCTGGGAACCACCGTGGCCGTCGCCGTCGTGCTGGCCCTGGGTCTCCAGGTCACCTACGGGTTGTCGGGCCAACTGTCGGTGGCCCACGCCCCGCTCATGGGGGTGGGCGCCTACGCCACCGCCCAGTTGACGACGGCCCAGGGCCTGGGCTTCTGGACGGCGCTGCTGCCTTCGGTGGCCTGCGCCGCCGCCGTGGGTGCCGTGGTGGGCCTGCCCGGCCTACGGGTGCGGGGCGACGTGCTGGCTCTCGTCACCCTTGGCGCAGGCGAGATCCTCCAGCGGCTCTACCTCCAGACCACGTTCTTCACCAACGGGTATCCGGGCATCGCCGTGCCCCCGGTACGCCTGTTCGGCCGCGCCCTGAACGAACGCGGCCTGTACGGGCTGGCCCTGGCCGTGGCCCTCGCCTGCCTGTGGGTGTTCGCCGCGCTGCGGGCGTCACCCCTGGGACGGGCCTGGATGGCCGATAGGGACGACGAGGTGGCGGCCCAGGCCCTCGGCGTCCACTCGGGCCGCATCCGTGTCTTGGCCTTCGCGGTGGGCGCAGGGCTGGCCGGGGTGGCCGGTTCACTGTTCGCCGTGCAACAAGGCTTCGTATCTTCGGTGTCGTTCGGCCTGGACCAGACCGTCACCGTTCTCCTCGTCGTACTCGTGGCTGGGCCCGCCCGACTGGGTCGCACGGTGGCCGTGGCCGTGGGCCTCACCGCGCTGGTGGACCGGCTGACGGGCCACGCCGCCGTCTCCCAAGGTGTCACCGGGGCGCTCATACTGGCGGTCGTCGCCTTGCGCCTGGGACTCGTGGGCGAGGCCGTGGCCCGTATCCGGGCCCGCTTGGGTATGGCCGCCACGTGACCCTGCGCCTCGACCGCGTCAGTCGCCACTTCGCCGGCGTCCATGCCGTGGCCGACGTGTCCATTGAGATTGCGCCGGGCGAGGTCGTCGGCCTCGTCGGCCCCAACGGTTCGGGCAAGACCACGCTGGTGAACCTGTTGTCGGGCGTGGTGGCGCCATCCAGCGGCCGTGTGTCGGTCGATGCCCACGATCTGACCGGTCGTGGGCCGGACCGCTTCGCCGCCGCCGGGGTGGTCCGCACCTTCCAGAGCGTGCGGCTGTTCGAGGGCATGAACGTCCTGGACAACGTTCGGACGGGGGCACAGCGGTGTGACCGTGCCTCGCTGGTGCAGGCGCTGCTGCGGCCCCCGTCGTTCCGTCGCCGCCAGCGATGCCTCACTGCCGGCGCCATGGCCGCGCTCGAGCGTGTCGGCCTGGCCGATGTGGCCGACCGCCGGGTGACCGCCCTGTCCCACGGCCAGCGCCGGCGGGTCGAGCTGGCGCGGGCGTTCGCCGCCCATCCCCGCTTCCTGATCCTGGACGAGCCCGGCGCCGGCGTCCAGCCCGACCAGCGGGCGACTCTGGCCGACCTCATCGCCGGTGAACGCGACCACGGCGTCGGAGTGCTGGTGGTTGAGCACGACACCGGCATGGTCGACCGGCTGTGCGACCGGGTGGTGGGCATGGCCGACGGCCGGGTATTGGCCGAAGGGACGTTCACCCAGGTGGCGGGCCACCCGTTGCTGGCGCCACACCTGCGGGCGCCCACGTGATGCGGACCGTGGCCCGGATCGGGCCAGGCCGAGTGGGCGACGGGCGTCGCTCGACCCGGCGGTGGAGCAACGGCCAAGAGGCGGCACGTGGCTGAGCAGCGGCCGTCGAGCGGTTTGGCGGTGCGCGACCTGGCGGCGGGGTGGGACGCCACCTCTGTCGTGCGGGGCGCCGACCTCGACGTGCAACCGGGCGAACTGGTGGCCCTCCTCGGTGGCAACGGGTCGGGAAAGTCCACGCTGCTCGGGGCGGTGGCCGGGCTGCTGCGGCCCCGCCGCGGCCGTGTCCGCCTCGACGGCCACGACGTTTCGCGCCTGGGGGCGGAGCGCCGGGCCGCCCTCGGCCTGCGGTTGCTGGCCCAGACCCGGCGGGTGTTCCCGTCCCTCTCGGTGCGGGAGAACCTGGAAGCTGGGGCGCTGGCCCGGGGCCGTCCCGACCTGCCCGCCCTGCGGGGGCGCCTGGACGGTTGGCTGGACCGTTTTCCCGAACTCGTCAGGTCGCTCGACCTCCCCGCGGCCACCCTGTCCGGCGGCCAGCAGCAGCTGGTGGCCATCGGCCGGGTGGTGGCCAGCGGCCCCCGGGTCCTGCTGCTCGACGAGCCGTCGGCCGGGCTGGCTCCGGGCCTGGCCGCCCGGTGCGGAGCCGTGTTCGCCGAGCTGGCGGCCGGGGGCGTGGCCGTGGTGCTGGTAGAGCAGCAGGTCGAGCTGGCTCGCCACCTTGCCACCCGCGTGCTCGTGATGCTCGACGGCGCCCCGGTCGACGAGCCGTCGCCGACGGTGCCGACGTGACCCGTCGAGGGCTGGTCGACGGCCGCACGTCAGACGCCGGCTCGTGCGGCCCCGGCCGTACGCTGCCAGCAATGGCCTTCGATCGACGGGTGGTGGTCACCGGCATGGGCGTGGTCAGCCCGGTGGGCACCGGGACCAGGCAGGCGTGGGAGGCCCTGGTCGAGGGCCGGTCGGGCATAGGGCCGTTGACCCTCTTCGACGCCACCGACTACGCCGTGCGCATCGCCGGCCAGGTCGACGGCTTCGACCCGGCGGCCGTCTTCGGCCGGCGGCGGGCCAAGCACCTGGACCGCTTCGCCCAGTTCGGCCTGGTGGCCGCGGCCGAGGCCGTGGAGCACTCGCATCTGGACATGGCCGCCGAAGATGCCCATCGGGTGGGCGTCGTCTTCGCCAGCGGGATCGGCGGGATGGGCACCTTCGAGCGGGAGGTACGGGTGTTGGTGGAGCGCGGGCCCGAGTGGGTCAACCCATATTTCTGCCCGATGATGATCCCCAACATGGCGGCCGGTGAGATCGCCATGGCCATCGGGGCCAAGGGCCACAACTCCTGCACCGTGACGGCCTGCGCGGCGTCGGCCCACGCCCTGGGCGAGGGATACGACACGATCCGGCTGGGGCGGGCTGACGCGATGGTGTGCGGCGGTGCCGAGGCCGGGCTGGTGCCGATCGGCATTGCCGGTTTTGCCGCCATGAAAGCGCTGTCCACCCGCAATGACGAGCCCCAACGGGCGTCCCGGCCCTTCGACGCCGGCCGTGACGGCTTCGTGGCCGCCGAAGGCGCCGCCTGCCTCGTGCTCGAGGAGCTCGGGCATGCTCTGGCCCGGGGCGCCACTGTCCTGGCCGAGCTGGTGGGCTTCGGTTCGTCCTGTGACGCCCACCACCAGACCGCTCCGCACCCAGAAGGCGAGGGCGCCATCGCCTGCATGCGAGGGGCGCTGCACGAAGCCGGCATCGCCGCGTCGGAGGTTGGCTACGTCAACGCTCACGGTACTTCGACGCCACCCAATGACCGGGTCGAGACGCTGGCTGTCAAGGCCGTGCTGGGCGACGGCGTGCCGATGTCGTCCACCAAGTCCATGACCGGGCACCTGCTCGGGGCCGCCGGCGCCTTCGAGGCCTTCGTGTGCGTTCAGGTGCTGAACCAGGGCGTGCTCCCGCCCACCATCAACCTCGACGACCCGGACCCGGAGTGCGACCTCGACTACGTCCCCCACGTCGCCCGTCAGGCCGACGTCGAGGTGGCCATGACCAACAGCTTCGGGTTCGGGGGCCACAACGCCACCCTGGTGTTCCGCCGTCCCTGACCCTGCGGGTGACGTGCATGGGAGGCGGTTCGGCGGGCCCGATCGTCCGCCGTCCCAGTCCGTAAGGAGCCGATGTTCGACGGCCACGGACAACTCGTAGAGTCGGCGGCCATGGACCGAGACGAGGCGCTTTCCCGTTTCCAGACCGCGGTGGCCGACGTGCTCGAGACGGAGCCCGGCACGATCACCTTGGACAAGCGCTGGGCCGAGGACCTCGACGCCGACAGTCTGGCCATCGTCGAGTGCACGCTGGCCCTCAACGACGAGTTCGGCATCACCATCCCTGACATCGAGCCTGACGACGTGGGGACTGTGGCCGACGCCTTCGACATCGTGATGGGCCTCCTCTAGGCGCTTTGCGCCTAGCAGCCGACATGATTGAGTTAAGTTCCATGCTGTGGTCGACAAGGCCAGTGAGGCGGCTTCGAGTTTGTCGAACTGACGGCGTAGGGGTGTGGGAGGTCCGGGTCGGGTTCGAGGGTGACGGTCGGCCCACGAACGTAGGGCGACTGCGCTCAGGGTGCGGGTGAAGAACATCGCCGCTCGTAGGTCCTAGGATGACCGGCTCGTCGGGCGGGGGCGAAGCCCCGGTAGCAGTGGCAGGGCTGGAGCCCATGGGTGGGCACCGTCGACTGCGACGGACGGTGATGACCGGGTTGGCGGTGGTCCTGGTGGCAGCGGCGTGCGCCGGGCCCCACCACGGCCGGACCTCGGGCGGGTCATCGAGGCCGGCGATCACCGGGCCCCCCGCCTCCCCGCCGGTCTCGTCCACCACCCCGAATGCGTCGTCGCCCTGTGGAGCGGCGGGGGCCCCGTCGGCGCCCATTGCCCACGTGGTGTGGATCTTCATGGAGAGCCACACCGAGACCGAGATTGTCGGCTCGGCGCAGGCACCGTTCGAGACGGCGATGGCCCACAGCTGCGCCACGGCCACCCATTGGTCGGCGGTAGGCAAGCCGTCGCTCCCCAACTACCTCGGAGCCACCAGCGGGACGGCGAGCGGGATCCACGACGACGCCCCGCCGCCCGCCCACCCGCTCACCATCGACAACCTCTTCCGCCAGGTCCGGACCGGTGGCCACACCGAACGCAGCTACGAGGAAGCCATGCCCGGCCCCTGCGCCCTGTTGTCATCCGGGCGCTACGGCGTGAGGCACAACCCGGCGGCCTATTACCAGGGCGCCGACGACCGTGCCGCCTGCGGTTCGGATGACGTGCCGCTGGGCACGGCCACCGCCGGCGCGTTGCACGACGACCTCGCCGCCGACCGCCTCCCCCAGCTCAGCGTCATCACCCCCGACGTCTGCCACGACACCCACGACTGTGCCGTGCCGGTCGGCGACCAGTGGCTGTCGGTCTGGCTGCCCCTCATCACGGCCAGCCCGGCGTACCGGAGCGGTGGCACGGTGGTGTTCGTGGTCTGGGACGAGCCCACACCGGTCGCCAACCTCGTCATCGCGCCGACCGTCCGCCCGGCCACGGTCGTCACCGCCCCAGTCGACCATTACTCGTTGCTGCGCACCACCGAGGAGATGCTCGGGCTCCCCCTCCTGGCCGGGGCCCGGGGGTCGGCCGACCTCCGCTCCCTGCTCGGTCTCTGAACATACCTGTGAGCCGGAACTCTCGACGAGGTTGTCTGCCAGGCGGTTCGCCGCAGGCGGGTCATCAGGCAAGACTCAGGCGGGATGCTCCTTGGAGGTCCGTCCGTGGTGGCCGGTGGGGTCGGTACAACGTCGATGCTCTCGGCTTACGGTAACGCCGGGGCGCCGAGCTCTCAGATCGTGGCCAGTGGGGTCACGGTCGGCATCGCCCTCATCGTCATCCTCACCACGGGGGTCATCGTCGGTCGCTTCCTCAGTGAACCGCTCGCCCGCTACCACGCCCGCAAGCTGATCCGCTACCTGACCGGTCTGCTGACGGTGATCGCCCTCGGCGCCATCTGGCGGGCCTTCGCGGGACGTGCGGCTGAGATCCTCGGCTTTGCTGCGGCCGGCATCGCCTTTGCCATGCAGGAGACGATCGGGGCCGTCGCCGGCTGGTTCAACATCGTCTCGGGCGGCCTGTTCCGAGTAGGGGACCGGGTGCAGATGCTCGGCGTGAGAGGCGACGTAATCGACATCACCCTGCTGCGGACCAAGCTCATGGAGATCGGCTCGGCCACCGATGGCGGTACGTGGGTCAAAGGCCGGCAGTACACCGGGCGGGTGGTGGCCGTTTCCAACAAGGCCACGTTCACCGACCCCGTCTACAACTTCAGCGCCCTCATCGATTTCGTATGGGAGGAGTTGTCCTTTCCGATCTCGTACCGCAGCGACTGGAAGCTGGCGGAGAAGATCATCCTCGACGAGGCCACGCGCATAACCGCCGCCCAGGGCGCAGGTGAGGCCGTGCGGCACATGGCCCGCCGCTACCCCGTGTCACAGGCCGAGGTGGAACCCCGCGTCTTCGTCCGGGCCACGGACAGCTACCTGGAGCTCTCGGCCCGCTTCCCGGTGCCCATACGCAGCGCTCGCAGCACCAAAGACACCCTGACCCGGCACATCTATGAGGAACTGCAGGAGGCCGGAATAGAAATCGGGTCGTCCACCAGCGAGGTGACCGTCTTCCATCCCGCCCCTGACAAAGACCAGGGCACTGACGAGGGGCACGACACCACGGGATGCTGAGGGGCCGAGGCGTCAAGGTCTGCACCGGGCCGACCGGACAGGCTCGAGTTGCGCAGCGGCCAGTCGGCGGGTCGGCGCCGGTGAAGGAAAGGGGGGCGGGCCCCCGGGCGACCAGTCTCAGCCGTGCCGGTGTGCCAGCCTGACATGGTGGAACACGCTGCGACGGGCCGCCTGCTGGCCCGTCGCAGCGCCGGCTCGGCTGTCGTGCTCCTCGTCGGAGCCGGCGTGTACGCACTCCTGGAGGGCGTGGCCAAGGCCAACTTCGACCTTACGCCCCTGGCCCTCGGGCTCATCGCGGTGGCCGCCGGCCTGTTCGGCTCCCGGGGCCGGCCACTGGCCACGGGCCTGGTGCTGGCCGGCTGGGGCAGCGCCGTGCTGCTGGTGGACCACGGGGTCGTCCCGGCCGCCCGCACCACGCCGGCCTACATGCTGGGCATCGGCGTCGGCCTGATGGTGGCGGCCCGCCTGGCCCCGGCCGGGGACCGGGGGGCCTGGCTCACCAGCGCCTCGATCGTCGCCTTCGCCAGCGCCCTCATCCTCTACCTCGCCGACGGCATGTCGGGCGTGGCCCACTGGCAGCTGTGGGTCGTGGTGCTGATCGCCTGGGCCGCCTGGGAGCTGTTCTGGTCCACCCGCCAGGGGGTCGTACCGGCCGGTCCCGGCGACGGTCCCGCCCCGGAGGGCGGGCCGTCGCCCGGGACCGGGCAGTTCAGCGGCCGGTCGGTACCGCGAACACGTTGATGAAGCCGATCATCCCCAGGTCGAAGTGGGGGACGCCGTTCTCGGGGACCCCGCAGAAATAGAGCGTCCGCCCGGGCGACAAGGTGAAGTCTTCGCGGTCGGTACCGCCGGGGCCGGCGCTGGCGTATCCCTCGAAGTTGTTGCCGGGACAGACCACGTCGGGATCCTGGCCGCTGTCGAGCAACGCCCGGGCCTGGGCGGCGGTGGTGATGGTCCGGCTGCACACCGGGCCCAGATTGAAGGCCACGAGCTCGTGCTCGTCCGGGCTGATGTTCAGGAACCGCACGTCGTACTGGCCGGCGGGCAGCGACCTGGGCACGCCCAGGAACCGGAAGTTCTTGGCCACCACGGCCAACGGCCGCTTCACGGTGTGGGCCGAGGAGGGCAGGGCGGACATGCCCAGCGCCGACACCACCACGGCGGCGCTGAACCCCAGCCGGACGGTCCAGGACCGTCCCAGTCTTTGCAACATCATTGTGTCTCTCCTTGTTCTCGTTCGTCGGGAAATGTCAGCTCCGTGGGCCACGGCGTTGGGAGGCCGGCGGCTCGTGGAGGATTGATCCGGCGCAACAGCTGGCGGGTCGGACGACGAGCGCGGTATGGGCCCGCTCTGCGCCCGTGTCGCCCTGAACGCCGGCACCGGGGGCCACGCTACGAGGCCGCCCTGCTCGTTCCCAGGGTGCCAACAGGCGTCGTGGCGGCGGGCTGCCCCACCCCGCACAGGGGTGCTGACCACCGACGGGGCCCGGCCAGCCCCCTTTCGGCCCACGTGCCTGCCCCCTGTTAGCGGCTGGCGGCCCTGGGCATGCTCTGTGCCGTGAATCGGCTGCAGGCGTCTTCGGCCCGGGCTGAATGACCGCCGTTCTCCTCCGCTTTCGAAGGGAGGTCCGAGCCTCCTGGCGCGCTCTCGTGTTGCTCAGTGTGCTCTCGGCCCTGGCCGGGGGCGTGGCCCTGGCCACGGCGGCGGGTGCCCGTCGGACCGCCTCCGCCTATCCCCGGTTCCTGCGCTCGGCGGAGTCGTCGCAGGTGACGGTGGACCTGCCGGCCGACCTCGGTGGGCACACCCCGGCTCAGATCGCCGACGCCCTGCCCGGTGTGGCCGGGCACTCGTTGTCCAGTGGCATGCTGGCCTTCCTGGCCGGCCCGGACGGGGCTCCGGACTTCGAAGGGGCCATCCAGGCGGTGGCCAGCGTGGACGGCCGCTTCTTCACTACCGACCGCCTGGCCTTGGTGGCGGGCCGGTTCCCGGTGCTCGACCGGCCGGACGAGGCCGTGGTCAACGAGACGCTGGCCAAGCGCCGCCATATCGCACCTGGTGACCACCTGACGATCCTGCGCGAGACCGTGGCCGAGGCGGGCCCGGCGGCCAGCGGCGGGCTGGCGGCGGTGCCGACGCCGGTCCTGCTCCGGGTCACCGGTGTCGTCGTGGGCGGTGACGAGGTGGTGCAGGACGACGTCAGCCGTACGGCGGTCGTGACCCTCACGTCCGCCTACTACGCCCAGCACACCGCCGACACCACGTTCCTGCGCCTCGGGCTGCGCCTTCGGAAGGGTCGCAGCGGCGTGGCTGGGGTGCAGGCCGCCGCCCAGCGGCTGCTCGACAACCCCGACGACCCGGCAGGCAATGCCCACGTCGAGGACGCGGGCGAGATCACCGCCCGGGCCCAGCATGCCATCCGGCCCACGGTGGTGGTATTGGCCCTGTTCGCCGGGCTCGCCCTCGCCGTCGCCCTGCTGGTCATCGGCCAGGCGTTGTCGCGCCACATCCGCCGTGGTGCGGTCGAGCACCCTGTCCTACGGGCGCTGGGCCTGGAGCCGCGCCAGCTGTTCGTCCTTTCGACACTGACCGGTGCGGTCGTCGCCGTCCTCGGCGGGGCCGGGGCGGTGGCGACGGCCTTCGTTCTATCTCCGCTGTTCCCGCTGGTACCGGTGCGCCAGGTCGAGCCCCGACCGGGACTGTCGCTCGACGCCACGGTGCTGGTAGGTGGCGGGCTCATATTCGTGGTGCTCGTCCTGTGTCGGGCCGGGCTGGCGGCTCGACGGGTCAGCCGCCTACCGGCCGAGCGGCGCACCGCCGGGACCGGCGCCGGCAACGGCGTGGTGGCGGGGCTGCCCCCGAGTGTGGGCGTGGGCGTGCGCTTCGCCCTCGAGCCCGGACGGGGCGGTACGGCAGTACCCGTACGGGCCACGTTGGCCGGAGCCATCGTCGCCCTCGCCGCCGTCGGCGCTTCGCTGACCTTCGGGGCCAACCTGGCCCATCTCCGGCGCACCCCGGCCCTGTACGGTTGGAACTGGGACCTCGGGTACCTCTCTTCTGGCGGCTACGGGAGCTATACCGCCGATGATCTCCATCCGCTGGACGGTGACCCGGCGGTGGCCGCCTACAGCACGATCGCCTTCGACGACGTGCTGGTCGACGGCGTGGCCACATCGGCACTCGGTCTCGCCCAGGTCGAGGGCTCGGTGCTGCCCCCCGTCATCGCCGGCCGACCCCTTTCGTCCGACCAGGAGATCCTCCTGGGTACTTCCACGCTCCGGCGTATCCACAAGTCGATCGGCGACTGGGTGACGGTGACGCTGGCCAAGGCCACCGGGCGCTACCGCGTGGTCGGCCGAGCCGTGCTCCCCTCCTTCGGTCGCGTGGACGCCCGTCGGGCCGGGTTGGGAGACGGGGTGGTGATGTCGGCGCCGGCGTTGGCACGCATGGCCCCGGGTGACCAGGCCAACGCCGTGGTGGTGCGCCTTGCCGCCCAGCGCCTTACCCCCGGCTCCTCCCAGGAGGGGGCCCGAAGCCGTCTGCGGGAGGAGCTTGGCGACCCGCGCCGGGATGAAGAGGCGTACGGGGCGCAGCGGGCCGCCGACCTCGCCAACGGCGCCCGACCATCGTCGGCGCTGCTGCTGGTCGGGCTCCTCGGCCTGGCCGCCGCCGCCACGCTCGGCCACACCCTCGTCAGCTCCATCCGCGAGCGGCGTCGCGACCTGGCCCTGCTCAAGACGCTGGGCTTCGTGCGCCGGCAGGTGGGCACGGCGGTGGCCAGCTTCGCCACCGCACTGGTACTGGCGGCACTGGTCGTGGCCATCCCGCTCGGCCTGGCCAGCGGTCGGTGGTCCTATCGGCTGTTCGCCGTCCAGCTCGGGGCCGTCGCCGATCCGGTGCTCCCGCTGCTGGCCACTCTGGCCACCGTACCCATTGCCCTGGCCGTGGCCAACCTGGTGGCCGCCGGTCCGGCGTGGGTGGCGGGCCGCACCAGCGCCGCCCACGAGTTTCGAGGCGAGTGAACCGTCGACGAAGTGGGCGACGGAGGGCCCCGGTGGGGCGGGCGACGTCGTGAGTCCGCCGGGCACGTCCCTCGTCGGCCGGCCGGGCCGCGCCCGTCAAACTGCATCTTGTCGTTGCCCGCCATCAGCCGGCCGTGGCCCGGCGGCCGGCACATCGTCGTATCCTCCACGGGCCATGGCCATCCGGGTCGTCCTCGCTGAGGACAACTACCTCCTGCGCGAGGGTGTCCGCCGCCTCATCGACAGCCGTCCCGAGCTCGAGCTGGTGGCCGTGTGCGGCGACCTCCCGTCGGTGCTGGCGGCCATCGAGTCCGAGCGGCCCGACGTGGTCCTCACCGACATCCGCATGCCGCCCACGGGGACCGACGAGGGGCTCCAGGCCGCCGAACGGCAACGGGCCGTGAACCCCGCGGGCGGCGTGGTCGTCCTCAGCCAGTATGCCGATCCGGAGTACGCACTGGCCTTCCTCGACGGCGGCTCCCGGGGCCGCGGCTACCTGCTCAAGGAACGGGTGTCCGACGTGGGCCAGCTGCTGGCCGCCATAGAGGAGGTGGACCGAGGCGGCTCGGTCATCGACCCCAAGGTGATCGACGCCCTCGTAGCCGCCCGCTCCAAGTCGCGCTCCTCGCCGCTGCGCCAGCTCACCCCCCGGGAGATCGAGATCCTGTCGGAGATGGCTCAGGGCAAGAACAACCAGTCCGTCGCCTCCAGCCTGGTGCTGTCCGAGCGGGCCGTGGAGAAGCACATCAGCTCCATCTTCTCCAAGTTGGGCCTGACCGAGGAACGCGAGATCCACCGCCGGGTCAAGGCCGTGCTGCTGTTCCTGGGCGACCGGGCGGGTTAGGCCACCCCCGTTTGGGGGGGCAGGCACGGTGGTCGCCGATGCCTGGCCGTGTGATGATGGGCGCGGGATGAGCGATCCGGTCCCGGTTCTGATTGTCGACGACCAACCGCCCTTTCGGCGCGCCGCCACGGCCGTCGTCAAGGTGACGCCCGGTTTCGACGTGGTCGGCGAGGCGGAGTCGGGTGAGGCCGCCGTCGAGATGGTGGAGGCGCTTGGGCCCCGGCTCGTCCTCATGGACATCAACATGGGCGGCATCAGTGGCATCGAGGCCACCCGGCGGATCACCGCCACCCGTCCCGATGTCGTCGTCGTCCTGCTGTCGACCTACCAGGCCGACGACCTGCCGGCCGACGCCGGCACGTCGGGCATGGCCGCCTACGTCAACAAGGAGGACTTCGGCCCGCTGGTCCTGCGCAAGGTCTGGGACGGCCGCGTCGGCCACAACGGGTGCTCCCTCGACCAAACCTCAACCTGACCCGACGCAGCGCGCCTATAAAGCGAGCAGGAACCGCAGGATCCGCTCGACGGCGAAGACCGCCTGCGGGGGAGCCACACCGAGCCGGGTGACGAGCCGCCGGGCGGACACCGATTTGACGTCCTCACACTTGGCGTAGCTGACCTCGTCGAGCCCGCTGGTCACGTCGTACAGCTCCACGTGCGACAGCAGGCCCCGGCGCGCCGAGGTGATCGGGATGACGATGGCGAGACCTGAAGGTCCCTCGTTCAACTCGTCGTCGGACATGACCAATGCCGGCCGACGACCGGCCTGCTCCGCCCCGATGGGGTCACCGAAGTCGAGCAGCCATATCTCGCCCCTGCGAGCGGTCAACTCGACGAGTCGGGCAACGAGCGCGCTTCGGTCGCTCGCTCGACCTCGACGTCGCTCCAATCCTCTCCGTTGACCCGCAGCTCGCCGTACCTGGCATTGAACTCCCCGAAGAATCGCCGCCGCTCCAGTGCATCGAGCGCCTCAACGACCACCGCGTTCATCGGCTGACCACTGACCTCGGCCAGTGACGCGATGCGGTCTCGTGTAGCCGTGCTTACCCGAATCGTCGTGCTCATGCTCCCCAGTCTACAGTAATGTAGATCTATTCGTATACTCGGCTCCGTGGTACTACGAACGTGTCCGATGTGGGGTTTCCACCCTCGCCCACGACCGTTCATCCCCCCACGGGCTGGCTGGCCGCTTCGAGGGGGATGCGGCCCGAGACCCGTGTGCCCCGGCCGGGCGACGACTCGA
>JBBSHS010000053.1:0-18378 GCA_038232515.1 Acidimicrobiales bacterium
CCCCCCCCCCCCACGCCCCCCGGCCGGCTGCGCCGGCAAGACCGCCGGCCGGCTGGCCGGCAAACGCCCCGGCCGGCTGCGCCGGCGGGACCCCGCACCGCCTGGCCGGCTGCGTTGGCAAGACTGGTTGAGGGGTGACTTGGGGGGAGCTTTGGCGGGAGGTGGGGGAGCGGGTGGGGGTGGGGGATGGGCGGCGCATCTTGGAGCGGGCCTCCGGGACGGCTGGGGCGGCGTGGGTGCTGGTGCTGGACGAGCCGGTACCGGCGCGGGTCGGGGCGTTCGTGGCCGGGATGGTCGAGCGCCGCGCCGCCGGCGAGCCGTTGCAGTACGTCGTGGCCCGGTGGGGGTTCCGTCGGCTCGACCTGCTGGTGGACCGGCGCGTCCTGATTCCCCGCCCCGAGACCGAACAGCTCGTGGAGGAGGCCCTCATCGAGCTGCGTGCATTCGGTCCGCGCCCGCCCATGGTGGCCGACCTGGGTACGGGCTCGGGTGCCATAGCGCTCTCGCTGGCCCTGGAGGCGGGGGCCAGCGTGTGGGCCACCGATGCATCCGAGGATGCGCTGGCGGTGGCCCGGGCCAACCTTGCTGGGCTGGGGGGCAGGGCCGCCACCAGGGTCCGGCTCCTGGCCGGGTCGTGGTACGACGCCCTTCCCCCTGTGCTGCGGGGACGATTGCAGTTGGTGATCTCCAACCCGCCGTACGTGGCCGAACGCGAGGTGGCCGACCTCGATCCTGAGGTGGCCCGGTGGGAGCCTCGGAGCGCCCTGGTGCCCGGGCCGACCGGTCTGGAGGCCATCGAGGAGATCGTCTTCGGCGCGCTGGCATGGCTGGACGAGCCGGGGGTCCTCATGGTCGAAGCGGCCCCGTGGCAGGCGGGCGAGGTGGTGGCCCTGGCTGAAGCGGCCGGTTTCGCCCGAGCCGAAGTGCGCCACGACCTGGCCGGTCGGCCGCGGACACTGGTGGCATCGCGCTGACAGCCCGCCGATCAATGCACCGGCAGGCAGACGGCCAGCGACGCCGGGCTGGCGGGCCCGACAATGGGCCCCGGCTCACCCCGTGGCCCCCCACCGCCGCCCGTCGCTCCGCCAGCCCCGGCCGGCGGAGGCGCCGCCGTCGGCCATGAGCGGCATGATGCTCGACGCCACCTACGTGCTCCCGGTCAAGGCCGACGGCACCGAGGGTCTGCAGGAACTGGTCGGCTACGTGCGGTGGCTGGCGGAGCGGTGCCAGGTCGTCGTCGTCGACGGGTCGCAGCCGGCGGTGGAGCGGGCCCACGCCGGTGCGTGGGCGGATGTAGCGCTGCATACGAGGCCCGATCCCGATCTGTCGGGCCTGGCCGGCAAGGCCAACGGTGTGGTCACCGGACTGCGACGATCCCGTTACGAGCGGGTTGTGATCGCCGATGACGACGTCCGCTACGACGACGCCAACCTGCGGCGCGTGGTCGGGTTGCTGGACGGAGCCGACCTCGTCCGGCCCCAGAACTACTTCGATCCCCTGCCCTGGCACGCCCGATGGGACACCTCCAGATCGCTCCTGAACCGGGCGCTGGGAGGCGACTGGCCCGGCACCTTGGCGGTGCGACGAAGCCGGGTGATGGCAGCCGGTGGGTACGACGGCGACGTGCTGTTCGAGAACCTGGAGCTGGTGCGCACGGTCCGGGCCGCCGGCGGCCGGGTGGTCACCCCGTTGGACCTGTTCGTCCGGCGATCACCGCCCACGAACGCCCGCTTCTGGTCGCAGCGGACGCGTCAGGCCTATGACGAGCTGGCCCGGCCTGCCTGGTTGGTCGCCGAACTGGCCATCGTGCCCGGCACCGTCTCGGCGCTGACCCTCAGGCGCTGGCGTCCGCTGGCCATCGCGTTTGGGACGGTGGTGGCCACGGCGGAGATCGGCCGACGCCGGGCCGGGGGCCGGGCCGTCTTCGGTCTCCCGTCGACCGTGCTCGCTCCCTTGTGGCTGGCGGAGCGGGGCGTGTGCGTGTGGCTGGCCCTGTGGGCCCGGTTCCGCCACGGGGGTGTCCGCTGGGGCGATGTCCGCCTCCGGCGGGCGGCCACGCCCCAGCGGGTGCTGCGACGCCGACTCGGACAGCTGACGACGGTTTCCCCTCCCGGCCAGGAGTGCGGAAGTGGCGCACCGGGCAGGCTGAGGGCGTGAACCCGGTGAGCAGCTGCGCGCCGCCTCCCCTGCCCGCCCCCCGCGGGCCGCTGAGCGCCAGCCTGTTGTCCCATCTGACCAGCGCGCCCCACGATGTCGGAGCTGCCCCCCGACCGTCGCCGGATCTGGACCCCAGGGTCGACGACGACCTGCAGTTGGCCCTGCACTGTGCCTACGAGCTCCATTACCGCGGCCTGGCGGGTATCGACGACGGCTGGGAGTGGGAGCCGTCACTGATCGGTTGGGTCCAGGCCCTCGAGCGCGCCTTCACCGACGCCTTGGTGGAGGGGCTGGACGTCGACCTGGCCACCGAAGCCAGTGAGGTGCCCGACGCGCTCTGGTCCATGGCCACGTCCGGCGGTGGCCCGTCGCTGTCCGGCTTCGTCGAGACGCAGGCCACGATCGAGCAGGTACGCGAGCTGGCGGTGCACCGGTCGGCCTACCAGCTGAAGGAGGCCGACCCCCACACCTGGGGCATCCCCCGGCTGTCCGGTGGCCCCAAGGCGGCCATGGTCCGCATCCAGGCCGACGAATACGGCGGCGGTCAGGCGTCGGCCATGCACGCCACCCTCTTCGGCCAGACGATGTCGGCCCTCGGGCTCGCCTCGGGCTACGGCGTCCACGTCGACCTGCTGCCCGGTTCCACCCTGGCCACGGGCAACCTCATCACGATGTTCGGGCTGCACCGGCGCTGGCGGGGCGCCCTGGTGGGCCATCTCGCCTTGTTCGAGATGACCTCCGTGGGACCGATGGGCCGCTACGCCAGGGCGATGGAGCGGTTGGGCGTCCACCCGGCCGGTCGTCGGTTCTACGACGTCCACGTCCTGGCCGACGCGGAGCACCAGATCGTCGGCGCCGTCGACCTGGCGGGAGGGCTGGCCCACGACGACCCGGCGCTCGTGCCGTCGATCCTCCTCGGCGCCGCCGCCCTCACCGCCGTCGAGGGCGTCTTCACCCGCAGCGTTCTCGACGCCTGGAGCGCCGGCGCCACCAGCCTGTTGGGCCGTCCCACACCGCTCGGCCGGCTGCGTCGGCGCTCCTCTCGCCACTGAAGCCACTGTCACTGGAGGGGAGATGAGCAGGAACTCTTCCCCCTCGGGCTACTTGACCAGCACGGTGTCACCTTCGGCGGTGACCATCTTGTAGGTGTTGACGCCAAAGCCCTGCATGTGCCGGTAATCGGCAGGGATGCCGCGTGGTGTCCATCGACTCGGGCGTGAGACTGATGAAGTCGAAATCCGTTCGGGCTCCTGCCGGAAGGTCAGGGGGTCGGGCTTCTGGTAGTGGATGTAATCCGGGACCTTGATGGCGTCGCGGATGAAGAACACGCCGAGGTTGTTGCCGGCGAGGTCCCAGTTGCCGTCTTCGGTGTAGAACTTGACGGCGAAGCCGCGGGGGTCGCTGGCCGTCTCGGCCGAGTCGTGCCCACCGGCGACGGTGGAGAAGCGGACGGCGACGTCGGTGCGCTTTCCCTTGTCCTGGAAGAGATTGACCCGCGTGTAACGCGACGCGGGCTCGTCTCCTATGGTGCCATACGCCTCGAACCAGCCGAAGGAGGTGGCCCCGCGGGCATGGACGACGCGCTCGGGCACCCGCTCCCGGTCGAAGTGCTCGAGTGTGGCCGGCCCACGGGGGCCCGCCGTCCGCTGGTTCTGGTTGTCGTATACGGAGTGGCCCTGGAGGTTGGTCAGGACGGGACGGTCCCCGCCACTCGTCGTCGGGTTCGTGGGGTAGGCCCCTAAGGATGACCTGCTCGTCGGGCGGGGGCGAAGCCCCGGTAGTTGTGCACACAACGTTCCCACCATGCGCTCCAGGACCGGGTGCTTTCTCCGGCCGTCGCCGAGCGCGACACTGCTGGAATGACCGATCCAATGGATCCGCAATGGAGCCCGCCCCCGCCCACCGCCGGCCCGCCGGGGGCGCCTGGTCAGTACGGCGGCGGCATGGAGCCTCCGCCCGGTCCGCCCCCCGGCTATCCGCCGGCGCCATCTGCCGGGTACCCGTCGGCGGCGCCCAGCGGCCCCGGTTACCAGGCGGCTCCGAAGGGGTTGGGCGGGATGGCGGCTGACCCGTCCACCCTCGCCGCCACGGGACTGCTGGCGGCGGTGCTGTTCGCCATCGTTGGCGGCCTGTTCGAGGCCGTCACTTCCGCCCCCGTCGGCGGGTTCCGGGGTCACCTGCTGAACCTGACCGACACCGTGGACGTGGGCGATGTGGCCCTGCTGGGCATCGCCGTTGCCCTCCTGCTGCTCACGCCCGACCCCCCCGGCGGTATCGGCCGCCCGATCCTCCTGCGGGTGACGGCCGCGCTGGCGGGGGTCATCACCGTCTTCGGGGTCATACGGGCACTTGTCCTGATCTCGGAGTCCGGGTCCGGCGCCCTGCGCTTCGGGACCTTCGTGGCCACCGTTGGGGTCGCCCTCGCCGCCGGCACGGTCGGCTTCTATGCGGCGACGGAGTCGTTCCTGAAGAAGAAGGGCCGGATCTGACGACGGTGGTACCCGGCGGGGTGGCGCACCGCCGGCGCGCCGGTCACAGCTTGCGGTAGCGGGCGTCGACGAACGAGGCCAGCCCGAAGGCGGCGAGCCCGGCGGCGGCGGCCAGCAGCAGGACACGGCCGTCGGGTTGAGCGGCGATGGCCCGCAGCGTGCCGTCTACACCTTGGGCCTGGTTCGGGTCGAAGACCACGGCCGCCTTCAGCAGTAGGAGCCCGAGCAGGGCGAAGACCAGGCCACGGGCCACGAAGCCGGCCATGCCCACGGCACCGGCGGCGGTCCGCAGCCACGGCGGCATGCGCCCGTTGCGCCACTGCTTCTCGAAGCGCCGGCCCAGGCCCCAGGCCGCCAGCCCGAGGCCCGCCCCGACGATGACGAGGCCCACCGCGCCCACCAGCAGGCGGCCGCCGGGCCAGCCCAGGACGCGGGCTGTCCACGTTCGGCCCTGCTGGTCGCCCTGGCCGCCGCCCGACCCGCTCAGCACGGAGAGGGCGGTGGCAAGTGCGGCGACGTACACCAGGCCCTGACCGACCTTGCCCAGCCGGCGGGCCCAGCCCCGGGCCTGGTCCGTCGCCTGACCACGGCCACGGTTGGGCCCGGGATCGTCGCCTTGTAGGGCCTGGGCGAAACGCCACAGGGCGAACCCGGCGAACCCGGCGGCGAGGACTACGAGGGCCACCCGGCCCAAGCCGGTGCGGGCGACGGCCTGGAGCGCCCCTTGCTTGTCGGCCGGACGGGACTCGTTGCCTCCGAGGGCAATCCGGGCGGCCAGCCCGCCAACTACCAGGTACATGACGCCGCGGGCGGCCAGGCCGAAGCGCCCGGCCACCTCCACCCACCCGCTGTCAGCGGCGCGTCCGAGGCGGGTACCGATCCGAGTCGGTGCCGACTGACCCATGCCGCCTTGACGTACCCAAGGCCCACGGGATCCACCCGCGGGCCCCCAGGGCGCGATGGGGGCATTGCCGGGTGGACGATTTGCCGGCCCGGGGGTGCACCATCGGGCCATGACGCCTCCCGCCCCGCGTCACGACGCCGACCCCCGCAGTGCCGGCCCCGGAGGCCGGCGTTGACCGTCACCATCGTGCTAGCCCCGTGGACGACCCGGCCATCGACCTGATCACGCCTTGGAGCCGGCCTAACCGTCCAGCGGTTGGCCCACCCTGGCCACGTAGCGGTCAGCCGAGCGGCGCACAGCGGCGGCTCCATCGCCGAGCACCACACGTCCCCACCAGCCGCCGTAGACGCGGTCGAACGAGAAGCGGCCGACCCGCTCCGCGATGTCTCGCACCGCCGGGGCGGCCAGCGGTATCAGGTTGGGATAGCTCCACATGAAGCTGACCCACCGACGGTCCTGGACCACCGTGATGGTGTCGCCGGTGAGCAGCGCACCTCGGCCTTGGGCTCCAGCCGGCCAGTGGAGCACCGCGGCACCGTCGAAATGGCCGCCGATGCGGGCCAGCGTCAGTCCGGGAACCGGTTCGATGGCGTCCTCCGCCCAGATGACCACATGGTCGCTCGGTCGCATCACCCAGGCCCGGTCGGCGGCCGGGATGTAGACCGGGGCGCCCAAGGCTTGGGCCCAATCGGTGCACGAGCCGTAGAAGTGCGGGTGCGAGCAGCAGATGGCGGCCACCCCGCCGCGACGCTCGACGTCCTCGACGGTGGCGTCGTCCAGCAGCGAGATGCAGTCCCACAGCACATTGCCGCCAGCCGTGCGCACCAGCAGGGCCCTTTGACCGATCCCGAACGAGGGGCTGGTGCATATGCCGACGAGATCGGGCTCCTCCTCACGGACCTCGTTGTGGTGGTAGCCCGCCAACTCAGCCTGGGTCGTCCACCTCTGGCCTTCCCATCCGACATATTGGCGCTCGTCCAGGCAGATGGCGCACCCATCGGGCGGTCCGGGGGTGTCGGCGTGCTGGACGCCGCAGGTGACACAGATCCATGCAGCCATGCCGGCAATTCTCCTCTCAGGCGTCACCGACACGCACGCGACCCGCCGGGCACCGGACGGCTCAGCCGGCCTCAGACCGTCCGAGTGGCCAGCGGGCGTCACCAGTGCCGACCCGGTTCGTCGCGTTCGGCGTCGACGCCGACGACGCCGCTAGCCGAACGATGTCATCGACGGAGATCCGCCCGCCCGACGAGGGACCCCGCCCGGGGGGCTTCGATGACGACCGCCGGCCACGTCGCAGACCCGTGTCCGCCGCCGTACGAGGTGGGCGGCGAGGTCGACAGGGGGCTGCGGGCTTCATCGAACGAGTGGCCAGGCCGCTCTGGGCCGTGGCCGTCCGATCTGCCGAGCTGCCGGATCCATCTGGTCATGTCTGGCTCCTTCGGTCTGAGGTGAGCCCGGTCGGCAGAGATCTACGGTCCTGTTCCTTGGGGCTTGTCGACACCCATCGGCCGGAACCGGTGCCACCTGAGCGGTGGAGAGGACTTTGAGGAGCGCGGCGGCGCACCCGGAGGATGTGGGGGTACGGCCCCTCATCGGGCCGGTAAGGAGGCGCCGGGAAGGAACTCGTTAGGCTGTGGGCCTCACCGGCCCGGAGGACGCATGCCCGATCCCCTTGCCGCAGCCGACCCCGAAGTCGCGGCGCTCATCGCCGACGAGGTCCGCCGGCAGAACACCACGTTGCAGCTCATCGCCTCGGAGAACTTCGCCTCGCCGGCGGTGATGGCGGCTGCCGGCACCGTGCTCACCAACAAGTACAGCGAGGGCTATCCCGGCAAGCGGTACTACGGCGGCAACCAGGTCGTCGACCAGATGGAGGCGCTGGCCATCGAGCGGGTCAAGCGGCTTTTCGGCGGTGGTCACGCCAACGTCCAGCCCCACTCGGGGGCCAACGCGAACACCGCCGTCTACCTGGCGGTGCTGGAACCGGGCGATACCGCTCTCGGCATGCGGCTTGACCAGGGGGGCCACATCACCCACGGGCTGCCCGTCAGCCTGTCCGGCCGCTTCTACCACTTCGTCTCCTACGGGGTCACCAGGTCCGACGAGCGCATCGACTTCGACCAGGTACGCGACCTCGCCCTCGAGCACCATCCCAAGCTCATCGTCGCCGGGGCCACCGCCTACCCCCGGATCATCGATCCCGAGCCCTTCCGGCGCATCGCCGACGAGGTGGGGGCCCTGTTGATGTTCGACGCCGCCCACGTGGCCGGCCTCGTTGCCGGGGGCGTCCACCCCAACCCCGTGGGTGTGGCAGACGTGGTCACCTTCACCACCCACAAGACCCTGCGCGGCCCGCGGGGCGGCTGCATCATGGCCAAGCCCGAACTGGCCGCGGCCATCGACAGGGCCGTGTTCCCGGGCAGCCAGGGCGGTCCCCTCGACCACATCGTGGCGGCCAAGGCGGTGGCCTTCGGCGAAGCCCTGGGCGGCGACTTCGCCGACTACGCCGGCCAGGTGGTGTCCAACTGCCAGGCTCTGGCCGAGGGCCTGGTGGGCGAGGGGTTCCGGTTGTGCAGCGGCGGGACGGACAACCACCTGGTGCTGGTCGACCTCCAGCCCTTCGACGCCGACCTCACCGGCAAGGTGGCCCAGGAAGCGCTCGACCGTGCCGGCATCACCTGCAACAAGAACCAGATCCCGAACGATCCCCGGTCGGCCTTTGTCACCAGCGGCCTGCGCCTGGGCACGGCGGCCATGACGACGGCCGGGATGGGGGAGCAGGAGATGGGCCAGATCGCCTCGATGGTGGGCCGCACCCTTCGGTCCACCGACGACGAAGTCGAGCTCAACTCCATCCGTGACCAGGTGGCGGTCCTGTGCTCCAAGTTCATCCCGTACCCGGACCCGCAGAGCTGACCTGGTGATCACGGGCTGATGCAGTCGTACGTCGTCGTCGGCGCCGTGGCTGCCGGAGCCACCTGGGCAGTCACCTGGCTGGTGCGGTGCCTGGCACCCCGCCTCGGCATGGTGGTCACGCCCGACGAACGGCGCATGCACGATCGACCCCTCACCACCGCTGGTGGCATCGCCATGTTCGCCGCCTTCCTGGCGGCCATGGCGGTGGCCTGGCGCCTGCCCGCACTGCACGAGCTGTTCGACGGGACCAGCGAGCCGTTGGGGGTGCTGCTGGGTGCCACCGTCATCTTCGGCGTCGGCCTCATCGACGACATCCGCGACATGTCGGCTCCGGCCAAGGTGGCCGGGCAGGTGCTGGGGGCCAGCGTCATGGCCATCAACGGTGTGCAGATGCTCTATTTCCGTGTCCCCTTCTGGAACACGGTGGTGCTGTCGAGCGACATCGGCTTTCTGCTCACCATCGTCTGGGTCGTCCTCGTGACCAATGCCGTCAACCTGATCGACGGCCTGGACGGGCTGGCCACGGGTGTCGTGGGCATCGCCGGCCTGGCCTTCTTCGCCTACAGCACCCGACAGGTACACGTCGGATTGCTCGTCGGCTCAAATCTGGGGCCGCTGATGGCCGTCATCGTGGTCGGGGTGTGCATCGGTTTTCTGCCCCACAACTTCCATCCCGCCCGGATCATCATGGGCGATGCCGGCGCCCTGTTCATCGGCCTGCTCCTGGCCGTGTCGACCCTCGAGGTCGGAGGGCGTACGGGCGACGACTTCAGTGGCCAGACCTTCTTCTTCTTCGCCCCGATCGCCATTCCGTTCATCATCCTGGGCGTCCCGCTGCTCGACACCGCGTTCGCCGTGGTCCGGCGGGTCTCCCGCCGCACGGGTTGGGCCGTGGCCGACAAGGAGCACCTGCACCACCGCCTCATACGCCTGGGCCACGGTCATCGCCGGGCCGTCCTCATCTTGTGGATGTGGACGGGGGTGCTGGCCAGCCTGGTGCTCCTGCCCCTGAAGGTGAGCAACACCAACGCTCTGGTACTGCCCGGGATCCTCGCGTTGGCCGTGCTCCTCTTCACGGTCTTCCGGCCCCAGATGCGGCGATCGGCGGTGGTGGCGGCGGCCGAGGTCGAAGACGCCGTGGTCGCCGCCACCAGAGCAGCCGACACGGTGGACGTGGCTGAGTCGGTGCTGGGCAGCCCGCATGCCGTGCCCACGCCCGAACACGGCAACGGCCACCGTAGGCGCGGCCACGCCTTGGCTCGACGGCGGCGTGGGCGTCAGCGTGAGACGGTACCGGACACGAATCCCTGACGTGGCCACGGAGGTGGAGTTGCCGGCGCAGGCGGTCGGGGGCGTGGGGAAGTTGGCCCACGCTGAGCGGGGAACCGCCCGGCCGGGCCTGGTGGGGGGATGGCGGGCGCGGCCCGCTCCAGGCCGAGCGTGCAAGGCGAAGGGCTTTGGTCCTCGCCCCGGTCAATTTCGGCTAGGTTGCGCCCCGGATTTACAGCGGTGAAACCGGGTCAAGGTTGTGCAAACCTTCACAAGCCGGGGCCAGGTTTGACCACGACCGCCAGACGGGAGCCAGGCGAGAGGTGGACGAGCAACAAGTCAAGAAGCGCCGAGGGCTCCTCCACAGCTTCGGGAACGGCCTGTCCCAGGCCTTCGAGATCGCCCTCATCCCGCTGATCTTCGGTGTGGGCGGGCACGGCCTCGACGTGTGGCTCGGCTCCCGCGTCGTGTTCACTCTCGTCCTTTCGGTGTTCGGTCTGGTCGGCGTGGTCGTCAAGCTCTGGTTCGGCTACGAATACGGGATGCAGCAGGTGGAGGCGAACGCCCCCTGGTCGCGTAAGGGAGCGGTTGGTGGCTGAGGCACCGTCGCTCCTGCGGCCCGACCTGGGGCCGCCCGTCGAGCAGCACATCGCCGTCGACATGGTGAAGCGGGGCCTGCCCGCTGTGCCCCTCCTGATCGCTGCCGGCGCCCTCTCCGCCGGCTGGAGCGGCGCCGCCTCAGCCGCTCTGGCCATCGCTGTCGTCATGGCCAACTTCTGCCTGGCCGCCTTCGTGCTGGCGCGGGCGGCCCGGATCAGCCTGGCTGCTCTGGGTCTCGCCGCTTTCGGTGGTTACCTGTTGCGCCTCGCCTTCATCGCCGTCGCCGTGCTGGCCGTCCACACGGCCACCTGGTTCGCGCCCTGGCCGTTCGGCCTCACGCTGATCGTCACCCATCTCGGCCTTCTCGTGTGGGAGACCCGCTACGTGTCCACCTCGCTGGCCTTCCCTGGCCTCAAGCCCGCTCGCCCGGGCGCCTGCACAGGAGAGAGAGCGTGATGCTCGGCCTCGTCTTCCCGCCGCTCGACGAGATCCTGCGTTGGAAGCCGTTCTTCGGCCACGGCGACCTGGCCTTCAACAAGATCGGCCTGATCGCCTTCCTGGCCGCCGCCACCACCCTCGTCATCTTCTTCGCCGCCGGCGCCAAGGCCAAGAAGTCGATGGTGCCGACGGGGGTGCAGAACATGGCCGAGATGTCCGTCGACTTCGTCCGTGAGCAGATCGTCCTGCAGGCCATGGGTGAGCACTCCGAAGACCTGGCCTGGACGGGCTATCTGCTGGTGCTGTTCTTCTTCGTGCTGTTCTGCAACAGCACCGAGGTGATCCCGTTCCTGCAGATGCCGGCCACCTCCCGAATGGGCATACCGCTGTTCCTAGCCCTCATCTCATGGTTCGCCTTCATCTTCATGGGCTTCAAGAAGAACGGGTTCCACTACATCAAAGAGGCGATCGTGCCGCCGGGCGTGCCCGTCGCCCTTCTGTTCCTCGCCGTGCCCATCGAGATCATCTCGACCTTCCTGGTGCGGCCCTTCTCGTTGGCGGTGCGTCTCTTCGCCAACATGCTGGCCGGTCACCTGCTGCTCGTGACCTTCTCGGTCATGGGGCACGACCTGCTGCTGGCCAAGACCAAACAGATTTTCCTCATCCCGATGACCGTGCTGCCGTTCGTGCTGTTCATCCTCATCACTATCTTCGAGGTGCTGGTCATAGCGCTGCAGGCCTACATCTTCACGATTCTCACCGCCGTGTACCTCGGCGGTGCCATGCATCCCGAGCAATAGGAGGTTCAGAACACCATGCTTGTCCTCGCACAAGTCAAGGCCAGTGGCGCCGAACTCAAAGTGGCGATGTCGGCGCTGGGTGCCGGTTTCGCCTATGGCCTGGCCGCCATCGGGCCCGGCATCGGCATCGGCATCGTCGTCGGCAACGCCGTCCAGGCCATGGCCCGCCAGCCCGAGGCCGCCGGCCTGGTGCGCACGACGATGTTCCTCGGCATCGCCTTCACCGAGGCGCTGGCCCTGATCGGCTTCGTCGTGTTCATCCTGCTCAAGTTCGCCTGACCGGAGGTCTCCACATGTACGCCGCCATGCTGCTGGCCCAGACGACGAAGAACCCGATCGTCCCAGAGGTCAATGAACTCTTCTACAGCCTCGTCGCCTTCGTCGTGCTCGTCGTGCTGTTCCTGAAATTCGCGTACCCGGCGGTCAAGAAGGGGATGGACGACCGCACGCAGCGCATCCGCAACAACCTCGATGAGGCCGAGAAGGCCAAGAACGAGGCCAGCTCGGTGCTCACCGAGTACCAGCATCAGCTGCAGGACGCGAAAGGCGAGACCAACCGCATCATCGAGGAGGCCCGCCAACAGGCCGACAAGGTGCGCAAGGACCTTACGGCCCAGGCCCAGAAGGAGGTTGACGAGATGAAGGCCAAAGCCGCCGAGGACATCAAGGCGGCCCAGGCCCGGGCCACTGCGGACCTGCAGGCCAGCATCGGCGACCTTGTCATCCAGCTGTCCGAGAAGGTCATAGAGCGCAACCTGGACCGCGACACCAACATCGCCCTCGTCAACCGCTACATCGACCAGGTGGCCACCCCGTGAGCCGCCGTGCGCCGATGGGCGATGCCTCGTGACCGATCAGCACGAGGCTCGCATCCAGGCCTACGCGTCGGCCCTGTTCGAGATCGCCCAGGCCGAGGGCTCCCTTCCCGTGGTCGAGGACGAGTTGTTCAAGGTGGCCCGCACCCTCGAGGCAAACGACGCCCTTCGCGAGGGCCTCACCGACCAGCGCCTACCGGTCGAGGTCCGCCAGGGCGTCGTGGAGGACCTACTCGGTCCGAAGGCGTCGCCCAGCACCACCTCGCTCGTGAGCTTCGTGGTCGGTGCCGGTCGGGCCCGCGATCTGCCCGCCATCATCGACCGGCTGGTGGCCAAGGCGGCCGAGTCCCGCTCCGAATCGGTTGCGCTCGTCACCTCCGCCTCCCCGCTCGACGCCGAGACGCAGAAGCGGCTGGCCGACGCGCTGTCGACCAGGTTCGGCCACCGGGTGTCCGTCAAGGTCAACGTCGACTCCTCCATCCTGGGCGGCCTCGTCACCCAGGTGGGCGACACCGTCATCGACGGCTCGGTCCGCTCCCGTCTCGAACAGCTGCGCACCACCTTCTGACCGCTCTGGTGCCCGGCCGCTGCTCCGAACCACCGCCACCGAACCCGAACCACCGCACCGAACCACCGCCACCGAACCACCGAGGAACCGGACGGAAATGACCACCTTTGAACTGAACGCCGACGACATCACCGCCGCGCTGCACAAGCGGCTCGAGGGATTCGCGCCCGCGACCCTGGCCGCCAACGAGATCGGCCGCGTCATCGAGGTCGGCGACGGCATCGCCCGCGTCGGCGGCCTGGCGGACGCCTCGGTGAACGAACTGCTGGAGTTCGAGGGGGGCGTGCTCGGCATCGCCCTCAACCTCGACGAGGAGTCGATCGGCGCCGTCATCCTGGGCGACACCCAGCACATCGAGGAGGGCCAGCCGGTCAAGGCCACGGGCCGGATCATCTCGATCCCGGTCGGCGACGGCCTGCTGGGCCGGGTGGTGAACCCGCTGGGTGACCCCATCGACGGCAAGGGCCCCATCCCCCAGGACACCATCCGGCGGGTGGAGATCCAGGCCCCGGGCATCGTCGACCGCCAGCCGGTGACGGAGCCGCTGCAGACCGGCATCAAGGTGATCGACGCCATGACCCCCATCGGGCGTGGCCAGCGCGAGCTCATCATCGGTGACCGCAAGACGGGCAAGACCTCGGTGGCCATCGACACCGTCATCAACCAGAAGGGCCTCGGCGTCAAATGCATCTACGTCGCCATCGGCCAGAAGTCCTCGACGGTGGCGGAGATCGTCACCAGCCTGGAAGCGGCCGGCGCCCTGGAGTACACGGTGGTCGTGAACGCCCCCGCCTCGGACCCGAGCCCCTTCAAGTGGCTGGCGCCGTACGCCGGGTGCGCCATGGGCCAGCAGTGGATGGAGGCCGGCGAGTCCGCCCTCGTCATCTACGACGACCTGTCCAAGCAGGCCGAGGCCTACCGGCAGATGTCGTTGCTGCTGCGCCGGCCACCGGGCCGTGAGGCCTATCCGGGCGACGTCTTCTACCTGCACAGCCGGCTGCTGGAGCGGTCGGCCAGGTTGTCCAAGGACCTGGGTGGCGGGTCGCTCACCGCGCTGCCCATCATCGAGACCAAGGCCGGCGACATCTCCGCGTACATCCCGACCAACGTCATCTCGATCACCGACGGCCAGATCTTCCTGGACCAGGACCTGTTCAACTCCGGCGTGCGCCCGGCCATGAACGTGGGCACCTCGGTTTCCCGTGTAGGCGGCGCGGCCCAGGTCAAGAGCATGAAGTCGGTGTCCAGCGGGCTGAAGCTCGACCTCGCCAACTACCGCGAGCTCGAGTCCTTTGCCTCGTTCGGGGCGGACTCGCTGGACAAGGCCAGCCAGAGAGTCATCGCCCGGGGTGAGCGCCTGGTCGAGCTGCTCAAGCAGTCGAACGGCAAGCCGCTGCGCATCGAGGAGCAGGTCGTCAGCCTGTTCGCCGCCACCCGTGGGTTCATCGACGACCTCGAGATCGAGGACATCCGGCGGTTCGAGCGTGAGCTGCTCGACGACGTGAAGTCCCGGAGCTCGGGGACCATGGACAAGATCGCGTCGGGCGGCGCCCTGCCCGAGGACGAGCTGTCCAGCTCCGTCAAGGAGTTCACGGAACGCTTCACTACCTCCGCCGACAAGCACAAGGACGAGGCCGACGCCGGCAAGGGGGACGATGCCTCCTCCTCCGAGGCCGACAACGGCGGCGCCAATGACAAGGGCGCCAAGGACAAGGGCGCCAAGGAGAAGGGCAGCTAAGGCATGGCCGGTGGCCAGGAGCGAGGCCTGAAGCGCCGCATCAAGTCGGTGCAGAGCACCAAGAAGATCACCCGGGCGATGGAGCTCATCGCCGCCAGCCGCGTGACCAAGGCCCAGCAACGGGTAGCCGCGGCCCGACCGTACGCCGAGGGGATCACCGAGGTTGTCCGCAACCTGTCAGCCGCCGGTGCCGGCCGTGACCAGCCCCTGCTCACGCCCCGCGAGACGGTGTCGACGGTGGGCGTGGTCGTCATCACCGCCGACCGGGGCCTGGCCGGGGGCTACAACGCGGCGGTCATCCGTTTGGCCGAGAGCGTCATCACCAAGGCCCAAGCCGAGGGGCTCGGCTACCAGCTGTTCGTCTGCGGCAAGAAAGGGGTGTCCTACTTCCGCTACCGCGACCACGACATCACCGAGTCCTTCACCGGGTTCTCGGAGCAGCCGGGCTACGAGGACGCCCGTCGGGTCGCCACCGCGGTCGTGGAGCGCTTCGAAGCCGGTGACGTCGACCGCGTTGAGCTGGCCTACACCCAGTTCTTTTCGATGGGCTCCCAGAAGCCACAGGTACACCGCTTCATCCCCCTCGAGGCTGACGCGGCCAAGGAGGAGGCGGCCAAGGCCGAGGGCCACTCGGCCGAATACGAGTACGAGCCCGGCCCCAACGAGATCCTGGAGCGGCTGCTTCCCCGGTACGTCGAGGCCCGGCTGTTTGCCGCAATGCTGGACGCGGCCGCCTCGGAGCTGGCCTCCCGCCAGCGGGCCATGAAGGCGGCCACCGACAACGCCACCGATCTCATCACGACCCTTGAGCGGCAGATGAACCGTGCCCGCCAGGACTCCATCACCACCGAGATCATCGAGATCGCCAGCGGCGCAGAGGCCCTGGCCGAAGGGTCCGACGGCGCCGACAAGGGCCAGGACGCCTTCATGCGCCAGTCCGCCGACTACTTCTAGAAAGGGCCGTCCGTGAAGCCTCCGATTTCCCGACTGCTGCACTCGATCCTTCCGGACGGGTCTCCAGACGACCCCTCTTCCACCCCGCCAGGAGATGACGTGACCGCCACCGAGACCGCTCCCATCGAAGAAGCTGCCCTCAAGGAGGGCCGCATCGTGGCCATCGTCGGTCCCGTGGTCGACGTCGAGTTCCCCCCTGACGGCCTGCCGGAGCTGAACTTCGCCCTGGAGTTCGACATCGATGCGGGCGAGGAGAAGATCACCGTCACCGCCGAGGTCGCCCAGCACATCGGCGACAACCGGGTGCGGGCCATCTGCATGAAGCCGACCGACGGCCTCAAGCGCAGCACGGCGGTGCGAAACATGGGCCACGGGATCACCGTGCCGGTCGGCAAGGGCGTCCTCGGCCACGTCTTCAACGTGATCGGCGAGCCCATCGACACCGGGGACGAGGCGGTCACCGAGGACATCGCCGACCACTGGGAGATCCACCGGCCCGCGCCCGCCTTCGACACACTGGACCCCGCCACCAAGATGTTCGAGACCGGGCTCAAGGTCGTCGACCTGTTGGAGCCGTACGCCGTGGGCGGCAAGATCGGCCTGTTCGGGGGGGCCGGGGTGGGCAAGACCGTCCTGATCCTGGAGATGATCACCCGGGTGGCCAAGAACCACGGCGGCGTGTCGGTGTTCGCCGGGGTGGGCGAGCGCACCCGCGAGGGCAACGACCTGTGGCTGGAGATGGGGGAGTCGGGGGTGCTGGAGAAATGCGCCCTCGTGTTCGGGCAGATGGACGAGCCCCCGGGCGTGCGGCTGCGGGTGGGCCTGTCCGCCCTCACCATGGCCGAGTACTTCCGGGACGTGGAGAACCAGGACGTGCTGCTGTTCGTCGACAACATCTTCCGCTTCACCCAGGCCGGTTCGGAGGTGTCCACCCTGCTCGGGCGCATGGCCTCCGCCGTGGGCTATCAGCCCACGCTGGCCGACGAGATGGGCCAGCTCCAGGAGCGCATCACCTCGGTGCGGGGGCGGTCCATCACCTCGGTGCAGGCCGTGTACGTGCCCGCCGACGACTACACCGACCCGGCGCCGTTCACCGCCTTCACCCACTTCGACGCCACCACCAACCTGTCGCGCGACGTGTTCGCCAAAGGCATCTTCCCGGCCGTCGACGCCCTGGCCGTCAGCTCCCGCATCCTGCAGCCCGACATCGTTGGCCAACGTCACTACGACGTGGCCCGCTCGGTGGTGGGCGTCCTGCAGCGTTACAAGGAGCTTCAGGACATCATTGCCATCCTCGGCATCGACGAGCTGGCCGAGGACGACAAGGAGCTGGTCGGGCGGGCCCGAAAGATCGAGAAGTTCCTGGGCCAGCCCATGTACGCGGGCGAGGCCTTCACCGGCATCCCCGGCACCACCGTGCCGGTCGAAGAGACCATCGAGGCGTTCGAGAACCTGGTCAAGGGCGATTACGACGACCTCCCCGAGCAGGCGTTCGTGGCCGCCGGCGGCATGGACGACGTGCAGAAGAAGGCCAAGGAGCTCGACTCGTGACCGGTCCGGGAGGACGGTCCCTCAGCACTCACTGGGCTGCCCGAGGACCGAGGGTAGGCCGGTGACCCTGCACGTCGAGGTCGTCTCGCCGGAGCGCATCCTGTTCTCGGGCGACGCCAAGTTCGTCAAGGCCCGTACCACCGACGGCGAGATCGCCTTCCTCAGCGACCATGCCCCGTTCATCGGGGCGCTGGGTATCGGCGAGGTGATCGTCGCCCTGGACGACAGCGACGAGCGGGTGCACGTGGCCGTCCACGGCGGCTTCGTCGAGGTCCGCGAGAACAACGTGAGCCTGTTGTCGGACGTGGCCGAGCTGGCCGACCAGATCGACGAGGGACGGGCCCAGGAGGCAAAGTCCCGAGCCGAGCAGGCTGTGAGCTCCGACAAGGACGACGAGGACGCCGCCGCCGCCCTCCGCCGAGCGCAGGTCCGGTTGTCAGTCGGCGAAGCGACCTGAGAGTCGTCACCGGCCTAGTGCTGCGTCTTTGATATGACTTGTGGCTAGAATGGTCATCATGTTGACGATGCGTTGTGCGCCGCAGTTGTTTATGACCGACGAGCAGCGTGACCAGCTGGAGATGATTGCGGAGTCTCCGTCGTTGCCTCACCGGGCCGTCCGCCAGGCCACCGGCCTACTGGCCGCGGCCAACGGCCTGCCCAACGAGGAGATCGGCCGCCGGGTGGGGGTGAGCGCCAACACCGTGCGGGCTTGGCGGTCCAGCTTCGCCCGTCGTGGGGTGGACGGTGTGGGCGTGGTGGCCAAGGGCCGGGGCCGCAAGTCGTGGCTGCCACCGGGCATGGTGGCCGAGGTGGTGCGGGTCACGCTGTACGAGCAACCCCCGGACACCTCGACCCACTGGACGACCCGGACCCTGGCCAAGCACCTGGGGATCGGCAAGGATTCGGTGGCCAAGATCTGGCGGGACCACGAGCTCAAGCCCTGGAAGGTCGACACCTTCAAGATCTCCAACGACCCCCGCTTCGAGGAGAAGCTGGTCGACGTGGTCGGGCTGTACCTCGACCCGCCGGCCAAGGCCGTGGTCTTCAGCTTCGACGAGAAGACCCAGTGCCAGGCGCTGGACCGGACCCAGCCGAGCCTGCCCATGCGTCGGGGCCGGGCCGGAACCATGACGCACGACTACAAGCGCAACGGCACCACCGACCTGTTCGCGGCGC
>JBBSHS010000054.1:0-18163 GCA_038232515.1 Acidimicrobiales bacterium
CTACGACTACCTGCGCCTGCTGTACGCCCGTATCGGCGTCCCCCACTGCCCCGACGACGGCAGTGTGGTCGAGCGCCAGACGCCCCAGCAGATCGTCGACCGGGTGCTGGAGCTGCCCGATGGCACCCGCTTCCAGGTCCTCGCGCCGGTGGTCCGGGGCCGCAAGGGCGAGTACGACGCCCTGCTCGAGGAGCTGGCCCAGCAGGGGTTCGCCCGGGCCCGGGTCGATGGCGAGGTCGTCGAGCTCAGCGCCAGGGACATGCCCAAGCTCGACCGCTACGTGCAGCACACCATCGAGGTCATCGTCGACCGGCTGGTCAAGCGCGAGGGCATCGAACGTCGCCTCACCGATTCGCTGGAGACGGCGTTGAAGCTGGCCGAGGGCGTGGCCGAGGTTCAGCTCGTCCCCCGCGACGACGGCGCCGAGCCCGAGATCCTCACCTTCAGCCAGCACCTGGCCTGCCCGGTGTGCGGACGCAGCTTCGACGAGCTGGCCCCCCGAACCTTCGCCTTCAACTCGCCCTACGGCGCCTGCCCGCACTGCACCGGCCTCGGCACCCGCTTCGAGGTCGACCCCGAGCTGGTGGTCCCCAACCCCGACCTGTCCATCGCCCAAGGCGCCATCGCCGCGTGGGGCGGGGCCCGGGGCGAGTACTTCACCCGGGTCCTAGACGCGGTGACCACCACCTACGGCTTCAAGGCCACCACGCCGTGGAAGAGCCTGAAGAAGGCCGACCAGAAGGTCGTGCTCTACGGCTCGGGGGCCAAGACCGTCCACGTTGAGTACAAGAACCGCTACGGGAGGGTGCGGTCCTACTCCACCCACTACGAGGGCGTGGTCTCCTACCTGCAGCGCCGGCACTCCGAGGCCGAGTCCGACCACATGCGCGAGCAGATCGAGGGCTACATGCGCGAGGTCGACTGCCCGCACTGCCAGGGCGCCCGGCTCAAGCCCGAGTCGCTGGCCGTCACGGTGGCGGGCCGGTCAATCGCCGAGGTGTGCGCCATGCCCATCCGGGTGGCGGCTGACCACCTCGGGGCCGTCGAGCTCTCCGAGCGCGACCGCATGATCGCCGAGCGGGTGGTCAAGGAAATCAACGCCCGCATGCGCTTCCTGCTCGACGTCGGGCTCGACTACCTGGCGCTGGACCGCAACGCCGGCAGCCTGTCGGGAGGCGAGGCCCAGCGCATCCGCCTGGCCAGCCAGATCGGGTCCGGGCTCACCGGAGTGCTGTACGTGCTGGACGAACCCTCCATCGGCCTGCACCAGCGGGACAACCGGAGGCTCATCGAGACCATGGAGCGCCTGCGTGACCTGGGCAACACCGTGATCGTCGTCGAGCATGACGAGGAGACCATCCACGCCGCCGACTGGGTGGTCGACGTGGGTCCCGGCGCCGGCGAGCACGGCGGCGAGATCGTCTTCTCCGGCCTGTACGACAAGCTGCTCAAGAACCGGCGTTCCGTCACCGGGCAGTACCTCAGCCGGCGCCGGCGCATCCCGGTGCCGGAGATGCGGCGCCAGCCCCGCCAGGAATGGCTGGTGGTGCGGGGCGCCCGCGAGCACAACCTGAAGGACATCGACGTCGAGTTCCCGCTGGGTTGCATGGTGGCGGTCACCGGGGTGTCCGGGTCGGGCAAGTCCACCTTGGTCAACGACATCCTGCTGCGGGCCATGATGAAGCACGTCTACCGGTCCAAGCTCGTGCCGGGCCGGCACCGCACGGTCGACGGCGTCGAGCACCTCGACAAGGTCATCGCCATCGACCAGTCGCCCATCGGCCGTACCCCCCGCTCCAACCCGGCCACCTACACCGGCGTGTTCGACCACATCCGCAAGCTGTTCTCCCAGACCCAGGAGGCCAAGGTGCGGGGCTACCTGCCCGGGCGCTTCAGCTTCAACGTGGCCGGGGGCAGGTGTGAGGCGTGCGCCGGCGACGGGACCATCAAGATCGAGATGCTGTTCCTGCCCGACGTGTACGTGCCTTGCGAGGTGTGCAAGGGCGCCCGTTACAACCGCGACACGCTCGACATCACCTTCAAGGGCAAGAACATCGCCGAGGTCCTGGACCTGCCGTGCGAGGACGCTCTCGGCTTCTTCGCCAACCAGCCGCCCATCGCCCGCCACATGCAGACGCTGGTCGACGTGGGCCTGGGCTACGTCCGCCTGGGCCAGCCCGCCACCACCCTGTCGGGAGGCGAGGCCCAGCGGGTCAAGCTGTCCAGCGAGCTCTCCAAGCGGCAGACGGGTCGCACCGTCTACGTGCTCGACGAGCCCACCACCGGCCTGCACTTCGAGGACATCCGCCGGCTGCTCGAGGTTCTGTCCCGCCTGGTCGACCAAGGCAACACCGTCCTGGTCATCGAGCACAACCTCGACGTCATCAAGACGGCCGACTGGGTGGTCGACCTCGGCCCGGAGGGCGGCGATGGGGGCGGCACGGTCGTGGTCGAGGGCACGCCGGAGAAGGTGGCCAAGACGGCCGAGAGCTACACCGGCCGCTTCCTGGCCCCGCTGCTCGGCGGCTAGGGGGAGCGGGAAGCGGCGAAGCTCGAGGCGCCGGCAGGGGCCCGAGGTGTCACACGATGTCGAGCATGCGCTGCAGGGCCACCCGGGCCCACTCGGCCGTTTCGGCTGGCACGGTGATGCGGTTGTGGACCTCACCGGCCACGAGGCCCTCCAGCACCCAGGCCAGGTGAGCGGCGTCGATGCGGAACATGGTCGAGCACGGGCAGACGAGCGGGTCGAGGGAGACCACGGTGACCTCGGGGTACTCGGCGGCCAGGCGCTGCACCAGGTGGATCTCGGTGGCCACGGCGATGACGGAGCCGGCCGGCGCGGCGGCGACGGCCTTGATGATGAAGTCGGTCGACCCGACCTGGTCGGCCAGTTCCACCAGCTCGTGGGCGCACTCGGGGTGGGCCATGACGATGCCGTCGGGGTGGGCGGCCCGGAAGTCGGCCACGTGCACGGGCTGGAAGCGCTGGTGCACCGAGCAGTGGCCCTTCCAGAGCAGGAAGGTCGCATCCTTGACGTCGCGCTCCTCCAGGCCGCCGGCTTCGAGACGGGGATTCCACACCCGCATGTCGGCGGCGGCGTAGCCCAGCTGGAAGGCGGTGTTGCGGCCGAGGTGCTGATCGGGGAAGAACAGGACCTTGTCGCCCCTGGCCAGCGCCCAGCTCAGCACCGCCCGGGCATTGGAGGACGTGCACACGGCGCCGCCGTTGCGGCCGACGAAGGCCTTGAGGTCGGCGGAGGAGTTCATGTACGTGATGGGTACCGTGCGGCTCAGATCGGTCACCGACCCCAGCGCCTCCCACGCCTCCTCGACCGAGTCGAGGTCGGCCATGTCGGCCATCGAACAGCCGGCGTTGAGGTCGGGCAGCACCACCTGCACGTGGTCGCCGGTGAGGATGTCGGCCGACTCGGCCATGAAGTGCACGCCGCAGAAGACGACGAGCTCGACGTCGGCGGCATCGGCGGCCATGCGGGACAGGCCGAAGGAGTCGCCCCGCCGGTCGGCCCAGCGCATGACCTCGTCGCGCTGGTAGTGGTGGCCGAGGACGAGCAGCCGGGAGCCGAGAGCTGACTTGGCCGATCCGATCCATTCGTGGAGCTGTTCCGGCGCGGCTCTGGAGTAGCGCTCGGCGAGCGGGCTTTGGAGGCGGAGCATGTGGGTTGTGACCTCCGATGAGGGTGCACACCAGCGATATGACCGGCGGGGACAGCCTGGTCGCCCATCCGCGGGGATGTCGGTCTCGAGGTGTTGAGGGAGCCGGATACCAGGCCGGCGTCCCCACTGTACGCCAGACGGCCAGACTTCCGCGAGATTGGGTCGGCCGGTGGCCACGCCACCCAATCTCGCGGGTCGCCGCGATCGCCGGCAGCCAGGGCGGCGACGGCAGACTGGGGCGGTCATGGTGCAGCGCCCGCCTACCGGCTCGATACCCGACCGACCCGGCTCGTACCAGTTCAAGGACCGGGACGGCCGGGTCATCTACGTGGGCAAGGCCAAGTCGCTGCGGTCGCGGCTGTCCAACTATTTCCAGTCCTACCTGCCCCCCCGCACGGCCCAGATGGTGGCGTCGGCGGAGACGGTCGAGTGGATCGAGGTGGACAACGAGGTCGACGCCCTGATGCTGGAGTACAACCTCATCAAGGCGCACCGGCCCCGGTTCAACATCCGGCTTCGGGACGACAAGAGCTACCCGTTCCTGGCCGTGACGCTGAGTGAGGAGTGGCCGCGGGCCATGGTGCGCCGGGGGGCCAAGGAGAAGGGCACCCGCTACTTCGGGCCCTTCGCCCACGCCTACGCCATCCGGGAGACGCTCGACCTGCTGCTGCGCACCTTCCCCATCCGCACCTGCAGCGAGAACAAGTTCAACCGCCATGCCAAGCAGGGGCGCCCGTGCCTGCTGTTCGACATCGAGAAGTGCGCGGGGCCGTGTGTGGGCGCTATCGGTCCGGCGGACTACGACAACCTCGTCCAGGAGCTGATCGACTTCCTCGACGGCGACACCCAGACGGTGGTGCAGCGCCTGCGTGACGAGATGCTGGCGGCCAGCGACGCCCTGGAGTTCGAGCGGGCGGCCCGGCTGCGGGACCGCCTGGCTAGCGTGCGCAAGGCCATCGAGCGCCAGCAGATGGTGACCGAGCGGCCCGAGGACCTCGACGTGCTGGGCCTGGCCGAGGACGAGCTGGAGGCTGCCATCCAGGTGTTCTATGTGCGCCGGGGCCGGGTGGTGGGCCGCAAGGGGTTCATCGTGGACAAGGTCGAGGACGTCGACCGGCCCCAGCTCATGAGCCGGGTCGTGCAGGAGCTGTACGCCGACCCGCCGCTGGGGGTCCCCAAGGAGGTGCTGGTCCCCGACGAGCCGGACGACGCCGACGTGCTGGAGACGTGGCTGTCGGGCCGGCGGGGGAGCCGGGTGGAGATCCGGGTGCCCCAGCGGGGGGACAAGCGGTCGCTGCAGGAGACCGTGACCCGCAACGCCAGCGAGGAGTTCCTGCGCCACCGCCTGAAGCGGGCTGCCGACCACAACGCCCGGGCCAAAGCCCTCAACGCCCTGCAGGACGCCCTCGACCTGCCCGAGGCGCCCCTGCGCATCGAGTGCTTCGACATGAGCCACATCCAGGGCAGCGACTACGTGGGCTCGATGGTGGTGATGGAGGACGGGCTGGCCAAGCCCAACCAGTACCGCCGCTTCAAGGTCCGCACGGTGGACGGCAACGACGACTTCGCGGCCATGGAGGAGTGCGTGCACCGGCGCTTCGCGGCGTATGTGGCCGAGCGCGACCGGCCGGTTGGGGAGCGGCCGGGCAGGTTCTCCTACCCGCCCCAGCTCCTGCTCATCGACGGTGGCAAGGGCCAGCTGAGCCGGGCCGTGAAGGCGCTGGAGGAACTCGGCCTGGACGACGAGATCCCCGTGGCCAGCCTGGCCAAGCAGTTCGAGGAGGTGTACCTGCCGGGGCGTGCCGAGCCGGTGCGGATCCCCCGCACGTCAGAGGCGCTCTACCTGCTGCAGCGCGTCCGGGACGAGGCCCACCGCTTTGCCATCACCTACCACCGATCACTGCGGGCCAAGCGCATGACCACCTCGGTCCTCGACGACATCCACGGCCTGGGGCCGACCCGCAAGAAGCGGCTCGTACAGCAGTTCGGCTCGTTGAAGGCGGTGCGCCTGGCCACCATCGAGGACCTGCTGGCCGTCTCCTGGCTGCCCGAGGCCGTGGCCCGGGCCGTCTACACCAAGCTGCACGCCCAGCCCGACGGCGCGAGATTGGGTCGCCGGGTGGCCTTCGGGGCCAATTTTCGGGGCTGAAGGCCACCGCACGACCCAATCTCGCGGTTTGCCGGTTGGGGGGCGTGGGATGCTGGGCCGATGGCGGCCGTTGGAGACGACGCTCCGGCCGACGGCGACCTGTGGGAGCGCAACGCCGGCTGGTGGCAGCAGGAGTTCACCCAGGGAGCGGACGCCGAGTACACCGAGCAAATCCTCCCGCTGGCCGCCGCCCACCTGGCCGGGGCCCGGCGGGTGCTGGACGTGGGCACGGGCGAGGGCCAGGTGGCCCGGCTGGCCGCAGGGGCGGGGCCAACGGTCGTGGGTGTGGACCCCACGTGGGCCCAGGTGGCCGAGGCCCGCCGCCGCGCCGGCGGCCCCGCCTACTGCCGGGCCGAAGCCGCCGCCCTGCCCGTGCGCAGCGGGTCCATGGACGCGGTGGTCGCCTGCCTGGTCTTCGAGCACATCCGCGACGTCGACGCTGCCATCGCCGAGGTGGGCCGCGTCCTGTCGGCAGGCGGACGGTTCTGCTTCTTCCTCAACCACCCGCTGCTGCAGACGCCGGGGTCCGGATGGATCGACGACCGCATCCTGGAGGAGCAGTACTGGCGCATCGGCCCCTACCTGGTGGAGGACGAGAGCGACGAGGAGGTGGAGAAGGGTGTCTTCATCCCGTTCATCCACCGGCCCCTGTCCCGCTACGTCAACGCCATGGCCGCCAACGGCCTGCTGGTCACCCACATGGCCGAGCCGGTGCCGCCACCCGGCTTCCTGGCCCGGGCCGCCGAGTACGAGGCCGCGGCCACGATCCCCCGGCTGCTGTTCCTGCGGGCCGAGAAGCACTGAACCGGGCCGCGGCACCGCCCCGCCATGGGGAATGTCCCCGACTTTGGGCCCGCAGGGTGCGACACTGCGCCTGTGACCGAGTTCGTCGTGATCGCCGGGCTGTCGGGCGCCGGCCGCTCCACCGCGGCCAACGCGTTCGAGGACCTCGGGTGGTACGTCATCGACAATCTGCCGCCCACGCTCATCCCCCAGGTGGCCGAGCTGGCATCCCGCCAGGGCCCGGGGCCCGACACGTCGCGGGTGGCGCTGGTGGTGGGGCGCACGGCCCCGGCCGGCGACCGCCTGCTCCCGGCCGTGCGCCAGCTGCGCGAGTCGGGGGTGCGGGTACGGGTCCTGTTCCTCGATGCTCCCGACGACGTGCTGGTGCGCCGCTTCGAGGACCGCCGCCGCCGGCACCCGCTGTCCGACACGGGCCCGACCGAGCGGCGGCAGGTGGCGGCCAGTATCGCCGCCGAACGCGAGCTGCTCGACCCGGTCAAGTCCGAGGCCGACCTGGTGCTGGACACGGGCGAGCTGAACGTGAACCAGCTGCGGGACCGGTTGGTGGAGCTGTTCACGGCGGCCGACGCCCTCGGCCGCATGACCACGTCGGTGGTGAGCTTCGGCTTCAAGCACGGCCTGCCCCTCGACGCCGACATGGTCTTCGACGTCCGCTTCCTGCCCAACCCCCACTGGGTGCCCGAGCTGCAACCCCTCACCGGCCTTGACCTGCCGGTGCGTGACTACGTGCTGAGCCAGCCCGCCACCACCGCCTTCATCGACAAGGTCGACGACATCCTGGGCATCCTGCTGCCGGCGTTCGCCCAGGAGGGCAAGGCCTACCTCACCATCGCCGTCGGCTGCACGGGCGGCCGGCACCGGTCGGTGGTGGTGGCCGAGGAGGTGGCCGACCGCATCGCCGGCCGCGGCCTGAACCCCCAGCTCCACCATCGCGACGTGAAGCGGTAGCGCCGCCCGCCCGGCGGCAACGGCCCGAGCCGGCACCCGGCCCAGTCGACACCCGGCGTTTTCGTGGCGGCCGGCCGTCTGTGTGGCATAGGCTCCGCCGTCACACCAGGCGAAAGCGAGCGTCCACATGGCTGTGCGTGTCGGGATCAACGGGTTCGGTCGGATCGGTCGCAACTTCTACCGTGCGGCCCGCGTCCGGGACGACGTCGAGGTTGTGGCTGTCAACGACCTCGTACCCCCGGCCACCAACGCCCACCTGTTGAAGTATGACTCCACCCACCGCCGCCTCGACGCCGACGTGTCGGTCGACGGCGACAACATCCAGGTGGGTGATCAGACCATCCGCGTCTACTCCGAGCGCGACCCCGCCGACCTGCCGTGGGGCGATCTCGGGGTCGACGTCGTGGTCGAGTCCACGGGTTTCTTCACCGACGGCGACAAGGCCAAGGCCCACATCGCCGGCGGTGCCCCCCGGGTCCTCATCAGCGCCCCGGCCACCAACGTCGACGCCACGTTCGTCATCGGCGTCAACCACGACACCTTCGACCCGGCCCAGCACACCATCGTCTCCAACGCCTCCTGCACCACCAACTGCTTCGTGCCCATGATCAAGGTCCTGGACGACGCCTTCGGCGTCGAGAAGGGTCTCATGACCACCGTCCACGCCTACACCAACGACCAGAACCTGCTCGACCTGGCCCACAAGGACCTCCGTCGGGGTCGGGCTGCGGCCGCCAACATCGTGCCGTCGTCCACCGGCGCAGCCCGGGCCACCAGCCTGGTGCTCGAGTCCATGAAGGGCCGCCTCGACGGCCAGGCCCTGCGGGTGCCGGTGCAGTGTGGATCGATCACCGACTTCACCGGGATCATCGGCAAGGAGGCCAGTGTCGACGAGATCAACGAGGCCTTCGAGGCGGCGTCGGAGAGCGGCCTGATGGCCGACGTCCTCGTCTACACCGAAGACGAGATCGTCAGCTCCGACATCATCGGCTCGCCGGCGTCGTGCACGTTCGACTCGAAGCTGACGTTGGCCATGGGCAACCTGGTCAAGGTGTTCGGCTGGTACGACAACGAGTGGGGCTACTCCAACCGCCTCGTCGACATGGCCGCCATCGTCGGCGCCGCCAACCAGGCCTAGCGGCGGGCGGCGAGCGAAGCGAGCTGTGAGCCGACCGGCCCTCTGAGCGGGGAGAGAGACCATGGCCGCCTCCGTGCCCGTCCTGGAGGACCTGCCCGACCCCAAGGGCAAGCGGGTTCTCCTACGGGCCGACTTCAACGTGCCCCTGTCCGACGGCCACATCGAGGATGACCTGCGCATCCGGGCGGCGCTGCCCACCATCGAGTGGCTGGTCGACCATGGCGCCCACGTCACCGCCTGCTCGCACCTGGGCCGGCCCAAGGGCAAGCCGGATGACAGCTTTTCCATGGCCCCGGTCCGCCACCGGCTGAACGAGCTCCTGGGCGACCGGGCCGAGCACGTCGAGCTGCTGGAGAACCTCCGCTTCGACCCGGGCGAAGAGGCCAACGACCCGGCCTTCGTCGAGCGGTTGTGCGAGGGCCAGGACGTGTACGTCGACGACGCCTTCGGGGCCGCCCACCGCGCCCACGCCTCCATCGTCGGCCCACCTTCGCGTGGCCTACCGTCGGCCGCCGGCCGCCTGCTGGCCCAGGAGGTCGAGGTGCTGAGCGGCCTCCTGGACGAGCCCCGCCGCCCGTTCGTGGCCGTGCTGGGCGGGTCGAAGGTCAGCGACAAGCTGGGCGTGATCGAGGCATTGCTGCCCAGAGTCGACGCGCTGGTCATCGGCGGCGGCATGTGCTTCACCTTCCTCAAGGCCCTCGGCCACGAGGTCGGCGACTCGTTGCTCGAGGAGGACCAGGTCGGCGTCTGCCGCAGCTTCCTGGACGGCGACGCCAGGATCCTGCTGCCCTCCGACATCGTGGCCCTGTCGGCCGATGGCGAGATCGGCGACCCTTCGGCCGGCGGCGAGGTGCGCCAGATGGGCCCGTCGGTGCCGGCGGGGTGGAAGGGACTCGACATCGGCCCCGGGTCGGCGGCCGAGTTCGGCGACGAGATAACCCAGGCCGGCACCGTGTTGTGGAACGGCCCCATGGGGGTGTTCGAGGATGACCGATTCGCCGCCGGCACCCGGCACGTGGCCGAGGCTGTGGCCAGGACCAAGGCGTTCACCGTGGTGGGAGGGGGCGACTCGGCCAGCGCCCTGGCCCAGTTCGGCCTGGCCGACGATGTCGACTGGGTGAGCACGGGCGGCGGCGCCAGCCTCGAGCTCATCGAGCAGGGTGACCTCCCCGGCCTCCAGGCTCTCCGAGGCGGGAACAGGACGTGAACCCCGCCCGCAAGCCCATCATCTCGGGCAACTGGAAAATGAACCTCGACCACTTCGAGGCCCTCCAGCATGTGCAGAGGCTGAGCTACGCGTTGGTGGCGCAGGACTTCGAGGCGGCCGACGTGACCGTGCACCCGCCCTTCACCGACATCCGCACCGTCCAGACGGTCATCGACGCCGAGAGGATGAGCATCCAGTTGGGCGCCCAACAGTGCCATTGGCAGGCCAGGGGCGCCTTCACCGGCGAGGTGAGCGCGGTGATGCTGGCCAAGCTCAACGTGCGCTATGTCATCGTCGGCCATTCCGAGCGCCGCCAGCTGTTCGCCGAGACCGATGAGATGGTCAACGACAAGGTCAAGGCCGTCCTGGCCAACGCCATGACGCCCATCATGTGCGTCGGCGAGACGCTCGACGAGCGGGAGGCGGGCGGCACCGAGGCCAAGGTCGACGGCCAGGTCCGCGAAGGGCTGGCCGGCGTGAGGGGCGACCAGGTGGCCGGGCTGGTCATCGCCTACGAACCCATCTGGGCCATCGGCACCGACCGCACCGCCACCCCCGGCGACGCCCAGACGGTGTGCGGGCTCATCCGTCGCGTGGTGGGGGAGACGGCCGGCGACGACGCCGCCGCGTCGGTCCGCATCCAGTACGGCGGGTCGGTCAAAGCCTCCAACGCCGCCGACCTGCTGACCCAGGCCGACGTAGACGGCCTGCTGGTCGGAGGAGCCAGCCTCGACCCCGACGAGCTGGCCCGGATCGCCCAGGCCGTCCACGCCGGCTGAGCGGTCAGGCTAACCTGACGGCCGCCATGCTCCCTGTGCTCGCGCTACTAGGTAAGACCGGCTACGCCACCGCCGCCATCGTCCTCGTGCACGTCGTGCTCTCGCTCAGCCTCATCTTCCTGGTGCTGCTGCACAGCGGCCGGGGCAGCGGTCTCTCGGACATGTTCGGCGGCGGCATGGGCCAGGCCGCGGCGGGCAGCACCATGGCCGAGCGCAACCTCGACCGCATCACCATCGGGTTCGCCATCGCCTTCGGCTTCACCACCATGATCCTCGCCATCCGCCTTCAGTAGGGATAGGAAGGGCCACCGCCCCGGTAACTGACCCGTGTGCCTCGGGTGGGCTTCGGCGGCTTCTGACGCTCGGGCCTGGCGGAGCGCCGGGAAGGACCAGCGCTCCACCCACCAGCTCTCGCCGTCGACCTGGATTGGCACGCCCAGGCCGTGGGGCTCGGGGAGCGAGTCCGAACGGGGGCCGGGACCGAGGACGGCTCTGGGCCGGCCCCGGACCGATGAGGACAGCATCGCCGTCTCGTCGCCGACCACCGCCAGGAAGCGGTGCTCGTTGGACAACGCCAGCCCGGCCAGGGCGATGGCGGCGGCGAACAGCATGGCCAGCGCCATCCCGGATCCGGACAGGACGAATGCCGCCAAGGCGGCGAGCTCGGCCAGGCACACGGCCAACATCACGTGAGGACGGCGGCGCTGCAGCGGGATCACGGCTTGCGGGGGCCGTCCGACCAGATCGCCGACGCGGGCCAGGGAGTGGCGGGGGTCCCGCCGGCGAGGCAGCGCGAAGCGTCGTCGCGTCGGCTCCACGACGGCCATCCTTGCACTGGCGTGTTTCTCGCGTACCATCGGCAACTGCTATGTTCACGCGCCAGCCCACGTTCGGGGCCGACTGTCGTTGGGCCCGACAGCCGGCGCTCCGGGTCGAGGGCGGCGGCATCCCTACAAGCCCTACCAACGGCGGTGGGCAAAATCGGAGGCACACAGGTGAGATCCAGGCGTAGCCAGGGTGTACTCGTCGGCTTGTGTTTTCTGGTCGTGATCGCAGCTGCCTGTTCGAGCAGCAAGAGCAGCAGCACGTCCGGCAACAGCAACACCACCTCGTCGTCGGGGGTGAAGAAGGGCGGCGACCTGGTGTTCGGCGCCGAGCAGGAGCCCGACACCATGGACTGGATCAACAAGAACGCCGGGGCGGCGTGGGGCGTCTACACGGCCGAGGCGCTCGTCATGCCCCGCTCGTTCGACTTCACGGACAAGAACACCTACTCGCCCAGCCCGCTCCTGGCCGGCGAGCCCACTCTGGTGACCACCCCCAAGCAGGTCATCACCTACAAGCTCAACCCCAAGGCGGTGTGGAGCGACAACGTCCCGATCACCTGCGACGACTACAAGTACACCTGGGACCAGATCGCCCACGGCACCGATATCTACGACACGACGGGCTACAGCGACATCACCGGTGTCGACTGCCCCGACCCGCAGACGGCGGTCGTCAACTTCGACCAGCCCTTCCCCGACTGGCGTGACCTGTTCGGCGGCTACTACGGCGTGTTCCCGAGCCACATCCTCCAGGGCAAGGACCGAGACGCCATGATGAAGGACGGCTTCGACTTCTCGGGCGGCCCCTTCATGCTGGCCGGCGGCGCCGCTGGCTGGCAGAAGACGGTGCAGGTCAAGCTGGTGCCCAACCCCAACTACTGGGGCAAGAAGCCGAACGTCAACTCCCTCACGTTCAAGTTCATCACCGACACGGCGGCCGAGCAGCAGGCCTTCAAGTCCGGCCAGATCGCCGGCGCCTACCCGCAGGCCCAGCCCGGCCAGGAGGCGCTGAAGACGGTTCCCAACGTCTACTTCAACGCCATCTCCGGCCTGTCCTTCGAGGGCCTGTACATGAACGCGGCGAAGGCTCCTCTTGACAGCAAGAACGTCCGCCAGGCGCTGGCCTACGCCACCGACCGCGACGCCATCGTGAAACAGCTCTTCGCGCCGGTGCAGTCGGACATCAAGCCCATCCAGAGCTTTGCCACGCCGGCCTTCGGCGACGCCTACAGCGCCACCGCATTCGCCAAGTACACCCTCGACCAGAACATGGTCACCCAGCTGATGACGTCCGACGGCTGGAACAGAGGCGGCGACGGCATCTGGGCCAAGGGCCCGACCAAGGCCAACATCGAGCTGAAGACCACCACCGGCAACAAGCGCCGCGAGCTCACCGCCCAGATCCTGCAGACGCAGTGGAAGGCGGCGGGTTTCGGCCTCACCATCACCGAGGAGAAGGCCAGCGTGCTGTTCGGCCAGGATCTGCCGGCCGGCAACTTCCAGGTCGGCCTGTACGCCCAGACCCCGCAGTCCAACGACCCGGGCAACTGCGTGCTGTGGTGCTCGAAGAACATCCCCGGGCCGGCCAACCAGAACAGCGGCGAGAACTGGACGCGGACCAACGACCCTGCCGTCGACAAGGCCTGGCTGGCCGCCGATGTCGACATCGACCCGGCCACCCGGGCCAAGGACGCCACCGACGGCGAGCAGGCGCTGAGCGACTACATGGCTTCCCTGCCCCTCGACCCGTTCCCGGACATCCTCGTGTTCGACTCCTCCAAGGTGGGCGAGGAGGGTGGCACCATCCGCCACAACTTCTCATTCGGGCCTTGGGTCTACGCCGCCGACATGTACGCCAAGTGATCTGATCCTGACAAAGAGCTGACCAGAGGACCCGGCCGGTTGCGGCCGGGTCCTCTGCCTACCTGGCGCAGGGACGCGCTGGTACCCTCGGAGGGCAACATGGTGACGTTCGTCGTCCGCCGGATCGCGTTGTCCATCCCGATCCTGTTGCTCGCGTCCGTGCTGGTGTTCTTCTTCGTCCGGGAGACCACCGATCCGCTGGCCAAATACGCCCAAAACCGCGATGTCAGCACCAAGATCAACGCCGGCCTCGACATCGGCATGTACCAGCAGCCGTGCAGGTACGTCACCAGCGCGGCGGGGGGGCGGGCGCCGGTGTCGTGCGCCAAGACGTCGCGCATCAAGCAGTACACGTTCTGGTTGAGCCACTTCGTCAAGGGCGACATGGGCCAGAGCTTCACCACCAACGAGGCCGTCAGCACCAAGCTGGCCCGAGGGTTCACCAACACCCTGCAGCTGATCGTCTGGGGTGTGCTCATCTCCGCCCTGGTGGCCGTGGCCGTCGGCGTGTACAGCGCCGTCCGCCAGTACAGCGTGTTGGACTACACGTTCACGGGCCTGGCCTTCTTCGGCATCGCCATGCCCCCGTTCTTCTTCGGCCTGATGGCCATCCAGATCTTCAGCTACCAGTTCAGCGTCTGGTTCCATCTGCACAACCCGCTGTTCTTCTCCATCGGCCTCCACGGAAACCACGGGCCGGGCTTCCTGGCCGGCCTCCTCGACTACTCACGCCACCTGGTGCTGCCGGTCGCCACCCTGACGGTCCAGATCATCGCCTCGTGGAGCCGGTACCAACGGGCGTCGATGCTCGACGTGATGAACTCCGACTACATCCGCACGGCCCGGGCCAAAGGCCTGTCGCGGGCCACGGTGGTGTTGAAGCACGGGCTGCGAAACGCCCTGATCCCCCTCGTCACCGTGATGGCCATCGACATCGGCGCCCTGTTCGGCGGCCTGCTGGTCACCGAGCAGATCTTCTCCATAGGCGGCATGGGCAAGATCTTCATCGACGCCCTGACCAGCGGCGACACCAACGTGTTGCTGCCGTGGTTGATGATCTCGGCCGTCTTCATAGTGCTGTTCAACCTGTTGGCGGACGTGCTCTACGGCACCTTGGACCCGAGGATCCGGCTGGCATGAAGACCACCGACGACATCGGCGGCGTCAAGAGCGAGGCACGGGCGGCCGTGGACCCCGTGACGGGGACCCCGGCGATGGGACCGACCAGCGGCCCGAACGTGGTGGCCGAGATGAACGAGCCGTCGGCCCGGTCCCAGTGGGAGATGGTGAGGCGCCGATTCTTCCGGCACCGGGTGGCGGTGGTGGCCGGGCTGGTTCTCGTCGGCTTCTATCTCGTCGCCCTGTTCGCCCCCCAGCTGTCCCGCTACGACCTCAACCCGGCGACACTGTCCACGCTGCACGGGCCCACCGCCGCCCACTGGTTCGGCACGGACGAGCTGGGCCGCGACCAGCTCACCCGTATCATGTACGCGGCCCGGGTCTCGCTGGTCATCGGTCTGCTGGTGGCCGTCTTCTCCACCGTGATCGGCACGCTCATCGGCGCCCTGGCCGGCTACTTCGGAGGCTGGATCGACCAGGCCCTGATGAGGGTCACCGACCTGTTTCTCATCGTCCCCGGCATCGCCGTGCTGGCCATCGCCCAGAAGGGCCTCGTCAACAAGACCCTCCCGCTGGTGGGCCACATCAGCCAGACGACCCTGATCGTCGGTATTCTCTCCTTCCTCTTCTGGCAGTCGATCGCCCGCGTCGTGCGGGGCCTGTTCCTGTCGTTGAAGGAGAAGGAGTACATCGAGGCGGCCAGGGCGTCGGGGGCGACGAGCTGGCGCATCATGTTCCGCCACGTGCTGCCCAACATCGTCGGCCCCATCCTGGTCAACACCACGCTGGTGGTCGGCACCGCCATCATCACCGAGTCCACACTGTCCTACCTCGGGCTCGGCCTGAACCCGCCGGCGGTGTCCTGGGGGGTCATGATGAACCAGTCGGAGAGCGCCGTCGGCTCGGCCAACGCCTACCTGATCTATTTCCCGGGCCTCGCTCTCCTCATCACCGTGCTGTGCGTCAACTTCCTGGGCGACGGCCTCCGCGACGCCTTCGATCCCCAGTCCTCGCACTGATGGCCGCGCCCGGAATCACCGGCCCACCCGAGCCCGCCGGCTCGGTCAGCGCCCAGAGCCCCGACGAGAGCTACTTCCAGGACACCGAGGAGCCTGCACCCCAGCACTGGCACACGGGCGAACCGATCCTCTCCGTGCGGGACCTGCACGTGTCGTTCAACACCGACGACGGCATCGTCAAGGCGGTCGACGGCGTCCGCTACGACGTCTTCGCCAACGAGGTATTAGGCATCGTCGGCGAGTCGGGCTCGGGCAAGAGCGTGACCTCGCTGGCCATCATGGGCCTGTTGCCCAGGACGGCCACCATCGACGGCGAGATCATCCTGCGGGGCCAGGACCTGTTGAAGATGAGCGAGCAGGACCGGCGCAAGCTGCGCGGCCTCAAGATCGCCATGGTGTTCCAGGACGCCCTGGCCGCTCTGAACCCCGTGTTCACCGTCGGGTCGCGGATCGCCGAGGCCATCCGGGTCCATCATCCCGACTACTCCAGGCCGATCGTGCACAGCCGGGTGGTGGAGCTGCTGGACATCGTCGGCATCCCCGACCCGCAGGAGCGGGCCGGGCAGTACCCCCACGAGTTCTCCGGCGGAATGCGCCAGCGGGCCATGATCGCCATGTCGATCTCCAACGACCCCGACGTGCTGATCGCCGACGAGCCCACCACCGCCCTCGACGTCACCATCCAGGCCCAGGTCCTGGAGGTGTTCGAGCGCATCCAGGAGCGCACCAACTCGGCGTTGGTCCTAATCACCCACGACCTGGGCGTGGTGGCCGGCGTGGCCGACCGGGTGATGGTGATGTACGCCGGCAAGCCCGTCGAGATCGGGACCGTCGACCAGATCTTCTACAGCGCCCGGCACCCCTACACCCTCGGCCTGCTGGCCTCGTTGCCCCGGCTCGACGTGGGCCACAAGGCGGGCCGGCTGTACCGCATCAAGGGCCAGCCGCCGTCACTCATCCACGTGCCGTCGGGGTGCTCGTTCCATCCCCGGTGCGAGTTCGCCCGGCTCCCGGACCCGTGCGCCACCGAGTTGCCGGTGATGGCGGAGTGCGACAAGAGCCCGGGCCACCTGGCCGCCTGCCACTTCAAGGAGCAGATGGCCGTGGTCAAGGTGGAGGAGCTCATACCGCAGGTCGGCGCGGAGCTCGACGTGGTCGAAGACGCCGCCGCCGTCGATCCGGCGGCCGCCACCCCCGCGGGCGAGCTATGACCGTCGTCGAGACCGGCGCCAACCCGCAGGCCGGCGGTGCGACGATGGAGGTGGCCGACAAGATCCTCGAGGTCCGCGACCTGGTCAAGCACTTCCCGATCCGGGGCGGGCTGTTCCGCACGGTGCGGGGACAGGTGCACGCCGCCTGCGGCATCAGCTTCGACGTGGGCCGGGCCGAGACCCTCGGGGTGGTGGGGGAGTCGGGGTGCGGGAAGTCGACGACGGCCCGCATGCTCCTCCAGCTGCTGCCGGCCACCTCGGGCTCGGTCAGGTTCGAGGGCGAAGAGCTCATCGGGGCGTCGAACCGCCGCATCCGGGAGCTGCGCCGCAACATCCAGATGGTGTTCCAGGACCCGTACGCCTCGCTCAACCCCCGAATGACCGTCCAGGGCATCGTGGCCGAGCCGCTCAAGGTCCATGGGATGTGGCGCAACGGCGGGGCCAAGAAGGTCAAGGACCTGATGGAGCTGGTGGGGCTCAACCCCGAGCACGTCAACCGCTACCCGCACGAGTTCTCCGGCGGCCAGCGCCAGCGCATCGGCATCGCCCGGGCCCTGGCCCTCGACCCCGCCCTGATGGTGCTCGACGAGCCAGTGTCCGCCCTCGACGTGTCCATCCAGGCCGGCGTCATCAACCTGCTGGAGGACCTGCAGGAGGAGCTCCGCCTGGCCTACGTATTCGTGGCCCACGACCTGTCGGTGGTACGCCACATCTCGGACCGGGTAGCGGTGATGTACCTGGGCAAGATCATCGAGATCGGCACCCGCGACGACATCTACGACCGTCCCGCCCACCCGTACACGCAGGCCCTGCTGTCCGCCGTTCCCGTACCCGATCCCCAGCGCGAGCGCCGCCGCAAGCGCATCGTCCTCGAGGGCGACGTGCCCAACCCCGCCAACCCGCCGTCCGGTTGCCGCTTCCGCACCCGCTGCTGGAAGGCCAGGGACATCTGCGCCCAAGAGGAGCCGGCCCTCGTCGACCGCGGCCAGGGTCACCCCGTCGCCTGCCACTTCGCCGAGGTCGTCACCGTCGTCTAGGTGAGATTGGGTCCAGCCGTGGCCTTCGCCGCCGGTTCCGGCCCTTGAAGGCCACCCGACGACCCAATCTCGCAGGGCCGGCCCCCGGCATCGCGGGCAGGCGGGCCGGACCGGCCGGGGCAAAATCGGCCGGTGCTACGCTGTCGGCTCCAAGTCGGAGTGGCGGAATAGGCAGACGCGCCAGCTTGAGGGGCTGGTGTCCGAAAGGACGTGGGGGTTCAAGTCCCCCCTCCGACACGACGTTTGCCCAGGTCAGCCTCGTAGAGCCGTTGGGCTCGCCGTGGCAAGCGAAGATGGAGGTCGTCTCGCCTGTCGCGGCGGCCAGCGTCGGAGCGCGGTGGCTCTCGGGGGAACCAGAATGGTTCGGTCCGTCCCGGTGAGACACCGA
>JBBSHS010000055.1:0-17896 GCA_038232515.1 Acidimicrobiales bacterium
ACGACCAGGTCGGACCCACCCCCGTCTGGCAGAGTGGACGGGCACGGGAGCGGTGGCAGAGTCTGGCCGAATGCACCGGTCTTGAAAACCGGAGACCCGCAGGGGTCCGGGGGTTCGAATCCCTCCCGCTCCGCCGAAGACACGGACGCCACCTCCAGGTAGCGGTCGTTCACTCCCTCCTCTCGGGACCGGGCTACCTTCGAGCCGTGACCGGGCATCGGTTGTGAGGTTCGAACCGGCCGAGTTGGCCCAGCACGTCGAGGTCGCGTTCGCACGGCGGCGGGCACACCGACGTGGTCCGTCCGCCTGGCCGCTGCCTTTTCCAGACCGCCCGGTCGGATCCGACACCAGGCCGGAGATCCGCCACATCGTCGTGTTGATGATGGAGAACCACTCCTACGACAACTACCTCGGGGTCTTGGAGCGTGGGGACGGGCTGGCGAAAGACCACACGGGCCAGCCCACGACGACGAACCTCACCAGGCGGGGACGCACGGTCGCCAGCCATCGCTTGCCGTCCACCTCGCAGTACCCCGACATCCCCTCGCAGTCATGGGAGGACAGCCACGAGCAGTGGTCCGACGGCAGCAACGACGGGTTCGTGCGCAGCGCCGAGGACCAGCAACAGCCGGTCGACCCTGACATCGCCATGGGGTACTGGACCGAGGACGATCTGCCCTTCTACCACTCCCTGGCCCGCACCTTCCCTCTGGCCGACCGGTGGTTTTCCTCGTGCCTCGGGCCCACCTTCCCGAACCGCCGCTTTCTGGTCTCCGGCACCGCCCACGGGCTGACCACCGACAGCCTGAGCCGCACTCTCGACCGTCCGGCCAACGGCACCATCTTCGATCTGCTCGACGAGCACCGGATCAGCTGGGTCAACTACCACCCGGTTTCCCATGCCCGACCGGTGGCCAGCCGGCTGCTCGGTGCCCATGGGCTGCGGGCCGGCCGGCTGGTGGGCGGCCTGGTCAAGCCCTGGGCGGCCAGGTTGGGCAGTTCGGCTGCCAACACCAAGTCACGGCTGCAGTTCACCGCCGACTGCTATCCACTGGGCCTGCTCCGCTACGCCGGCCACATCCGATCGGTGGAACGCTTCGTCGCCGACGCCGCCGCCGGCACACTCCCCGCCGTGAGCCTGGTGGACCCGGACTTCCATCGGAACTCCGAGGAGAACCCCCAGGACATCCGGCAGGGGGAGGCCTTTGCGGCCCGAATCATAAACGCCGTCATGCGGGGCCGGGGCTGGCCGGGTACCGTGCTGATCTGGCTGCACGACGAGCACGGCGGTTACTACGACCACGTGCCTCCGCCGGCAGCCCCTCGACCGGACCATCGTGGCCCCGAAGGCGGCGGCCCATGGCGGTTCGACCGCTACGGCTTCCGGGTGCCGGCGGTCATCGTGTCGCCGTACGCCCGGATGGACTACGTCTCGCACGAGGTCCGCGACCACACGTCCATCTTGAAGCTCATCGAGACGAAGTGGAACCTGCCGCCCCTCACCCACCGCGACGCCCAAGCCGACAACCTTCTCGACGCCCTGGACTTCTCGGCCCCCCCGGCCTTCGCCGAGCCGCCCTATCTGGCCCCTCCAGCTCTGGGCCCCTGAGCTCGGGCCCGGTCCTGAGGTTGCCAAAGAGGAGGACGCTGGTGCGCCCCGGCGGTATGGACGCGAAGGAGCCGGGGAGAGCCGGCCCCTTCACTCGTCACAAGCGCGGTCTGGGGGAAACCAGCGCTTGCTCTTGGCCACTGCAATCCGGCCCCTCATCTGTCCAACAGTTTGCAATGATCGCATCCATCGGTTGGAAGATGGCAAGGTCATCGTTACTAACGCCGGACGTGTGTGCGCAGGCCTGCCATCCAGGCCTCGGCCGCCCGCCAGGCGGCACCGGCCTCGGCCCGGCGGACGTCGCCCTGGGGGCCGGCGCCGGGGTACGAACCCAGGAACTTGACCCCGGCCAGGCCGGCATGCAACTCACGAAGGGCGTCGGCCACCAGCTCGTCAGCGATGTGGCCTTCCAGGTCGATGATGAAGCAGTAGTCGCCCAGGCCCCGCTTGGTGGGACGGCTCTCCAGCTTGGTGAGGTTGATGCCCCGAGCCGAGAACTGCCCGAGGATGCCATGCAGTGAGCCGGGGCGGTCGCTGTACTGGAAGCAGACGATGGACGTGCGGTCGTGACCGGACGGCGGGGGGATGCCGTGCCCGGGGCGGCCCACCAACACGAAACGGGTGGCGTTGTCGGGGTGGTCCTCGATCGCGTGGGCCACGACCTCGAGGCCGTAGAGCTTGGCCGCCAGGATGGTGCCCACCGCCGCCGAGCCCGGCGGTGCCCGTCCCTCGCCCACCATGCGGGCCGCCTCGGCCGTCGACGTGGCCGCCATCTCGACGACCCCCGACAGGTTGGCCCGCAGGAAGCGGCGGCACTGGGCGGACGCCACCGGGATGCTGACGATGGCCGTGATGTCGGCCAGCTGCGTGCCGGGCTGGGCCAGGAGGTACTGGTGGACGGGAAGCACCACCTCCCGCTGGATGTACAGGTCGGTCTCGAAGATGAGGGTGTCGAGGGTGGCGTTGACCGTGCCCTCTATGGCGTTCTCGACGGCTACGAAGCCGAGGTCGGCCTGGCCGGCGGCCACCGCCAGCAGCACCTCGGGCATCGACGGGTATTCGGTCAGGTCGGCTTCGGCGAGGTCAACCTGGGTCAGCAGGGCCTCCTCGGAGAAGGTGCCCGGGGGGCCCAGATAGGCGACGGTCGTCACGGGCGCCAGACTACGGGCCGGCCGATGGACGATCAGACTCTCACCCGACTGCTGGACGACGTGCGCGGCGGTGCCGTCACGCCCGAGGCGGCGGCCACGCGCCTGCGCCGCCTGCCCTTCGCCGATCTCGGTTTCGCCCGGGTCGACCACCACCGCAGTCTGCGCCAGGGCCTGCCCGAAGCCGTGTACGGCCCGGGCAAGACCCCCGAGCAGTGCGCGGCGATCGTCACCGAACTGCTGACCGGGTCCGAGTCGCCGGTGGTGCTCACCCGGGCCGTAGCCGACCAGCTCGACGCCACCCTGGCCGCCAACCCGGGGGGCAGGGTCGAGGGCACGACGGCCGTGTGGCGGCCGGCGCCCACCCGGGCCGGCCGTGTCACCGTCGTGACCGCCGGCACCGCCGACCTGCCCGTGGCGGCCGAGTGCGTCGTCGTGCTCACCGCCTATGGCGTCCCACCCGCCCTGGTGGCCGACTGCGGGGTGGCGGGTATCCACCGACTCCTCGAAGCGGCCGACACCCTGACCATGTCCGACGTCGTGATCGTGGTGGCCGGCATGGAAGGAGCCCTGGCCAGCGTCGTCGGTGGTCTGGTCGCCTGCCCCGTGGTGGCAGTGCCCACGAGCGTCGGCTACGGGTCGGCCTTCGAGGGGATCACCGCCCTGCTGGCCATGACCGCTTCATGCGCCGCCGGCGTCACGGTCGTGGGCATCGACAACGGCTACGGCGCCGCCTGTGCCGCCGCCCGCATCCTCGCCCCCCGGATCGACCGGCCGTGATTGCCTGGTTCCACTGCTTCGCTGGAATCGCCGGGGACATGGCCCTCGGGGCGCTGGTCGACGCCGGGGCCGACCTCGACGAGGTCCGGGCCCTGCTCGAGCGCATCCCGGCCAGAGGCTGGCGGATGGAAGCCGTGCCGGTGCTGCGGGCCGGCGTGGCGGCAACGCACCTGAGGGTGCAGGCCGACGAGACCGCGGTCGTGCGCACCCACGCCCACATCGTCGGGCTGGTGGAGGAGGCGAGGCTGCCCGGCCGCGTGCGTGACCGGGTGCTGGCGGTGTTCGCGGCGCTGGCCGATGTGGAGGGCACCCTTCACCGCCGTGAGCCGTCCCAGGTCCACTTCCATGAGGTCGGCGGCCTCGACGCCATCGTCGACGTCGTGGGCGTCTGCGCCGCCCTGGAGGTCCTGGACGTCGACGAGGTGCGGGCCTCGGCCGTGGCCACCGGCACCGGCATGGTCCGTGCCGCCCACGGCTGGCTGCCCAACCCGGCTCCGGCCGTCATGGCCCTGCTCCGGGGGGCGCCCACCTATGGAAGGGACGTGGCCGTCGAGCTGACCACACCGACCGGTGCCGCCCTGCTGGCTGCGCTCTGCTCGGGCTGGGGACCACTGCCGGCCATGACCGTCGAAGCGGTGGGCTACGGCGCCGGGACGCGTGAGCTGGACGGGTTGCCCAACTGCACACAGGTCGTCCTCGGTCCAGGCTCGCACGAGTGTCGGCCGGGCCAACCGGTCACCTTGATCGAGGCCAACGTCGACGACGCCACCGGCGAGACCCTGGCCCACGCCATCGTCGCCCTACTCGAGGCCGGCGCCCACGATGCCTGGGTCACCCCCATCGTCATGAAGAAGGGGCGACCGGCGCACACAGTCAGCGCCTTGTGCGATCCCGCTCTGCTCGCCCAGATGACGACAGTCCTGGCCGCCGAGACGGGCTCGTTCGGCGTACGGGGGGCCACGTTGGAGCGGTGGCCCTCGTCCCGGGTCATCGAGGAGATCGACGTCGAGGGCATGCCGGTGCGGGTCAAGGTGAGCCCGGGACGAGCCAAGGTGGAACACGACGACGCCGCCCGCGTGGCCCGGCGACGAGGTCTCCCCGTCCGCGACGTGGTCAGCCGGGCCGAGCAGGCCTGGCGGCAGCGCTCGGCGCACGACGACGGCGGACCGGCGGGCGATCCCGCCTGACCACCGGTCCGCGCCCTGCACGCCCGGGGTTCGACAGAGCCCGTCTCAGCGCAGCGTGTACCGGGTGACCAGTTCGTCGTTGACCGGGTTGGCGTCGCCCACCACTGGGCCGACCCTGACCGACAGGGCGAACGGCGTTCCCACCGGCGGCAACCTGAGGCTGGGGAAGGTAACCGCTTTGCGCTGGCCCGGGACGAGGTCGAAGAAGTCCCGTACCGTGTCCGAGGCGGTCGCCGCCCCGACGGGTGTGACGGTGATCATGACCATCACGTGGCTCTCGGCCCGGTTACCGAGGTCGGCGATGACGGTCTGCACCTCCACGGTCTTCTCCGCGGCCAACACGTCCAGCAGTCCGAGCTTGTCCACCGGCGGCGGGTTGGTGCTGGCCAACAGCACGGCCACGTCGCGCACCGGGGCGGTGTTGGCCCCGTTGCGCAGCGCGGCCACGAAGCCCAGAAGCACGGGCGGGCTCCACACCGATTCGTCGGGAACCCATTTCGAGGGGCCCGGGCCGCCCGATGTGGCCGGCGGCACGTTGTCGAGGAAGAGCTGGAACGCCCGGTCGGAAGCGTCGAGATCCCTGCCCACCTCCACCAGGGCGTTGGTGGCGCTCTGCGGCGCGGTTGCGGTGTCGAGGGCCGAAGCCATGGCCGACGCGAGCGCCTTCATGGCGGCCGACCGCTCGGCCAGAGACCCGACGAGCAGGTCGTTGGCCACCTCACTGGCGGCCGGGGGACTTAGGTGGCGGACGCCGGCCAGAGCCGCGTCGCACTGCGCCTGGATGCGTGAGATCTCCCTGGCGATGGCGTCGGGCCGCAACGACACGGCGTTGTCGCGTACGGCGATGACCGCCTTGCCGGCCGCCTGTGACTCCTCGACGGGCTGTAGGACTTCGTCGAGGTAGGCCAGATTGGCCTGTCCCGCCTGACCCTGCTTGCGTTTGGGCGAACTGGCCACGCTCACCACCAGCACGGCCACCGTCACCAGCACCAGCACGATGATCACCACCCGGCCCCGGCCGCGGACCTCGGCGTCCCGACCGAGCCGGACGCGGGATCGTCCGACCAGGGCCATAAAGGCCCAACGCTAGCCCCGTGCTGCGCCGGCGTCGGCCGCCTCGGGCTCGGAGGCTGGTCGAGCGGTGGCGCTGGCGGACCGGACGGCGACGCCGACGGACCGGGCCTGCGGTCAGGCCTGGACGATGACGAACAGCAGCGAGACGTGGCACGCCACCTTGCCGTCGACGGTGGCGGTGCCTGTGCCCCTGCCGGCGCTGGTGCCCAACTGGTCCATGCTGGTTTCGAGCACCAGATCGTCGCCCGGAAGCACCTGTCGGCGGAACCGGGCCTTGTCGATGCCACCGAACAGCGCCAGCCGCCCCGCGTAACGAGGGTCGGCCAGCACGGCCACGCCCCCCAGCTGGGCCAGCGCCTCGACCTGCAGCACGCCGGGCAGCGTGGGTCGGCCCGGGAAGTGGCCGGGAAAGAACCACTCGTCGCCGGTCAGGTGCCACACCCCTCTGGCCCGTCGGCCGGGCTCGAGCTCGAGCAGCTCGGAGACGAACAGAAAGGGCGGCCGGTGCGGCAGGACGTCCTCGGGCCGGGGCATGGGGTCGCCGGTTCCGGTCGTGCCCGTCATCAGTGGCCCATTCCGAGCCCGCCGTCGACGGGGATGACGGCACCGGTGATGTACCCGGCTTGGGGTGAGGCCAGGAACCGCACCACAGCCGCCACCTCCTCCGGTGCCGCCATGCGGGCCAGCGGCACCTGGTCGACGATGGCGGCCCTGCGGTCATCGGGCAGGGCAGCCGTCATGTCGGTCTCGATGAAGCCGGGGGTGACGACGTTGACCGTGATGCTGCGGCTGCCCAGCTCTCGGGCCAGGGACCGGGCGAACCCGATGAGCCCCGCCTTCGACGCCGCATAGTTGGCCTGCCCGGCCGAGCCCATGAGGCCGACCACCGACGATATGAGGATGACCCGGCCGGATCGAGCCTTGAGCATGCCCCGGACCGCCCGCTTGGTGACCCGGTAGGCGCCGGTGAGGTTGGCGTCGAGCACCGACGTGAACTGGTCCTCCGACATGGTGAGCAGCAGCCCGTCACGGTTGATGCCGGCGTTGGCCACGAGCACCTCGACCGGGCCCATCTGCTGCTCGACGTCCTTGAAGGCGGCGTCCACCTGGGCCGTGTCCGTCACGTCGCACCGCACCGAGACGAACCCCTCGACCGGCCCGCCCCGCGTCGTGACCGCCACGCGGTCTCCGGCCTCATCCAGAGCCCGGGCACAGGCCAGCCCGATCCCCCGGTTGCCACCGGTCACCAGCACGACTCTCCCAGCCATCATCGCCTCCGCGACGGGCAACTCGGGTTCGAAGAACGGCGCTCGCCCACGGCGGCCCACCATAGAAGTTCGGCCAGGAGCGACAAGACCAGACGGGAGCCGAGGCGACACTGGGAGTGTGTCAGCCGTGTTCGACCATCGAGACGATCAACTCGGGATTACCGGGGAAATACGCTGGAGCCTGGAGGACGACTGTCGACTGGCCGGACGCCGGTGGTTCAGGCGAGGGTGGCGTCGACAGACGGGAAGTGGCAGGCGACGGGGTGACCGTCGCCCCGCTCAACCAGCAGTGGCTCCTCTTCTGCGCAGATGGTGTCCGCCTTCCAACACCGGGTGCGGAAGCGGCATCCCGAGGGGGGATCGGTCGGGCTTGGAGGGTCGCCTTCGAGCACGATCCGGCGTCGGCGCCGCTGCCGTTCCGGCTCCACCGAGGGCACAGCTGACAGGAGCGCCTGGGTATAGGGGTGCAAGGGCCGACCGAAGACCGCTTGGCGAGTACCGGTCTCGACAATCTTGCCCAGATGCATCACCGCCACCCGATGCGACACGTGGCGCACGACCGAGAGGTCGTGGGCCACGAACAGGTAGGCCACACCCAGCTGGTCTTGGAGGCCGGCGAGCAGGTTCACCACGCCGGCCTGTACCGACATGTCCAGGGACGAGACCGGCTCGTCGAGCACGACGAGGTCGGGCCCCAGGGCGAGGGCCCGGGCGATTCCGATGCGTTGGCGCTGACCGCCGGAGAACTCGTGGGGGTAACGGTCGCCATCGTCGGGGCTCAGCTCGACCAGGCTGAGCAGCTCCCGGACGCGGCCGGGCCCGCCCTCCCGGTACAGCCGGTGGATGCGCAGCGGTTCGGCGACGCTCTCTCCCACGGTCATCCGGGGGTCGAGAGAGGCGAACGGATCCTGAAAGACGAGTTGCATCCGTCGGCGCAGGGCGCGCAACGCGCGATGGCGCAGCTCGGCGAGATCCTGCCCGTCGAAGCGGACGGACCCCGACGTGGGCGGTAGGAGACCAAGGGCGAGCAGCGCGGTGGTGGACTTCCCACAGCCCGACTCACCGACCAGTCCGAGCGTCTCGCCCCGGGCCAGGATGAGGGAAACGTCGCACACCGCGTGGACGGGGGCGCCCGAGCGATCGACCAGGCTTCGCCTTACCGGGAAGTGCTTCACCAGCGAGCGGACCTCGAGGATGTGCTCACCCGTGCTCTTGGCCGGCCCGTCGTCTGACAGCACGGTCATCCGGTCGGCTGGGACGGATCGTCGGATGAGGAAACGATGACCTCCTCGGCGAAATGGCAAGCGCTGCGGTGGCCAGGACCCAGGAGCGTCCGCAGCAATGGGATCGCGGTGGCGCACGGTTCCGGCAGCCGGGAACGGGGACAGCGGGGGTGGAAGGCGCATCCCGAGGGAACGTGCATGAGCGAGGGCGGATGGCCGGCGATCCGCTCCAGGGAACCACCCTCGTGTTCGAGGCGGGGCATCGATGCGAGCAAGCCGGCCGTGTAGGGGTGGGCGGGATGGGCGAAGACCTCTCTGATTTCTCCCGACTCGACGACCTTGCCGGCGTACATGACGAGTGCCCGGTCGGCCGCCACGGTGACAACGCCGAGGTTGTGGGTGATGAGGACCATGGCTGACCCGGTGCGCTCGCGCATCTCCTCCAACACCTCGAGCACCTGGGCCTGGGTGGTGACGTCGAGAGCAGTGGTGGGCTCGTCGGCGATGATCACCTCGGGATCGTTGGCCATGGCCATGGCGATCAGCGCCCGCTGGCGCATGCCCCCCGAGAGCTCGTGCGGGTATCGGCGGGCGACGCGGGCCGGGTCGGGAATACCGACATCAGCCAGCAGCTGGACCGTCCGGTCCCGAAGCTCAGACGAACCGATCGCCGGCCGATGGGTCGTGATGGCCTCGGCAATTTGACTGCCCACCCGGTGGAGTGGGTTGAGAGCGGCGAGCGCGTCCTGGAAGACCATGGCGATCCGGTTCCCCCGTACCTTGCGAAGTTCATCCGGCGGCAGCTCGAGCAGGTTGCGACCGTCGAAGCGAATCTCACCCGTGACCTCGGCGCTGGCTGGTAGCAGCCCGAGGATGGCCATTGCGCTCACCGTCTTGCCCGAGCCCGACTCGCCCACGATGCCGAGGACGTCGCCCCGACTGAGGTCGTACGACACGCCGTCGCACGCCTGGACGACTCCATCGGAGGTGGGAAACCGCACCCGCAGGTCCCGCACCGACAGCAGTTCCTGAGAAGTACTTCCGCCCTCAGTCAAGAGCCGCAGCGACCTCGACACTTCCTCCTGCGGCGGCGATGCGGGTCCGAGCGCGGGCTCGGCTCGCACGAAGTGAGGGTGCCGGGCCCCGGTCGAGGACATCGTTGAAGGCGTCGCCGAGCAGGTTGAACCCCAGCACCAGGCAGGTGAGGACCAGGCCCGGGAACACCGACATCCACCAGTAGTACTGGAGGTAGGGCTGGGCGTTGGAAATGAGGTAACCCAAGCTCAAGCGGTTGGGGTCGCCCAGCCCGATGAACGCCAACCCCGCCTCGATGAGCACGACCCGCGAGGCCAACAGGGGCAGGATGACCACGACGGCCGGTACCACGTTGGGCAGAACATGGCGGAACACCGTCCGGGTGCCGGAGGAGCCGAAGGAATGGGCGGCCCGTACGAATTCCCGTTCCTTCACCGACAGCACCTGGGCCCGCACGATGCGGGCCAGAAAGGTCCAAGAAGTCAGACCCAGCAGGAGGATGAGCTTGTCCTGGCCGGAGCCCAGCACCGCAAAGGCCACGATGGCCAGGAAGAAGGCGGGCACCGCTTGCAGCACGTCGACCAAGCGCATCAGCACGCTATCCACCACGCCCCCTCGATAGCCGGAGAGTGCCCCCACGGCGATGCCGATGACCGCCGAAATGGCCAGTACTGCCACCACGGTGATCAAAGACGTGGCCAGTCCGTGGACCACCATGGCCCACATCGCCCGGCCCTGGTTGTCGGTGCCCATGAGGAATCTGCGGGATGGAGGGCGGAACGTTGGATAGGCCGGCGCTCGGGGGTTCCCCGGAGCGACTTGCCCGGCGAACAGTGCCGCCAACGCCGGGGGAACGACGAGCAGCAGGGCGGCGACGCCGGCCGGACGGGCTAGCAACCGCCGTAGGAGCGAGCGGACGGGACGCCGCCGGGGTGGTCGAACGCCCCCGGGCTCAGTCGGCGCAGAGCCGCCAGCGGGCTCAGTCATAGCGGATGCGGGGATCGACCACGGCGTACACCAGGTCGGTGACCAGGGTGGAAGCGACCAGGGAGAACGCCACAACCACGACGATGCCCAGGACAACGGGCCGGTCGCGCCGCTCGGCCGAGGTGATCAGCAAGGTACCCATCCCCGGCCAGGCGAAGAGACTCTCGACGATCACCGCTCCGGAGAAGAGGAAACCAACCCGGGTCCCGATGATGGTCACCACCGGCAGCATGGCATGGCGCATGGCGTGGTGGGACAGGACCCTGTCCGGACGGACGCCTTTTGCATGGGCGGTGCGGACGTACTCCTTTTGGAGCTCCTGGAGGAGCCCGGTCCTCATGACCCGGTACACCATGGCCACCTCGGAGGCGGCAAGGACCAGGGCGGGCAACGCCAGGTGGGCGCCGATGTCGGCCAAGTGCGCGATTCCGGCGTAGTGCACCCGTGGATCGCTCATGCCGCCGACCGGGAACAGGCCCGCTCGAAGTCCGAGGACGAGGATGGCGAGCTGTCCCAGCCACATCACGGGTACGGCGTAAGCCAGCAAGGCGCCGAGGCTGACCGTGGAGTCCAGGGGCCCGTGGGGCCGCCGCCCGGCCCGTGCCGCTAGGGCGATGCCGCACAAGGTGGAGACGACGATGGCCGTGCCCATGAGCAGCACCGTCCGGGGCAGGTACTCGCCGATAAGGCCGCTCACGCTGCGACCGTTCTGGGTGGAGGAGACGCCGAGGTCGCCCCGCAACACCCGCCTGGCGTAGGTCCAGAACTGCTCGATCAACGGACGGTCGAGGTGCAGCTGGGCGCGCAGCTGGCGGGTGTAGTTGGCGTCGCCTTCCGAAAGGGTGTCGGCGGCGTCTCCCGGCGCCAACTGGATCAGGACGAAGGTGATGACCAGGATGCCGACCACGGTGAGGACGGCCTGCGCCAGCCGGCGCAGAACGTAGCGAAAGCTCATTCATCCTCCCTCCTCCCAGCATCGCGGAAGAGCGGTGTGGCTCCGTCACGGACGGCCGTTGCGGGCGCTCAGGGCCGGATCAGCGCCGGCATGATCCGAACTCGGGGAAGTGACCCGTGTAGGGCCGCAAGCCCAGGCAGCCGGCGTTGTAGGCCCGGGTCGACACCGTCTCCAACAGGTACAGCGTGGGCAGGTCGATGGCCACCTGGTCGTTGATCTTCTTGTAGGCCGCGGTTCGCACCGCCGGGTCGAGGCTCTTGCGGCCGTCGTTGAACCAGACGTCGACGGTAGTGGGGTTGGTATAGCCTGACCCGTTGGTGAAGGACTGCCCGTTGATGGCGTCAGTGTCATACACCCGCCGGGTTCCCATCTCCGGGTCGGTGTTCTGGCAGCTGGACACGATGAGCATGTCGAAGTTGCGTTGCCCGAAGAGCGGAACCGTTTGGGGAAAGGGCGGCGTCAGGCTGCTCTGGCCGGGATTGGGAACGACCTTGATGCCCACCTTGGCCAGGTTGTCCTGTACGGCGGTGCCGAGCGGCTCGGTGGCGAAATTGGACAGGCCCAGGCTGAACCGACCTCCGGGCGCCGCCCCGTTGGTGTCGGGGAACCCGGCTGCGTCGAGGAAGGCCTCGGCCTTGGCCTTGTCGTAGCCCGGGAGGGGCGCCGTAGTGCTGCCTATGGGCATCCCGCTGTTGGTAGGGCTCTGGGCCAGCCTGGCGCCCGGGCTGCCGCTCAGGCCGACGTAGCCCGGGTTGGCGCCGTTGACGTTGGGCTCACGCTCGAGGCTCATGGCGATAGCCCGCCGGACCAGGCGGCCCCGGGGCTGGGCGGCCTCTGGGCCGGCGCCGTCGGGGTCGATCATCGGCGTCGGCTGCTTGTCGCCGAGCTGGGGGTGCGGCGTGGCGGTGCCGTTCCTGATCGCGGCGGGGCTCTGCAACCTGTCCCACAGGTTGAACATGAGTGTCTGGGTGCAGTTGGTCGCGCCGCCCGGGGCCATGGTCCCGGTGTCCACCACGACCCGCCGGTCCCCCTTGGCCGCGTTGATGTCGGCGATGGTGCCGAGGCTGGTGTAGTCGATGGTGCCCGACTGCAGGGCGGCCAGGCCGGTGGTCACGACCTGCTTGACCTCGTTGAAGTAGGGGATGCCCGCGCGCCAGAAGTTGGGGTTCTTCTCGAACACCAGCTCGGTCGCCGACTCGGACTTGAACCGGAAGGGACCGGATCCCACTGGCGGCTGGCCGCTCGGCCACGCCGCCGTCGGGGTCGGGCAGGCCCCGGTGGCGCCGCTGGCGCAGCCCGACCAGATGTGGTGAGGGATGATGGCCCCGTCGGTTATGGTGGCCTGCTGCAGCAGGGGGCCGAAGGTGTCGGCGAAGATAAACCTGACGGTGGCCGGGCTGGTTGAGTCGTCGGCGATGATCGACGGGCAGTTGAGCCGGCGCGGTGTCGCCGTGCCCGGGGCCGGGTCGGTACACGGCGTGGCCAAGGCGCCGGGGATCGAGCTCGAGGTCCGGGCGTGATAGAGGAGCAGCGCCGCCTCATAGGAGAACTTCACGTCGTCGGCGGTGACCCGCTGGCTCGGGTTCGGGAGCGGGGTGCTGTCGCTCCAGAGCGCGTCCTTGCGCAGACTGAAGGTATAGACCTTGCCATCGGGCGAGATCGTCCAGCTCGAGGCGAGCTCGGGAAACGGTTTGGCGTTGGCACTGATGCCGACGAGGCCGTTGAACAGCATGGCCGACTGTGCCTGGATACCGCCCTGGGTGGTCACCGCCGGGTTGAGCAGCGTGGACGGCTGCAGCGCACCGGCGCCGACGACGAACGGTCCCCCACCGCCGGGGGGCATGGTGGCGGCATCCGCGGTGATGAGGTATCCGGAGGTCAGGGCGTCGTTGCCACACGTCCCGCCGCCGATGAAGGCCAAGTCGTACTCGGGGGAGGGCACGCTCAGCAGCTTGTAGGTCTTGCCGTTCGGCGCCGGTGCTCGGCCGGCTAGCTGGTCCTCGGTGCCGAAGGTGCCGACCTTGGCGCAGAACTCCTGCTCCGCTGCGTTGATGCCAGCGGTATCGGACTTGCGGGCCTGGGCCTTGTTCTTGTCGTTTCTGTTTCGCAGGACGAAGACACCTACGGTGACGAGCAGGGCGAGGACGATGACGACGACGACAATCTCGATGAAGGAGCCACCTTCCTCACCTCGCCGAGGGCTGATGCGGCTGGCTCGCTGATTCACGTATGACCTTTCAAGAGTTCGATGGCGGAAGGCGGGACGGCGTGTGGGTTGCGTTGATCCAAAGCGAGATGAAACGCCGATCAGAAGGCCAGGCCCTCGGTATCGGTGGCCACGACGGTGCCGCGCTCGACGTAGGCCGCTACCTCGTAGGTCCGTACCTCCGGAGGGCCGAACCTCACGACGAAGTCTCTGAACAGCTCAGAGGCCAGGAACTCCTCGGCGGCATGAGCCGACTCCCACACGTAGTGCCCGCCGTAGCGGCGATCCTCGACGTCTACCACCCACGACTTCGATCGCAACAGCGCCATGTCCTCATAGAGCGGCGCCCGATGCCGGGCGATATCTCGCATGGCGGCCCAGTCGGTGTTCGCCGGCATCGAAAAGTAGACGGTCATGGCATGCACGTGCGCCTCCGCTCTCCGGGCATGGTGGCGATGATGACAGCACGACCTTTTGAAAAGCTTTTAGCCCTCGACCGGCACGGCGCCCAGGAACTGCGTTAGCAGCGGATCGCCCAACTCGTCCGCCACCTGCGCCACGCCGGCCTGCGCCTTGCGCCGGTCTGCAACGTCGCCGGAGAGGGTGAAGGCCGTCGACCATGCCGGCCAGCTCAATCCCGCATAGCCGAGACGGTCAGCAAGGCCGGCCGCCTTCCTGACCTCGACCAGGCCACCGGACGCGTCGCCCAGCTCCGCCAGCCCTCGGCCCCGGGCCAGGCGGCCCCGGACCTCGTACTTGGGAAGGTCGTGGCGCCTTGCCATGTCCAGGCACTGGCCAGCCGCGGCCAGGGCATTTTCAGGGTCGCCTTCCGCCAAGGACACCTGAGCATCGAGAAAGTGAAGCCGGCTGAGGTACCGGAACCGGGCGTCTTCAACCTGGTCGACCCGCTTCCGGACCAACTCCAGGCTCTCCCGCGCCTCGTTCACCCTCCCGAGGCCGAGCTGATCGGTGGCCACGTTCAGGACGGTCTGCAGCTCCGCCTCGCGCACGACGCTCAAGACCGAGGACCGGGCCGCCTCCAGGCTCTCTGTGTCGCGCTCGAGTGCCTGCTCATACAGGCACAGGTCGGATAGGATGGACCCGTAGGTGTTCGGTACCCGTGCGTGCCAGAAGACCTCCTCTCCGTGACCGATGCGGCCGATCGAGTCGAGAGCGGACCACGAGTCCTGATACCGGCCAAGGGCGGCGCATGACAGCGCCCGGACCCACCGGCTCATTACCAGCGTCTCCTCGTCGCGCTGTTCGAGCGCAGCCGCCTCGGACCGTTCGGACCAGGCGATGGATTCGGCGTCCCGTGCCCAGTGGTGCATGACCAGGCTGATCCGCGCCGAGGCGAGGGCTGGCGGCGGGGAACCGTTCTCGTGGGCTGACCCAAGGGCCAGACGGCAATGGTCGAAGGCCTGCTGGAGCATCCCCATGCTGCCGCAGGCGTTACCTATGGCGATGTGCGATCGGCTCAGGAGCGACGTGCCATCCATCCGACGGGCGACCTCGAGCCCCGAGTTGGCGTAGACGATGGCACCTGAGGGAGAACCGGCGCCCCAGTGGCGGGCGACGGTCAGGCCGTCGAGTGCCTCGAAGAGCGATCGGTCATCTCCGCGGCTCTGGGCGGAGGCGCGTGCCTCCGACAGCATGATCTCGGCCTCCGGGGTACGGCCGATCTTGACCAGGAGGCGGCCCAGTCGCACCAGTAGCGCCTCGCCCGCTCGGGCCTCCAGCACATCGGCCGGAGCCGAGCACCGCCGCGCCCGCTCGAGATGAGCGACCGCCTCGACGTTGGCCCAATGAGCTTCGGCGGAGTCGGCGGCGTCCATGGAGTACCTCACGGCGCGCTCCCATGCCCCCGCCTCCTCCGCATGGCGGGCCAGCGTTCCGCCGTCGGAGCCGACCCTTTCCAACGCTTCCAGGGCCCGGGCGTTCAGCGCCCGTTGACGGGCTGGCGACAGGCTGGTGAGCAGAGCGTCGCGAACGAGGTCGTGGCGGAAGTCGAACCGCATCCCCACCACCGTGAGGAGGCGTCGGCGGCACAGTTCCTCCAGTTCCTCGGTGAGGGTGGCGGTTCGGGTGTCGAGCATCCTGGCTAACACCACGGGATCGAACGAACGCCCGACGATCGACGCGGCGGCGAGGATGCGATACGCCTGCGGCCCCGCCGTCCGGCAGCGGGTCAGCACCAGCTCCCGCAACGTCTCCGGCACCCGATCAGGGTCGTGGTCGGTGCCGGCCCGAAGGCGTTCGACAAGGAACAGGGGATGCCCGGCGGTCTGCTCGTACAGCCGGTCGATGCCCAGGGGCGCCAAGTCCCCCGGTTCGAGAGGCCCGAGCTCGACAGCGAGGTCGGCCTGGAGACGGTGCGCGGCGTGATCCGTTCCGCCCTCGTCGTCACGAAGGGCCACGAGCATGAGAAGGGGTAGCGCTGCGCATCGCCGGGCCAGGAAGGCGAGGGCGGCCACCGTGGAGGCGTCCGCCCACTGCAGGTCGTCGACGAAGAGAACCACCGGTGCCCGATCCTGGATCAGCGCGGCCAGCGACTCCAAGCCGCGGGTCCGGGCCGCCTGCGGCGTCGGGCCGGGCGGTCCCAGCTCGGGGAGGATCTCTGCCAGGTCGGCCCGCTGTTGCGCGGCCAGCCGATCGACGCCACCAAGGCTCCTGACGGCTTCGGCCAAGGCCACGAAGGGGAGGTCCGAGCCCAACTCGAAGCACTTGGCCCGTCCGATGGGTACATGGGGTAGGCGGACGAGCAGCTCGTCCACCAGCCGGGTCTTGCCGATGCCTGCCTCGCCGTGGATCAGGACCACCGAGGCGCTGCCGGTCAACACGACGTCGCAGTGACTCTGGAGCGCCATCAGTTCCTCGACCCGCCCGAGAAGCGGGATGTGCGCCACCGGAAGGGTTGCCGGCAACGCGGCCGAGCCATGGGACCGGTGACAAGGGACCGAGGGAAGCAGTGCGCCGACATCGTCATGGCGCACGATGGCGGCCTGCAGGTCGACGGTCTGCGGTAGCGGCGGGACGCCCAGACGCTCTGCCAGTGCCCTGCGGCAGCGTTCGAAGGCGCTCAGGGCTTCGTCTTGGCGGCCCAGCGCATACCGGGCGAGCATGGACAACCGGTAACCCCGCTCCCGTGTGGGCTCGGCGGCGATGGCGTCCTCGGCCTGACTCAGCGCCTCACAAAGCTCTCCGACCGCCAGCGACTGCTCGGCCAGATCGAGCATGGCGTCGCCATGTCGCTGCCGATAGATCTCCCGCAGGTCCATGGCCCATGGCCCGTAGGGCTCATCCTGCAGCAGTTCACCCCGCACCAGTCCCAGCGCCTGGATCAGGCCGGCCCGGCTGCCCTGACGGAGCAGGTTGTCGAAGCGGTCGACGTCCACGTCAACGCGGTCCTCGGCGATGCGGTACGACCCGGGCTCCGTGATCACCACCCGCCGGTCGTCACCGGCTGCTCGCAGTCTACGGCGCAGGACCGAGACATAGGTTTCCAGACTCGCAGCCGCATTGCGGGGCAACGTCTCGCCCCAGAGCAGATCGGCGATGCGATCCTTGGCCACGGCATGGCCTCGCTCGCAGAGCAGGATCTCGAAGACCTGCTTGGGCTTGCGGCCGCCGAAGTCGCCGACGCCGAGCCGCTCCCGGTTTCCGTCAACCTGGATCGAGCCGAACATCCGTACGGTAACCATGTCAGCTCTTCCGGACGGGGGACCGTACGGACAAGCTAATGGGGATCGACCACCCCCGTCGTCGAGTCGGCGAGGGAGCATGAGCGCGTCGTGGCCGAGGTCACGCGGCAGCTGTCGGATCTCGACGCCTGTAAGCGCGAAGTCGACGCGGGCCTTAAAACGGGTGAGGCGCTTCGCCGGTCGGTGCTGAAGGCGGCTGTCGAGGGCCAGCTCGTCCCGCAGGATCCGAGCGACGAGCCGGCTCGGCGTCGCTCCACCGGATCCGTGCCGAGCGGGCCGCAACGCCGAAGCCCACGGCGCGGCGGGCGAAGTCGACGGCATGATTCACCGTCACAACCCCCGAAGTACGGTCGTGTCAGCCGAGGTCTCGGGATGGAAGGGGAGGTGTTCGACGGTGAGCGTCAGGGTCGAGCTGCGGCCGAATGTGCTCGCATGGGCTCGGGCGCGGTCGGGCATCGACGACGCCACATGGGAGCAACGGTTCCCCCTCTACGAGGAGTGGTGGAGCGGGGATACGGCACCGACGCTCAAGCAGCTGGAGGAGTTCGCCCACAAGACGCACACGCCGATCGGCTTCTTCTTCCTGGACGAACCGCCGGTCGAGACTCTTCCGATCCCGGACTTCCGCACCATTGGTGACCGTCCAGTCGGCCTCGGCACCGGTCAAGGGGTGTCGGCGGACCTGCTCGACGTCGTCTACACCTGCCAGTCCCGACAGGAGTG
>JBBSHS010000056.1:0-17248 GCA_038232515.1 Acidimicrobiales bacterium
CAGGCACGACACGTCGGCCATGGCGGCAACCTATCGTGCTGCGGTGCCGACCGATCCGTTCGAGGCGGAGTTGGTGCGCTGGTTGGCGGAGGCCCGGGCCGACGAAGCCGTGCTGTCCCGCAGCCGGGAGCGGGCCTTGCGCCAATTGGCCGCCGAGGAGGCGACGTTCGCCACGTTGGCCCTCGACCTGGCCGAGGCCGAGGTGGCCGTGGTGGCCCGCACCACGGCGGGGCGGAGCCACCGGGGCGCCATCGTGGCCGTCGGGCTGGACTTTGTCGTGGTCCGGCCGTCGCCCGGGCGGGCGGTCTTTCTGCCCCTGGCCGCGGTGACCAGCCTGCGGGTGCCACCCGGCGTCCGAGCCCCCGCTCCTGCCGGGCAGCGGCCGCCGCCCTTCGACGCCGCGCTGGTCGACGTCCTGACCGGCCTGGCCGGCGAGCGACCCGCCGTCCAGGTGGTGATGGCCGGGGAGCCCGACTCTTGGGTGGGTGAACTGCGCCAGGCGGGGGCCGACGTCATCTCGGTACGGCTGGTCGGCCAGCCTCCGGTGACGGCCTGGGGCCACCTGCGGGCCGTGACCGAGGTGATGCTCCTGGACGGCGGTTAGGGCCCGATCGGAGAGGGCTTCGCCCTGCCGACGGAGTCAGCCGGGCCCGGCTGGCTCCGCTTCCCGCTCGCCGGTGCGAGGCTCGGGGTAGAGATGGGCCAGCGAGCCGGGCTTGATGCGAGCCTCGTCCACGAAGGCGCTCACGTCGCCTGCTTTCAACCGGTAGACGCGGCCGAACTGATAGCACGGCAGCTGACCTTCGTCGATGATCCTGTACAGCGTTCTGAGGGTGATGCCCAGCTCGGTGCACGCTTCCCGGGTGCTGAGCCACCTCGAAGGGTCTTTGGCCATTGGGCGGTCATCCTAGTGCTGTCTCATCGGCTCTCATGGATCAGAGGCACGGTCTGCGTGGCCAGAGCGCCGACGGCCGTCCTGGAGCGGTCCCAGCTCGACGGTGGCGGGTGCGGGGGTCACCTCGATCCCTCGTTGAAGGACCTGACGTCGCATGCCTTCAACCGGTAGACGCGGCCGAACTGATAGCACGGCAGCTGGCCTTCGTCGATGATCCTGTACAGCGTTCTGAGGGTGATGCCCAGCTCGATGCACGCTTCCCGCGTGCTGAGCCACTTCGAAGGATCTTTGGCCATTGGGTGGTCATCCTAGTGCTGTCTCATTGGCTCTCATAGGTCGGAGGCACGGCCGGTGCGGTCAGACCGCCGACGGCCGTGTTGGAGCGGTCCGAGCTCGACGGTGGCCGGTGCGGGGGTCGACCTCGATCCCTCTTTGTGGACGAGAGCGCCGTGGCCGCTCGGGGTGACGATGGCGAAGGAGCGCAGGGCCGCCGCCAGTCCCGCCGCCGTGCGGTACCGGTCGGCGGGCCGGACGGCGGTGGCCCGGTCGACCACCGCGGCCAGGGCCGTGGGCAGGCACCCCGCCAGTTCCCGTACGGTGGCGCCGAGGCCGAAGACGTCGGCCGCGGGCGACGGGGGGGCTCCGGCGGCGACCTCGGGCGCAACGTGGCCGGGTGTGCCGGCGCCAGCCGAACCGGGCTGGCCGGCCAGTCGGGAGGCCCCGAAGTCGGCGACCCAGAGCCGACCGCGGCGGCCGGACCGGAGGAGGTTCGAGGCCTTCACATCGAGGTGCAGCACTCCGGCGCAATGGGCGACGTCGATCGCATCGCAGGCCACCGCGGCGACGAGGGCGGCGGCGGCCGGAGCCAGCCGGCCATGCACGGCGACGGCATCGGCCACCGAGCCCGCCTCCGCCCACGGCATCACCACCGCCGGGCCCCCGTCGTGCTCGACCACATCGAGCAGAGCCACGATGCCCGGGTGATCGAGCCGGCCCAGGATCTCGGCTTCCTGACGGAGACGTCGCAGGGCGCCGGCCGGGGCGCCCGCGGCCGGCCGCTTCACCGCCACCTGGCGCCCCGACGGGCCCCAACGCCCCTTCCACACTTCGCAGACGGGGCCGCGGGCGACGGCGTGCTCCAGTAGAAGGATGTGCCGGTTGGAGATGGATGTCACCGCGCCACCTGGACCAGGTCGGCCCGACCGTCGGCCACCAGCCACCCCCGGCCGGTGGCCGGTGGCACCGGCGTCCGGGGCAGCACCGCCAGGCCCAGTACGTCGCCGTCCAGGTCCGAGGAGGGCCGCAGGATGACACCGAGCCCCGACCGCCGCACCGCCATCGTCCAGTGGCCGTACATCGAACGCAGGACGTCGGCACGGCCGGCGGCGACCACATGGCTGGCGCCCGACCGGCGCGACACCAGCGCATCGAGCCCCGAGCCGTCGTCGACCAGTTCGGCGTCGTCGATCAGGATCAGGCATGGTCGACCCGCCTGACCTCGAGCCGCGGCACGGGCCACGGCTCCGGCCACGCCATCAGGTTCGTGGACCATGTCGTCGACCCCGACGACGTCCCTCAGTGGCGAACGGCGCAGCGACACGGCGATGACGGCGATGCCGGCCCCCGCCGCCGCCGCCGCCAGAGTGGCCAATGTCGTGGACTTGCCCGAACGTGGGCCCCCGGCCACCAACGCATGGTCACCGGCGGCCAGCGCAAGGTCGGCCACACCCAGGTCGTGCCCGAGCCGGCCCAGCGGCAGACGGATGCCATCGGGGCCGCCCTCGGCCGGCGTGAGCCCGGCCCGGTCCACCTGGGTGGGCAGGACGAGTACCGGTGGGGGCGGGTTGGAGTGGACGGGCCAGCGGGCCGCCACCCGGTCGCAGGGTGCCGGCCGGGCCACCTGGACCTCCAGGCGGGTGCTGGCGTCGATCCCCCTGCCGGGAAGGGCCGGAGGGGGGTCGATGCCGCCCAGGCCCAGCGAGTGGAGCTCCTGGGTGTCGGCCAGCCGCAACACCAGGCGTCGGGCGACGGCGGTGAGGAGCCCGACCCGGGACGGCACCGATCCGATCGGCGGCCAGCACGGTGTGGATCCCCAAGCCCGGGCCGTCGGACACCAGGCGGTCGAGCCCGTCGATCACGGCCAACCCGGCCAGGTTGTCGTACGCCGCCCGCACCCCGGCCAGGTTGTCGACCAGGAGGATGATGCTGGGCAGGTCATCGAGGTGGCCACCGCCGGCGCAGTGGTGCCGGCGGGCACCGAGGGCGGCGATGAGGAGGGCCACGAGGCGATGCGTGCGCTCCACCTCGCTGGCCTGCACAACCGCGCCTGTGTGAGGCAGGGCCGCCAGCGGGGCCAGACCGCCGCTGCCGTGGTCGATGCAGTAGATGTGCAACCGGTCGGGCCCCCACGCCGTGGCCAGGGAACTCGCCACGGTGGCGAGGGTGGTCGTGACCCCGCTGCCGGCGGTACCTACGACGAGGAGGTTTCCCGCCGAGGTGTTCCACACCAGGCGCCTGCGGGCCTGCTCGTCGGGGTCGTCGGCCAGCCCGAGCACGGCCACCGGTGCCCCGCTGCCCCCGCTACTGACTCCGCCGCTGTCCCCGTCGCTGTCCCCGTCGCTGTGGCTGTCGGGGATGTCGCCGAGGTCGAGCCTGGTCGGCAGCGGCTCCATCCACGGGTGCCTGGGAGCCGGTCGGCCCGACTGACGGGCCGCTTCGTCGGTGGCACCCACGAGGGCGGCCAGATCGGACCCTCCCGCCGGCGCCGTGGCGGACGGGTCCCGAACCGCGGGAGGCCCAAACGGGGCGGGCCGGACCACCACCACAGGGCCGGCCCCGACGCGGTGGACGCCGGTACACAGCGCCGCCTGGAACATGGTGACATCGTGCTCGCCCAGCCGGAGCAGGCCGCGGCCAGGGCGCCGGCGGTCGATCCGACAGGCGTCGGGTACGCCGACCACGTCGGTGGAGTCGGCGCCGTCCTGGACCCGAAGGGCGATCCGGCAGGTCGTGTTGGCCCTTATGACAGGGCTGACCACCCCGGCCGGTCTCTGGGTGCCCAGCACCAGGTGCATGCCCAGGCTGCGGCCCCGCACCGTGATGCCCACCAGGCCGGCCAGGAATTCGGGCTGGTCGCCGGCGAGTACGGCGAACTCGTCGACCACGACGACGAGTTGGGGCAGTGGTAGGGCATCGGCGTACCCGCCGACCATGCGGTAGGCCGGGTGGTCGGCGAGGTCTCGGACGCCGAGGTCGGCCAGCACCCGCTCGCGGTAGCGCAGTTCGGCTTCCAGGCTTCGCAGGGCGCGGCGGCAGGCGCGTCCGTCCAGGTCGGTGATGACGCCGAGGACGTGGGGGAGCCCGGCGCACTCGGCGAAGGCGGCGCCCCCCTTGTAGTCGACCAGGAGGAACGTGACCTCGTCGGGAGGCAGGCAGGACGCCAGACCGGCGACGACGCTGCGCAGCAACTCGCTCTTGCCCGAACCGGTGGTACCGGCAACCAGCGCGTGCGGGCCGTCGGCCACGAGGTCGAGCACCAGCGGTCGGGCCGGGTCGCCGGCCCGCTCGCCGGCGTGCACACCGATCGGTGTGGACAGGCACAGCCCCGGCCGGTGGCCGGACCATCGAGCGGCCACACCGGCGGTGGTGAGCTCGGGCAGGCCGATCAGGTCCAGCAGGCGGACCTGACGGGGCAGGTCGGTACCTTCGTCCTCGGCCTCGGGATCGCCGAGGGTGGCGAGGGCCATGGCACATCGTCGAGCCCGACGCTCCGAGAGCCCCGCCGTCAGGAACCCGCCAGCCACGTCGCCACCATCGAGCCGCGGTGCGGTGGCCCGGCCGTGCTCGTCGACCAGCACCACCGTCGTGCACCCCGCTGGGAGCATGGCCGGCGACGGCGCCAGCACCAGCACCGCCACGGACCGGCCGGCGGCCACCACCGCGGCCAGGGGCGAACGTCGACCGGCCAGCAGGACGGGGTCGTCGACCACCAGAACGGTGAGCCGATCGTCCTCGGTGGCCGCGAGCAGGCCCGCCAGCGCGGCCAGGTCGTCGGTCGTCGACGCCACCAGGCACGAGGTCCCGTCGCCGCCCATCCAGCGGGCATGGGGCAGCCAGGCCATCCACCGCCAGTCCTCGGCTGCGGTGGGGCCGCCGGCCATGGCGATGCGCACGTCAGCCGGCCCGTGATGGACCGCCGCCTGCAGCACCAGGCTGCGGGACAGGGCGAGCACCGCCGGCCGGGGGCCGGCCAAGCCGATCATGTCGTCGGCGCCCAGCGACGCCCCTATGGGGGCGTCTTCGAGGCGGGCGCCGGCCAGGACCTCGCGGACCGCACCACGAGCCGGTCCACCCGAGACGGCGGGAGCCCAGGGCAGCCCCCCCGTCCCCAGCCGCACCGTGGCGAAGTGGCTGACGCCCGGACGCCGGCCCCAGAGCCGTTCACTGGTGCCCACGGCTCGCCTGCCCATCTCGGCCACGTCGGGGAGCAACGACCGTCGACGCGCCGCTTCGGCCCCGCCGCCGACGGCGAGATCGTGGGCCAGCTTGACGATGTTGGCCTGGTCGGTGGCCGTGCCGGATACCAGTTCCCGCCGGTGCCGGCGGCGGTCCTCCATCCAGCCGGCCACGACCATCACCGGGCTGAGAACGGCGAAGGCCGCCATCACGGGACTGAAGAGCTTGGCCATCACCAGCCCGAGGGCCAGTGGCGCCAACGCGCCAGCCCAACCGAACCGGGCGGCAGGCGAGGGGACGGGGACGGCATCGGGGACGGCGATGGGGGCAGGGGCAGGCGGGGGGCTCACCGGGGGAGGACGGTGGAACGGCCGGATGCCGTCGGCTCCCGGCGGCCCCAGGTGGGCGCGGTCGTCCGCCGTGGTCGGCCCCACGTCGACCTCCACGGCACCCATCGCCAGCACGTCCCCGGGCCGTACATCGAAGACCTTTGGGACCGGGCCCCCGCGGTGCCAGACACCGTTGAGGCTGGCCAGGTCGCGGACCGTCACCCGTCCGTCGGTGTCGACGTCGAGCCGGGCGTGGCGGACCGAGATGGTCGGATCGTCGATCACCACGTCGGCGTCAGGGCCACGGCCCACGACGTTGACGCCGACCGCCAGCGGGATGCGGTCACCCGCAGCCAGACCGCCTATCACGCGGATCTCGGCCGGGGTGGGGCCGCTCGCCGCCGCCGGCCCGGAGAAGATGGCTCGGGCGGCGGTGGCGGGCGGACGGCCCCGGACCCCGAGGTGGGCGCCTGGGCACAGGCCCAGGACGGCGAGCCGGCGGTCGGGTGGCGCCGGTTCTCCGTCCACGATCAGCACGAGGCCGCGGGACGTGGGGCCGTCATTCCTCCCACAGGGCCACTCCGACCCCTCTGCCCGCCCGGAGGGCCGCTGGTGCCCCGCCACTAGTGCTTCGACGAGATCGGCGGCCGTGGCGGCGTCACCGTTCACCTGGACCTCGATCTCGACCTCCTCGCCGCCGACTTCCAGAACCGCCCTCATGGGCGGGAGCTTGAGCGGCCGGTGGCCAGGGCCGGGGCGGTGGCCAGATCGTCCTGAGCCGTCACGGTTGCTCAGTTCGTGGCGGTGGCGATCGCCGCGCGGCGGTTGGCCACGAAGGCCGCCTGCTGGTCGAGGGCCTGCTGCAGCTGGGCCAACGACCTGGAGAAGTTCTGGGTCCAGTCCTCCTTGAAGCGCTGGGCGGCAGGGCCCAGCCATGTGGTGGCGTTGATCGTGGTGGTGATCCGGCTGACGAGTTGGGCCACGTTCTGCGACTCGGTGTGGAAGGACCGTTCGAGTCCGTCGAGCTGCTCGAGGTTGCCGCCGACCATGCTCATGCTGGTGCCTCCTTTCGCCGGGCGCCTTGCCTGGCAGACCGCAGTAGATCATGATAGACAGTGAGATGCAACAGCGAATCCTTAGACTGACGTGGCCGCTCATTGAGCACAAGACTCACGGCCGGCTCCCAGGATCAGAAGACGAACTCCCTGTCCGTGGCTGCACCTCACAGATCGTGCGAGGCCCATGACCACAACGCAGTTCCGCCCGGCGGCGCTCACCGCCACGCCGTCGGTCAGGCGCCACCGACCGTTGCCGGGAGGCCGGGCGGTGGTCGGCGCCTTTCTCGTGGCCGTGGCCGCGGTCGGGATCTTCGCCGCCTACCAGCAGGCGGCCCGTGGGCCTCGCACGCGCTACGTGGTGGCGGCGCGGTCGCTGGTGGCCGGTCGACCGGTGTCGGCCGTCGATGTCACCACCATCGCCCTGGACCTGCCGGCCGGTGTGCGCAGCCGGACCTTTACGGCGGCCGGGCCGGTGGTCGGGCATCTCCTGCTGGCCAACGTCGGGGCGGGGGAACTGGTGCAGCGATCGGCGGTCGCCCCGAGCGGTCTGGCTCAAGCCGCCCAGGACGAGGTCTCGTTCTCGGTTGATCCCTCCCGGTCGCTGGGCGACCGGATCGTGCCCGGTGACGTCGTCGACATCCTCACCACCACGGACGGCCGCACCACCGCTCTGGCCCGTCAGGTCCGGGTGCTCGATCGACAGAGCCGAGGGGGTGGCGGGTTCATCTACACCGTCGGCCTGTCCGACCAGTTCTCGGTCAGCGCCCTGGCCACTGCCGGCGTGGCCGGTTCTCTCACGCTGGTCCGGTCCGACGGCCCAGGCCCGGTGGCCACACCGCCGGGGGCGACGACCCCGACTGCCATCCAACCCTCGACCACGTCCACTGGTGGACGCCGGGGCGACACCACCACGCCGACGGGCTGACATGGCTCCCGAGCGCTTCGTCGTGCTGGGCCTGGCCCCGCCGCGGTCGCGGTGGTTCCGCGACGTCGGACAATGGACCAACGCCGGCTCGCTCCCCGTGGAGTTCTGGAAGTGCCAGTCGGCCGAGGAGCTGAGGGCCCGCCTGGCCAGCGGTCGGCCCGTGTCGGCGGTCCTGATCGACGCCATGCTGCCGGTGCTCGACCGCGATCTGGCGCAGACCATCATCGAGGCCGGCAGCGCGCTGCTGGTGGTCGACGAGCTGCTCGGTCAGCGCGACTGGACCGACCTTGGCGCATCGGGCTGGCTGCCACCGACGTTCGGGCCGGCCGACCTCATCGGCGCACTCGGGGGCCTGGCCCGGCCGGTGCGACGAGCGGCGGAGATCCCCGGTGAGCCGGCGGACGGCCTGGCCCTGTTGGCCACGGGGAGTCTCCTGGCGGTGTGCGGCCCCGGCGGACCGGGCGCTTCGACCACGGCCATCGCCCTGGCCCAGGGCGTGGCCGAAGCCAGCCGAGCCAGGCGACGACCGGTGGCCGGCATGCCACGTCCTCCGGTGCTGCTGGTGGACTTGTGCCGCCGGGCCGATCAGACCATGCTCCACGATGCCCGGGATGTGCTGACCGGTGTGCAGGAGCTGGCTGAGGCGCACCGTGGCGGACGCCTGTCGCCCGACCAGATCACGCAGTTGTGCGTCGGCGTGCACGAACGGGGCTACTGGCTCCTGGCTGGCCTGCGAAGGGCGCGGTCATGGCCGGCCGTCAAGCCACGGGCTTTCGCCGCCGGGCTGACGGGGCTGCGGGCCGCCTTCCAGACGGTGGTGGCGGACATCGACTCCGACCTGGAAGGTGAAGCCGACGCCGGGTCGATCGAGGTGGAGGAGCGCAACACGATGTCCCGGGCGGCGGCTCTCTCCGCCGACGTGGTGCTGGTCGTCGGCCGGCCCGGCATGAAGGGCACGCACAGCCTGGTCCGTATCATCCACGAGGTCGCAGCTGCGGGCGTGCACCCCGCTCGAATCGTGCCAGTGCTGGTCTGCGCCCCTCGCGCCGCCGGTCCCCGAGCCGAGCTCACGGCCACGGTGGCCGAGCTCACCGCCCTGCCTGGCGGGCGCCCGGCGCCACCCGTGTTCCTGCCCGAGCGCCGCGTCGACGACGCACTACGCGACGGTGTGGCCCTGCCCGCACCCCTTGCCGGCGGTGTCGCCGGCGCCGTGGCCGCCGTCCTCGACCGTCTTGCTGGGGACGTGGGTTTCGAGACGGCGACGGCCGAGCGGCCCCGCCTCGTGCGCCCGGGGTCTCTGGGAGCCCTGGCCTACGACGAGGAGGACCAGGCATGGGGCAGCTGACCCACCGCGGGCCGTCGGCGCCCCGGCAACCAGCGGAGGGGCGACCTGTGACCAAGAGGCGCGGCGTGCCCGGGGACACCGCCCTGGCGGTGCCCCCGGGCCATGGCGCCGGGTCTGCAGGGGGGTCAGCCCACCGTTGTGGTCGGAGCCGGCTGGCTGGGTGCCGGCGCCCCACCGTGGTGGCCGCCCTTACCGGTCTTGGCCGCCTTGTCGGTCACGGCCACCTGCCGGGCGCTCCCGTCGGCGTTCGACAGGACGACAGCGGCCTTGTCCTTTTGGATGTCGCTCGACGACGTCACGCCGTGGTACTGGGTGTCGGGCTTGAGCTGCAGGGTCACGGACTTGCCGTCAGGGCGGGCCAGCGTGATGTGGTCGGCGGCCACGTCGGTCACCTGTCCCCGGTCGAAGTTGACCGTCACCCAGTTGCCGTCGACCTTGATGTCTACGGAGCCGTGATCGGCATCGTGCAAGGGGTCTGCGCCTTTGGCACCGGCCTTGGCTGCGCCGTGCTTGGACGCCGGTGCCGGAGCGCCGGCGGCCGGCGCAGTGGTGGACGGCGGGCTGGTGGTGCCGCCCGGCCCCCCGGTCTCGGCCCACGCCACGGCGCCGGCACCGCTAAGCGCGACCACGCCGGCCACCGCTATACCAGCGATCTTCTTGTTGATGGACAGTCCCATCGTGGGGTCCCTCCTGGTCGTCGTCCGCAGCGGTTGCGCCGCTCTCAGGCACCACGATGCCGGACGGGTGTGATCGGCCCGTCCCCGGCGTATGAGCGAACCGTGATGGCCGAGGACGGCGCCGGGCCGCCAGACGGGTTCGCCGGGCGCCACACCAGCCCGGAAGGTGGCCCCCGTCCGGCGTGGAGCACCGCCTTGGACGCTTCGGGCCGGGAGAGCCATGAGCCCGGCTGAGGCATGGAGATCCCCTCTGGTCGAGATAGAGCGGGCCGTGCAGGAGCGGGCCAAGGCAATCTCGTTGCAGATGTCGACGGCGGAAGGGCGGCCCGCCCTTCGCAAACTGGTCGACGAGGAAGTGGCAGCCTGGTCGGTCGACTACCGCCGGGGACAACGTCCGGTCAACCTGGCCGAACCGGCGCTGGTGGCGGAACGCGCCTTCCGGAACCTGGCCGGCTACGGCCCGCTGGAGCCGCTGCTGGACGACGACGACGTGTGGGAGATCATGGTCAACGCCCCCGACCAGATATTCGTCAAACGCCACGCCGGTGTGTCGGGCTACCACGACGAGGTGTTCCACGACGACGAGCACGTCCTGCGCACGCTCACCAAGGTGCTGGACGATGCCGGGGGCAGCCACCGCAAGCTCGATCCGGCCGAGGGCCTGCAGGACGCCCAGCTCGACGACGGCGCCCGTATCCACATCGTCCACGGCGACGTCGGCCGGGACGGGCACGTGCTGGTCAACATCCGCAAGTTCACCGGCGTCGTCTTCAAGACCCTGGACGAGCTGGTCGAGCGGGACATGTTCGACGCGATGGTGGCCCGCTTCCTGCGCAGCTGCGTTCGCGGCAAGCTGTCGATCGTCTTCGCTGGTGCGCCCGGCTCGGGCAAGACCACCCTGCTGTCGTGCTGCGCCGCCGAGCTCGACCCGGCGCTGCGGGTGGTGGTGGCCGAAGAGGTGTTTGAAACTGACGTCCCACTCCCGAACGTCGCCCAGATGCAGACGAGGCCGGCCCGGGCCGACCGGCGTGAGGTCGACCTGCGCCGCCTGGTGGCGGGGTTCCTGCGCATGGCCCCGGACATCGCCATCGTCGGCGAGGTGCGCGACCGGGAGGCGCTGGCCCTGCTGCTCACTCTGTCGTCGGGTGTCAAGGGCTACACAACCATTCACGCCGGCAACAGCCGACAGGCCCTCACGCGGCTTCGCTTCATCTGCCAGCTGGCCGACACGGCCAGCGACCTGCCCCTGTCGGCTCTCAACGCGCTGGTCTCCGAGGCGGTCGACGTGGTCGTGCACTGCGCCCGTGACGGCGACGTCCCCCAGATCACCGAGATCATCTCGGTCGAAGACCAGCAGGGCGGGGCCGACGCCACCGCTTTCACGGTCACCCAGCTGTTCCGGCGCTCCGGACCGGACCAGCCACTGCGGTGGACGGGCAACGTCCCCGTCAGGGCCGGTCGGCTCCTCGAGCAAGCCGGCATCGATGTCCTCCCGTTGCTCGACGGGTCAGGGATCCGGCGGCGATGATCGCCCTGCTCGTGGCCCTGACCGGCGCCTACGGCGTGTGGCTGCTGTCGACGGCGCTCGGGCTGGGCTGGACCGGCGTCGGCGTCGGGCCCCGGCGTGCGGTCCGTCACCACGGCGGCCACTCCGTGCGGGACTGGCTCGTCCAGGCCGGGATGGACGAGGTGCGCCCGGCTGAGTTCATGGCCGTGGTGGGCGCGCTGTTCCTCGTCGGCGCGGGTCTGGCCTACGCCCTGTTCGGTGGCGTCCTGCCGCCGTTGTGCACGGGCCTGTTCGCCGCCACCTTTCCCTTTGCCTCCTACCGCAGCCGCCGTGAGCGTCGCCGGTCCCAGGCCGGCGACGCCTGGCCTCGCATGATCGAGGAGATCCGGATCCTCACGGGGTCCCTCGGCCGGTCGGTGCCCCAGGCCCTGCTGGAGGTGGGGGCTCGAGGCCCGGACGAGTTCCGGGCCGCCTTCGCCGCCGCCGAGAGGGAGTGGCGGCTCAGCACCGACTTCCCCCGGACCGTGGCGGTCGTGCAGGAGCGCATGGCCGACGCCACTGCCGACGTCGTCTGCGAAACCCTGTTGGTGGCGCACGAGGTGGGAGGCACCGACCTCGACGGGCGACTGGCGGCGCTGGCCGAGGACCGGACCTCCGACGTACAGAGCCGCAAGGACGCCCGGGCCCGACAGGCCGGTGTGCGCTTCGCCCGCCGCTTCGTGCTCGCCGTGCCTGTCGGCATGGCGCTCGCCGGCCTGTCGATCGGCACGGGTCGGCGCGCTTATGGCACGGTGGCGGGGCAGGTGCTGGTGGTCGCCGGCATCGCCATGGTGGCCGCCTGCTGGCTCTGGGCCGGCCGCCTGATGCACCTGCCCGACGAGCCCCGGGTCCTCGATCACCGGGGACGGCGAGCCGCATGAGGCTGGTCATGGCGTCGGCCATCGCGCTGTGGGTCGGATCGGCGCTGCTGCTGGGAGAGTTGCGTTGGTTCGCCAGGACGTCGCTGGGTGAGCGCATACGCCCCTACGCACCTGCACCGGGCCCGGATGCCCGCCAGCGGGGCCTGTTGTCGGTGGAGTCGTTCAGCGAGGTGATCGGGCCGTTGGCGGCCGGGATCGGCGAACGGCTGTCGCGCCTGTTCGGGGTGACCGAAGATCTCGGCCGGCGCCTGACCCGCATCCGGTCGCCACTCGACGTCAACGCCTTCCGGGTACGCCAGGTGGGTCGATCGGCCGCCGCCCTCGGCGTGGCCGTTCTGGCCGTCGTCGCCCTTCAGCCGCCCCTGGTGCTCCTGCCGCTGCTCGTCCTGGGCCTGCCCCTGTTGGTCTTCCTGCTCACCGAACAGCAGGTGGCCGGGGCCAGCCGCGCCCGCCAGCGCCGGCTCGAGACCGAGCTCCCGGTCGTGGCCGAGCAACTGGCCATGCTCCTGTCGTCGGGGTTCTCGCTCGGGGCTGCCCTCAACCGGCTGGCCCAGCGGGGCTCGGGCGTCGCCGCCGAAGACCTGCAGGTCGTGACCGGTCGGATCCGCCAGGGCCTGTCCGAGAGCGAGGCGCTGGTCGAGTGGGCCGAGCTGGCCCAGATACCGGCGCTCGACCGCCTGGTCCCGGTGCTGTCCCGCAACCGGGAGACGACCGGTCTGGCCCGGCTCATCTCCGAGGAGGCCAAGGGCATCCGCAATGACGCCCACCGCCGGCTCATCGACACCATGGAAAGCCGTGCCCAGCAGGTCTGGATCCCGGTCACCGTCGCCACGCTGGTTCCCGGGGTGATCTTCCTCGCCATTCCCTTCATCGAGGCCATGCGCCTCTTCACCGGCTCATAGGAGAAAAGGAGACCATTGTGTTCAGCTCCCCCTGTCTTTGCTATGCCGAGGTGACCGGCCGGCGGGCTTGGGCCCGCATACGCGGTGACCAGCGAGGCGAAGGCGTCGTGTCCGTTGCCATCGCCGTGCTGATCATGGCCTTCCTCGGGGCCATCATGTTCGCCGGGTTCAAGGCGACGCTGGGCAAGGCCCAGAGCCGAACCGACTGCCAGGTTTCGGGCATCAGTGTGGACAGCGGATCTCCCCCGAGCTGCTGAGGAGACGGTCGGGGTGCGGGCCGCCCCCGACCGGGCCCCGAGCCTGGGCCGAGGCCCGAGCGGGCACCAGGCACCCGACAACCGCGGCGGGCGGGAGGGGCATCGGCGCGCCCCAGCCCAGCAGCGGGGTGCAGGCCTGTTCTCCACCATCTTCGGCTTCACCGTGTTCCTGTTCTTCGTCCTCTTCGCCACCCAGGTGATGGTCGCCCTGTACGCGCGGTCGACCATCACGGCGGTGGCCTATGACGCCGCCCGGAGGGTGGCGTCGGGAACGCCGGAGGCCGACGCTGGCTCCCGCGCCGCAGCCCAGATGGGCCGGCGCTGCCCGCCGGGGCGGTGCTCGTTCGACTGGAGCCGGTCCGACGCCGACGACATCGTCCTCGACGTCGACGTCCCTCCCGGGCCCAGCCTCATCCCGGCCATCGTGCGACAGCCAATGGGCATCGACCACGTCCGCCGGACGTTCGTGGTCCGGCGGGAGGTCCGGGTCCGGTGAGGGCGGCCGGGCGCCGCGGCGACGAGCGGGGACAGATGGGCGGGCTCGAAGCGGTGATCTTCGGTGTCCTCGTCTTCGTCCTGGGCACGCTCGGGGTGGCGAGTGCCTGGGGCGTGATCGACGCCAAGTTCGCGGCTGACGCCGCCGCCGAGGCCGCCGCTCGAACCTATGTCGAAGCTCCGGCTGGCCAGGACCCCCAAGTGGCCGCCGGCCAGGTGGCGGTGGAGACTTGGAAGGGGTACGGGCGCCCAGGGACGGCGCGGGTGACGTTCTCGGCTAATGCCCTCGACAGGTGTGCGCCGGTCACCGTGACCGTGCGCTCGACCGTCAACCTGGTACGCCTGCCGGTTCTGGGCGGCGGTGGCCACGTCGAGGTCGCCGCCAGCCACACCGAGGTCGTCGATCCCTATCGCTCGGGGCTCAAGAGGAGGCGCGGTGCCTGCCCGGGGTCGTGAGGGGAAGAGCGACCGCATGGCCGGTCGACGGAGGGAACGGGGCAGCACCTTGGTGCTGGTACCGGCCGCCGTGCTGGTGCTGCTCATCCTGGCTGCGCTGGCCATTGACAGCGCCGTGACCTTCCTGGGCCAACGCCAGTTGGCCAGCGTCTGCTTCGATGCCGCCAACGACGCGGCCACGCTGGCCATCGACCCGCGGGCCGGTCCCGGGCCCAACGGTGCTCGGCCCGTAGCCGACCCAGGAGTGGCCCAGACCTTCGGCGACGCCGCCGTGGGCCGCCTCAACCACAGGTACATCCAGGGCCCGCACTGTTACGCCAGCGTCGATCCGCAGGGAGCCGTACACATGCATGGTGTGGCCGATGTGCGCCTCGTCTTCGCCCCCGCCCTGCCCGGCCGTCGCCTGAGCACACATGTCGATGCCCAGGTCGTTGCCGCCCCGGCACAGCGATGACCCAGGCAGTCGGAGGCGGTGGTAGGGATACACTTTCAGTGTGTTTGGTGGTATACTAGAGCCCATGGAGTTGGAGGTGCTGCCTGACCCAGGTACGCCGGGGGCCCACCAGGCGGTGAAGCGGGCCGTCACCGCCGACGAGGTGGCGCGGCTCGAGCGGGAATGGGCCGTGCTCGTCCAAGTCCGCCACCCCGGGCTCGTGAGCCCGCTGGGGCCGGTCGAGCCGGCGGCCGACGGCGGTGCCGTCCTGCGCATGAGGGCGCTGGCCGGCCCGTCGCTGGCCCTGGCCCCGCCCTATGCGGCCGAGGAGATCGCCGGGATCGCGGAAGTGGTGGCCACGACCCTGGCCGACCTACACGATGCCGGCTTCTTCCACGGCGGGGTCGGCGCTGCCCACGTGGTCCTGGACGAGGGTGGCCGGCCGGTGCTGTGCAGCCTGGGCCGAGGCGGCCCCATGGCCGAGGCTACGGGCGACGCCGGTCCCACAGAAGACGTCGCCGATCTCGGTGCGTTGTTGCACCACCTGGTCTCCTGGGCCCGTAACGGAGAACCGGCGACCGACCCTTGGGCCCTGCTGCGGGCCGACCTGTTCGTGGCCCGCCGCAGGAGGCCTCCCGCCGTTCCTGACCCGTTCGATGTCCTCACCGCCCTGGCCGATCAGGCCACCGACGTCGAGGCCGCCCGCCGCCCGGCGGCCCGGGCCCTGGCGGCCGCGCTCGCCCACCAGGTGCCAGGTCGGCGCCTGCCCGCAGCCTCGTGCGAGCCAGCCGACGGCCAGGGCATGGCCGCGCCCCTTGCCCCCGTCGCACCAGTGGCGCCCGACCCGTCCACCGCGGTGGGCCCACAGCGTCGGCCCTGGCGGTCGTCGGCCGGTTCCCCACGACCCGGAGCCGTCGGAGACGATCCATCCGAGCGGCTCCGTCAACGGCTCAGATCGTTCGCGCCGGCGGCCACGCCCGTGGACGAGCTTGGCATCGAAAGCCCGGGTGCCAGGTCGTCGGTCGTCGCCCGTCACGTCGGCCGGGCGCTCGCCCTCGGCGTGGCCGCAGTCGCCCTGGTCATCGCCGCGCCCGGTGCCGTGGCCCTGGTGCGACCGCCCGGTCGGCCCCACAACGGCCCCCGGGCTGCGCCGTCACTGACGTCACGGCCACCCGTCACCACCGGCCCCGGCACGGCCGAACCAGGTGTGCTGCCGGGAGCCGGGCCTGAGCCGACCCCTGAACCCGCAGGCGGGCCGTCGCAGCCGACTGTCATGCCACCGTCGGCGGGCCCTTCGACGACGCCGGGCACGCCGGGCACCCCCGCCACGGGCGCCACCGTGCCGGCTCCGTCGGGCCCGCCACCGGCCTGCACACCGACCGCCCCGCCGTCGGCCGACGTCGACGGCGACGGTTGCGCAGAAACCGTGACGCTGGCGGCGGGCATCGTCCGAGCCGGCTCGGCCCGTTTCTCGCTCGGCGCAGACGTCGTGGCCGTCACCGTCGGCGACTGGTGGTGTACCGGGCACGCCACCATGGCGGCGCTCAGCGGCGACGGTTCGGTGTCGGTGTTCTCGGCCTGGCCGGCGATGAACGGTGACCTGGAGGGCACGGTGGCGGGCGTCGTGCCCGGAGCCACAGGGCTGGGCGTAGCCGTGCCGGAACAGGGCGGCTGTGACCGACCCCGTGCCGACGTGCCGGGCCAGCCGGCGGTCGTCCTCGACCCCGGGGCCCGCCCGTGAGGCGGCGCCTCGCCTCCGCCGCCCGCCTTGGGGCCTGGCTCCTCGCCGTGGCGGCCGGCGGTGCCGCGCTGTGGGTGGCCGGGGCGGTGCTTCCGGCGCCCCCGCTCACGCTTGAGCCGAGCCGACTGACTTCGTGGTGGCGGTCGAGCGACCCGGCCGTCGGCGCCATGGCCCTGGTCCGGCTGACCGGACTCGCCGTCGGCTTCTACCTGGCGGCCGTGTCGGTCGTCGGCCTTGCCGTCCGCCTCTGCGGCCGCCCCCGCCTGGTGGCCCTCACCGACCGGTTCACGGCCCCTGGGCTCCGGCGCTTGCTAGATGCCGCCATGGGCGCCGTGCTCGTCGCCGCCACCGCCGGCGCCTCCGTGCCCGTCTCTGCCGACACCTCCACCGGTCGACCGGGAAACGCCGGCCCGGTGCCGGGAATGGCCCAGCGGCTCCGCCGTCTCCCCGAAGACCACGGTCCGCCGGTGGGATCCCCCAGACCGGTCCACATGCGCCGCCTCCCCGACGACCGCGGTCCGCCGGTGGGCCCGCCCAGCACGGTCCACGTTCGCCGCCTCCCCGACGACCGCGGTCCGCCGGTGGGCCCGCCCAGCACGGTCCACGTTCGCCGCCTCCCCGACGACCCCAGTCCGCCGGTGGGCCCGTCGCCGAGCCCGCCCACCGCCGCTGCCCCCGTCCCCCAGGGCCGGCCGCCGAGCCGCCCCCCCGCCGCGGCCCCCGTCCCCCAGGTCCGCCCGCCGAGCCCGCCCGCGTCGAGGTACAGGGTCCAGCCCGGCGATTCCTTCTGGAGGATCGCCGAGCAGGTCGAGGGCCGCCGGCTGGGTCGGCGTCCCACCGACGCCGAGACGGG
>JBBSHS010000057.1:0-17077 GCA_038232515.1 Acidimicrobiales bacterium
GACGGCCCGAAAACACGGCCTCAACCCATTCGACGTGCTCATCGACCTCTTCAACGGGCACCCGTGGGCTATCCCTTCGTCAGCGGAGACCTGAACAGTTACGTCCCACCAACGGTCGGGGCCCCACGTTCCGTTGACCACATCACCGCTCGCCTTGCACTGGACTCGGATCATGGTGCCGGCAGGGCCGAGGCCAATGCGATTAGCTAAGGTGCGTGGCACGACTTGCAGATCCACGTCCATGGTGATCGCATAGAGCTTTGGCGTTGAGGGGATGGTCGTCGGTGGCCTGGTCGTTGACGTTGCCGTGGCGGTCGTCGCCTCTGGCGCCGATGTGGATGTGCTCGTCACTTGCACGGTCGGGGCTGGGGTGGTGGTTCTCGAGGCACCGGACTCGATGGTTGGCTGATCGGATGTTGGGTCAACGTAACTGTTCAGGTCTCCGCTGACGAAGGGATAGCCCACGGGTGCCCGTTGAAGAGGTCGATGAGCACGTCGAATGGGTTGAGGCCGTGTTTTCGGGCCGTCTCGATGTAGCTGCGGACGTGACCGAAGCGTTGGGCACCTTCGGATGTCCGGAAGCAGCCGGACACCTTCATCTGGAGCTTGGCCATGCGAAGGTCCCGCTCAGCTTGGTTGTTGTCGAAGCTCACGGCCAGGTCGGCGGTGAAGCGCAGGATCTCGTCCTTGTGGTCGCGCAGGGCGACGGCCAGGTTGTAGGCGGCTTTCTCCATGGCGTTGCGCTTGGCGCCGTCGGGTGGGTCGGGGGTGGCGGACAGTGCCCGGGACACCAGGGCGTCGTACCAGGCGCGCAGGAGCTTCAGCTGGTCGTCGGAAAGCCGGATGAGGTTCTGTTGGCGGGCGGTGTCGCATCTTCGTTTGGCCTCGACCAGGAACTCGGCCATGGCGTCGGCCCACTCCGCCTGCGAGGCGATCTCGGCCACGCCGGCTAAGTCGCGGATAATGTGAGCATTGCAAATGGCGTGTGTCGCCTGTTGGTAACGCCAGTAAGGGGCCCACCGGTCGTGCACCATGGTGCCGGAGAAGCGGGGGAAGATCCCGAACTCGTCGGTGGCCACCACGCCGCGACGGCGGTGGATAGCGATGAAGGTCAACATGGCCGTGCAGGCGACGTGGAACCACCACTTCACCCCCGACACCCGGGCCCCGGTCTCATCGGCGTGCACGACATGCTCTCGGGCTAGGCGGTCACACAGGTCGCCCATCCACGGCTCCAGTCCCCGGGACGCCGCCCGGGTGAGCCCGGCCACCCACCCCGTCGACACCGGCGCTCCCAGCAGGTCGGTGAGGATCTCGGCTACCCGAGCCACGGGGATGTGGTGGCGGACCAGCAGGCACAACGCCATGGCCCGGACCCTGGGCCCCCAGCACGCCGGGGCGGTGGCCTCGGGCGGGAACTGGGCGGAGGTCTCATGCCCGCAACCGCAGCGGCGCCGCTGGCGGACGTGTTCTGTCACCTCGGCCCGACGCTGGGGCAGGTCGAACACCTGGCGGCTCTCGCTGGCAGTCACCGGCGCCCGGGAGAGATCACGCCCGCAGCACTCACAGCGCTCCGGCCGGTGGGTGACCTGGTGGTCGGGGTCGGCCACCCGGGACAGATTGGCCCCGGGGGCGCCGGGTTGCTTACCGGCTCGGCGCTGGCCCTTGACCCGCTTGGCCTGGCGCTTGGCCGCCAGCGCCGCCTTCTGCTCGGCGGTGTCGGACGACGGGGGCTTGGAGGAGTTCCCCGAATGGCGGCTGGCGTCGCGTTCGAGGTCTGCCACCCGCCGTTCCAGTCGTTCGATGGTCGCCGCCTGCGCCTCAATCAGATCGGCTTGGGTTGCCACCAGCGCCTCGAGCTCGGCGACACGCCGCTCGTAGAACGCGATCCGGGGATCCTCCACAGCCACGTAAGAACTTTCGCGACCACCCCCCGGGACTCCTGCTCCCTCCCGAAAATTCTTTCAACAGCCGATTAGGGCCTGAACAGTTACGGTGGGACTATGTGACATTCAACGGCGCCCAGGGTTTCGTCACCGACGAGTGGGTGGACACCAAGACGGACGAGGCTGACCCGACCAAGGTGCCCAATTGCACCGGATGAGAAGAGTGGGCGGGCTCCACCGGTGGTTGCAACAGGCCGGTCAACATGGCCGGATCGACGCTGAGCAACCGACCGGCGGAGGAGCACGATCTTGGCAGGACGCGGGCTGTGTGTGGAGGAACGTGAGCTGATCGACCGGCGCCGGCGCCAGCACGAGTCGCTCGATGACGAGGACGTGGACATCGACCCCGAGGCGGCCAGCCCTCGCTCGGGGTTGGAGCTCATCGCCCACGAGGTCCACCAGGCGCACCGCGCCGGCGTGGTCTCGGCCCGGGAGGCGCGGATCATCCTGCGGGACCGGGTGTTCGGCTGGGCCACGGCGGAGATCGCCACCGCCGAGGGGCGACGGTGGCGGCCGTGCAGCGGGCCCGCAGCCGGGCCCTTTGCGGCAACTCAGCGCTGACGACCAGTGGCACCACGGCTCAGCATTGCGTTTCTCGATCCCGAGGGGCCCCATTGTGGCTGCGGCTCATTCGCCAACGTGTTTCCCCCGGGGCACCGTGGGTGGGCGATGTCCCTCGAATTCCGAGAGCCATTGCGGAGTTGACGGCGCGACGGCACTGCGGGTCACCGCGAAAGGCTATTTCGAGGCCCTCGGGAGCGCCTCGTCACGCCGACGACGAAGGAAGATCAAGCGGGCCGAAGGACCCGTGCGATCGTCTCCGCAACCACTCCGGTATCGAACGTGGCCGCCACGACCGCGTTGAGCAGCTCCGCCAAGGCGTCGGGCCAAAGTACCGTGACGCCGCGGACCGACAGAATGTGCCGCCGGAACCTGGGCCAGTTGGCGTCGACGAAGCACAGGACAGGCTGGACAAGAATTCCGGATGCTTCACCGTCCAATGCTCGACGAACGACCTCCACCTGGTGGGACATGGCGTCGACGAGCTTGGTGCGGTCACGACCGTTCACGTACAGGCGAAAGTCGGCTCGCAGCCAGCCTCCAGCGTCTCGCGCTTCGACCAATCCCTCGTACTTCTTGGTATCGATGACGTACACGCCACTCGGTGCGATTGCGATGTGATCGATATTCGCCGTCGACCCTGGAATCCGGCGATCGTGAACGGCGCAGATGCCCTCGCAGGAGGCGAGGACCTCGGCCACCCGAGCCTCGCCGGCGTGCCCAATGGACCACGCAGCCGTCCCCTGCGACTCGGGGGTGACCGCGGGTTTGGCCGTCATCGCGGCGGACAGGCGGCCGAGGATCGGGTGCTCAACCTTGACACGAGCCCGCCATGCCGTGTCATCGATCACGGCTTTCTCCTTTGCTGCCCGTCGCGGCCAGAACGCCTCTCATACGCCCGCTGGGCGGAGGCGCCGCCCACGCCGACCACCCGGGGCATCGGGGGCGGCGCGTCGGGCGCAGCGATGCTGGAACCGTCATGACGAGCGGCACACGTGACCGTCGTGGTCTCGGTGTCCCACCACGCCGGGGAGCCGACCGGGAGATCCGAGCCGCAAACTGTGCATAGATCTGCGCGCCGGAGGCGGAGTTGCTTGTCGGCCATCGCTCTCATCGTCCCGCGAAGCGGCGTAGGTCGCCGGTCAACACTGCCTGACGCTCGGCCGCGGTCGCGAGCTCCGCCGCGAGCCGGCTGTCAGTCGAGTTCCTCGATCGGGCCGTTGTAGTCGCCTTGGAGCAACTTCTGCAGTGTCGACTTCGCGTCTGACTTGGCCGAGTACCCCTGGTCGCCGTCGGTGGCAACGATCTCCCCGTTGGAGGCCTTGACCCGGAATGCCCACTTGCCGTCGTGGCGCTTGTAGATCTCGCCCTTGCCTGCCATCGTGTCCATGACCTCCGTCAGCGGGAACGCCGGGTACGGCGTTCTGGGCAAGGCTATCCCGCCCGAGGTCGGCGAAGGACGTGAGTAGGTTGCCGGCCGTGGCCGGTACGAATCTGTCGGGGTGTCCGAGCGACCGTGGCTGCAGCCAATGCCTGGGCAGTCGTTCGGCCCGATTCGTTGGCGGCCCCTGGTCGTGAGGTCCTTCCTCCCACCCGAGCGAGGCGGACGCCCCCGGGGCAACGCTGGCCCACGATGACGGGAGCTGGTCCATTCTGAGCGGTGGAGCACACGTCGGGCCGTCCGGCAGGGTTCGATGGGTGCATAGCGCGTGCGGCAGGCGCGACCGGTTCGGACCCAGTGATGTCAGCAGATGACCCCGACTCGTAGATGGGAGGTCGTCGTCTTCTGCTTGGCGCTCCTGGTGGGGTGTTCTTCGGGGTCGTCCACGACCCGACCAAACACCTCGACCACCGATGGCGAGCCGACCACCGTGCTCGCCACCACGCCCGGATCGGCCACAGCACCGTTCACCGGAGCGACACAGCCTGGATTGACGTCAGCCACCGGCTCCTGCGGCGTCGAGCGGTGGTACGTCAAGACGGGAATGGATCCCGACGCTGCCCAGGTCGTGCCGGCGCCAAAGGACACCACCATCGCCCAGCTCGCCGCCCAGCCAACGCCATCCGACCTACCGGGACGCTTCCGGAGCGGAACGGTGGAGCGTACGGTGTGGCGCCTGCATGTCACGCTCACGCAGTACCGCCTGGAGGACGACTCCGACGTCCACCTGGTGCTGGCGGACGGCCAAGGCCACACCATGATCACCGAGGTCCCCGACGTCGCCTGCATCGGCCTGCCCAGCCCGTTCAAGGAACAGATCCGAGCGGTGCGGTCCCAGCTCGACGCTCGCTTTCCCACCCGGCCCCGCTATCAGCCCCTGAGCCTGGCCGTCACCATCACCGGTGTGGGCTTCTTCGACGTCGTGCACGGCCAGAGCGGTGTGGCCAGCAACGGGATCGAGCTTCATCCGGTGCTTTCTCTCGAGTTCGCCTCCGCCGGCCCACCGGCACCGCCATCCGCGGCGGCAACGACCGCAGCCGGGCCCGGACGCTGTGACCCCGCCTACCCCGACTTCTGCATCCCACCGCCACCGCCCGACCTCGACTGCGCCAGCTTGAACCCCCGGCGGTACCCAGGAGCGCATGGGGACTTCACCGCTCCTCCGCCCGATCCCCATCACCTCGACGGAAATGGCGACGGCCGGGGCTGCGTGGGCGGGATCGGCTGAGGTCGGACGATCTGGGACCCGTCGTTCTGCGATGGGGTCCACCGTGACCGTCGATGGTGACGACAAGGTTGAGGGCTGATGGCCTGGCCCGGTCTCGGAACCCGCGGTTATGACGGCCCGCTCACCGTCGTGTCCATGTACGTCGGCTCCGGCTCGCAGCTCGCCGCCTTCAAAGAGGGCTATTCCGCACCACGACAGCCGGTTCCAGGAACATCGGTGGTCTACAGCGCCGACGGCGTTCGCAACCACCTGCCCGGCGACCTGATCGCCGATCTCGCCACCGGGACCGTGGCGCTGGGTCTGCAGGGCCCCTGCTGGGGCCACGCCGATGACCCGCTCGGCCCTTACCAGCCACGACCGTTCGAACACCCGGGGCGGGGCTGGTACGCCGGCAGCCCAGGTCCCGCCGCCCTGAAGGCGGCGACGTTGCTCTCGGGGATCTGTGTACTGATCGGCGAAGCCATCTGCAAGGTCACCTACGGTCTCGCCGGACAGGGGCCGATCACTGGGCAGCCGGGGACGCTGTGGCTGTGGGAGGCCTACCTGGCCGACGGGTATCGATCCCCGACGGCGTTTCATCAAGACGCCACGGAAAGGTGGTCATGGCAGGGACCACGCCAGGCCGTCACGGTGGGTGCAGACGCCGTCAACCAGGGAATGGTCGATGCGTTCAGAACCATCCGGTACGGCTTTGCCAACCTTCCGACGCCGTCCAACCTGCAGCGGGACGGCCGACACGGCAGTTACACCTCCGTACCCCACCACGTGGTGCCGATCATCGGCCTGGCCCTGGCCAGCGTCGGCCTGGTGGAGTCAGGACCGGGTTGGTGGGACGAACCCTGCATGGTCATCGCTCCATCGTCAGACGCCGGGCACCTGATGTGGCCGTGACCGAGATGGCCCGCAACACCCGCGCCGCGGTGGAAGCGCGCCAACACCTTGGCCACCGAGCCGAAGGTAGCGGGGCCGCTTCGGCCCTGACAACGCCTCAGCGGTAGGGGTGATGCGGCGCCGGGTCGAGGTGCGCCTTGGCCATGGCCACCTCACGGAGCACGTCCTCGAGCAACTGGCGGTGCTCCGCCGACAACTGGTCGTTGTCGTCCAGCAACCGCCGCAATGGCACTTCCACGCCCGACCGCAGGATCTCGACCGCTCCGCTTGGCACAGGCCTCTCCCTCATCCGTCCCTCGCCCCACCCACCCTAACCAAACGTCTGTTCGTATCCCAAATGTGGGCTTGGTGTCGTCTCCGGCGGTGCTGGCCGTTCGTCGCCGGCAGTGGTGGCTGGGGCGGTGGGCTCTTCGCTGACGCTGCCCGGCGGCTGCCCGACGTGTCAAACCTGGGGTGGCCGGGGGATTCAAGTGGCTGCGGGACGTCTCTCGTTCCGCTCAGTCCGGGGGTTGGGGTACTGGCCCCGCGCACCGGACGACCCTGTGGTACTGCTCGGCCGCCGAGCCTCGGCGCTTCCCACCCACCGCCATGACCCCCGCATCCAACGAATCCCCGGCCCTGGGACCGTGGTTTCGGCGGTGCCGTGGTTGGCCGCCCCACGGCGTGCTCGGGGTCCGGCCCTTACGAGGGCATGAGCTGAGGGGGCCATCCCCCGGATGAGGGGGGCCTCGCCGGCGCCACACGAGCGCCGCCGGCCGCGCCGATGCGCTGCACCGGCTGACACTCGTCCGGCTCCCGTTGACACCGGATCTCGGATCCTCGGAGACCTTGCGCGTATCCGCGCAAGGTCTCGTGGCGTTCCCCGCAAGGTTTCCCGCAAGGCCGCTGGCTCACGCTCGGCGCCATGGCGAACGCATATGAGCGGGTGAAGACCGGGTGGACCATCGCGTGCCGTCGGTCTCGTACCAGCGGGCTGGAGGGGGAGTGGGCGGCGCGAGAACCAGCACTGGACGGGATCGGCTGCCTTGACGACGCCGTGGCGAGATGCCAGGACCAGCGCCACCCCGCCGCCCCCCACGCCGCGCTGTCGGCTCTGTTGGTGCTGGCCGGCGACGACGACGTCGCCCGTCTGGCGGTGGTCCGGGCCATGCTGCCGGGACTGGCCGGCCTGTCGGCTCGTGGACGTCACCCGGGCGGGCACGGCGGCGCTTGCGGGGACTGGCGCTCGAGGCGGGAGATGGGCTCGTCGTGGGTGTGGCGGGGCCCGTGGGATTGCCTGGAGGACTTTGACGATGAGGTCGTGGTCCTCGCCTTCCTCCAGGTCCACCGCCTCGCCGGCCAGCGGTTGGAGTGGCCGGCGAGTGCGGTGCTGTCCCGGGTCGATCGTCAGCTGCGGATGAGCGAGGCGGCGTTCCGACGCCGGCCCCAGCACGAGCCGCTGAATGTCGAGGACGGCGTGGACGTCTACCCCGAGGCCGCCGGGCCGCGCTCGGGGTTGGAGCTCATCCTGCACGAGGTCCACCAGGCGCACCGCGCCGGCGTGGTCTCCGCCCGGGAGGCGCGGATCGTCCTGCGGGACCGGGTGTTCGGCTGGGCAACGGTGGAGATCGCCACCGCCGAGGGGGCGACGGTGGCGGCCGTGCAGCGGGCCCGGAGCCGGGCCCTGCGCAAGCTCCGCAAGGAGTTGGACACGACGCCCACGCCATTGTGCGTCGGCTGAGGGGATCCAGGCGACGGCCAAGGGCCTGGTCCGAACCCCCTCAGCGGCCGAGGCTGACCCCGACCTCGCCCCCGCTGGGGGCCATGGTCGGATGCGGTGGCCCGAGCCGGTCCCAGCCCAGAGCGCCCAGCGGTTCGCCCACGTGGATGCCGGGCCGGTCGGCAGCCAGTTCTCGGACCTGATCGCGATTGAGATCGTGGGCGTCGAGACCGACCCGGTCGGCTGCGAGGGCCACAGCCCGATATCCCGCCGCCAGGCGGCTGGGTACGAACGACAAATTGGCGTTGTCGAGAGCCTCTAGGCGCTCGGCGATGTCCACCCGCATCCATGCCGCGGGGTGGGTGAGCAACTCGGCGCCGAGCCGGCCGCTGCGTACGTCGATGGCCTGTTCCAGCTGGCGGAGATGCTCGATGGGCACGACCTGGCTGATCCCCAGCCGCCGGGCGCTGGTGGCGCTGCGGTCCTGCTGGGCCTGTGCCGCGGCTTCGGCCCGAATCACGGCTTGATGTGCCTCTGCCAGGTCCTCCGCCGCGGCTCGCACCGCGGCGGACTTACGAGGCCGCCATGGACCAAGGTCGGCGTCGGCGACACCTTGTTCGGCCCGGGCCAGCCTGGCGTGGGCGTCACTGATCTCTTCGCGCAGCTGGCGATACAGCCGGGCGTCGCCCTCGGCGATGCGTTCGAGCTCCGGCCCGGCGCTGACCACTTCGCGAAACCCGCTCAGCTGGGCGTCGAGCCAGCCGAGGCGGCGCTCGGCCAGCTCGGCCACGCTCTGGGTCGGACGCTCCCCCAGAGGCGGGACGTGAGCCTCGAGCTGGGCCAAGGTGATGTCGACCCGGCACTCGGTGACGATGCCCACGACCTGGTCGTGGTGGGTACGCAGCGGGCCATCGTCGAGCACCGGGCCCAGTGCCCGGACCCACGGGTCCTGGGCGTGGGGGGCGTCGGTGTCGAAGCGGCCGGCGGCGTCCCGGTACTCCACGATGCAACGGGCCGCCCGCCGCCACGCCACTGCTCCGGCACCATGGAGGGGCAAGGGGCCGAGGACGGCGGTCACGTAGTGGCCGGGGTCGGTTTCGGCCAAGGCCAGCCTGCCAGCACTCTGACGGTGGATGGCGGTGTCGACGATGCTGAGGCGCTGGCGGAGCAGGGTTTCGGTGGCCTTGGCCGTCTCCGGACGGTGATCCTCGGCGGCGTGACGCTCGGCCGACTCGGTCAGTCGGGCGGTGGCGTAGTCGCCGGCGGCCCACACCAGAACGGCCATCGGGTCCTGGGCCGACTCAAGTTCCCGGACCCCGAGCCCGCCCCGCTGCAGGATGTGGCCGACCAGGCGATCCACGGTGGCGCCCAGGACGGCCAGGGCGGTGGCGACGGCATCGCCCAGCTGGTGGCACTCGAGTTCGGCGAGGGGGAGCCCGTAGGCGTCGGCCAGGGCGGTGCGGACCTGGCGCTGGGCTTCGGCCAGGGGCGGGACGTCGGTGCCGAGGGTGGCGGCCAGGCTGGCCCGTTCCGCCCTCAGCCACGCCGTGGGCCGGGACAACAGCGGTCCGACGGGGGCGGCCAGGGGGTCGGTGACCGACGCCATCGTCTGGTGGGATTCCCGGGACATGGCCTGGGCCAGCTCGGTGACGTCAGTGGGATCTGGCTCGGGGTGCAGCTCGTCGCGCTCGTGGGGCGAGAGGTCATCGGGGTCGGGAACGGTCAGTCCGAACAGCTGCGTCTGTTGCCGGGCCCGGGACCAGGCCACGAAGGCGGCGGCCCGGTGCTGGCCGGCCGTGGCCACCAGGACGTAGGCGTTCTCGCAGGTGCGGCCCTGGACGCCGCTGGCGGTGGTGGCGTAGGCGTGGGTCAGGCCGGGGGCGACGTGGCGGATGCGCCCGAAGGAGTTGCGGATCGTCTTCTCCTCCACGAAGTCCGCACCCAGCACGGCGCGGGTCGGGGGCAGTTGGCGGCCCTGGCGGTCGGTGTGGGCGTCGAAGGCGACCACGACCTGGCGGCTTCGGCTGTGGACTTCTGTGACGGTGCCGATCCGTCCGGTGTACACCCCGGCGTTGGCCCGGTTGCGGTTGGACCGCACCCGATCCCCCACCCGCAGTTCCCGGGTGTCCACGGCCCGGTCCGGCGCCGACAGAGCGACGGTGAGGGCGTCGGGGCCGAGCAGGCCCTCTCCCAGCGCAAGCTTGCGGGCGGCCTGGTTGAACCATTCCACCTCGGCCACGGTGTTGGCGATGATGAGCTTGTCCCGCCCGGCCATCCCCGGGTCGGCCCGCCACCGCTGCAGCAGCAGGGACCGGACCCCGTCGGCGGTCTCGGCGGTGTTCCAGCGCCCGGCTGCCGTCGCCGATTCGATGGCCTGGGCGGCTTCGCCGGCCTGGATCATCTTCAGCCGCCGGCGGTCGCTCCGGTCGAGCTGGCGGACGTTGTCGGCCAGTGTGACGACCCGCTCACCCAGGGTGTCGACCAGGTGCCTGAAGCCGCCGCCGGCGCCGACCTCGTGGACCTGGTCGGGGTCTCCCACCGCCACCAGCTTGACGTCGGCCCGGGCGCACCACGACGCCAACCGTGAGAACTGACGGGTGTCGGCCATGCCCGCCTCGTCCAGGATGACCACGGCGTCGTCCAGGACCTGGCCCTGCGTGGCGTCGCACATCCGCAGCATGGTGGTGAGGGTCCAGGAGCGGTCCAGGGCCGCCCCGGTGCCCAGCACCTGCGCGGCGCCGCCCTGGAACGAGCACCCCAGCACCCGCATCCCAGAGTCCCGCCAGGCCTGGGCGGCCACGCCCAGGGCGAAGGTCTTGCCGGTGCCTGGGCCGCCGTGGACGACCTCCAAGCCGATACCCGAGCTGCACAGCCGCTCCACCATGTCACGCTGCTCGGCCCGCAAGCTCGGGACCGCGGCGATGGCCGCCTCCAGCGCAACCTTGTCGGCCACGCCGGCACCGATGCCGGCACCGTCGGGCCCCCATCCCCGCACGTGGGCCTGAAGCAGTTGGGCCTCGTGCGCCAGCAGCTCGGCGGTGGTGAACCCGCCGGCCACGCCACCCGATCGAACCACGGTGCCGTCGGCCCGTTGGATGATGGCCCCGGACCGGGGGGACGAGCCGGCCACTGGGACGAAGCGCTTCGGGTCGTGCAGCAGCCTGGTCGACCACCGCTCCAGATCCGCCGGTGTGGCCCCGTCGACCATTGCGTTGGCGAAGCCGCAGATGGCGTCGCGCAGGTCCACCACCGAGGACTTCTCCGTCAACCCCGCTGGCGAGGCCAGATCCGCCGCGATCTGGCCCAGGCGCTGTGGGTCCATCCGACGGCGGGGGCCGTGGCCGACGAGGCGGCCCAGCTGCTCGACGCCCAGCCCGTGGCGCTCGGCTTGGGCCAGGACGACAGCCGGAGACCGGCCCTGCTCCACGCTGTTCTTGGCGTCTCGGGTGGCCAGCACAGCGGCGGCCAGGGCCTTGGGGCCTTCCAGGCCCAGGCGAGCCATGAACTCCAGGGCCTCGCGTCGGCGCTGGGAGAAGGCCACGATGCTCTGTCGGGGAACCCCGGCCAGATCGGCGGTGCCGTTGTGGGGCTGGTCCCACTCCACGCCAAGTCGTTCGATCATCCGCCGTCGCAGGCTGGCCTGGTAGACGTGGCCGGACGCCCGGGCCCAGGCGTACAGGGCGGTGCCGTCCAGCGCCGCCCGCCGGCCGTCGGTGCCGACGGCGGTGTTGACGATGGTGATGTGGGAGTGCAGCAGCGGCGCCCCGTCCCGGGCCGCTCGGTGGTCCCACACCGCGGCGATGAGCCCGGTGGCGGGGACCCGGCCGCCCGGTCCGCGCACAAAGGCGGCGTGGCCTTCCAGGAAGGTGACGACATCCTGGACCGCCTCCTGGTGACAGGCCAGGACGACGCCGGTCACTGTCTCTCCTCGGGCCAGGCCGCAGCGGGCCACGGCATCAGCGGGCACGAACTCACCCAGGGCGTGCAGCAGGCTGACCGACTTGGGCGCCCGCACCGCCAAGTCGTAGGCCTCGACCACCCGGGCCGGGGTGCGGGCCCCGATGAACCGGGCCACCGCGTCGACAAGGACCCGCCATGCGTTGCCGGCCTTGGTGGCCACCAGGTACTGGCCAACAGGGCTGTCGTCGGCGGGCGCCGGCGGCGCCTCGGTGACGGCGATCTTGCGCAGGTAGCGAGCGCTGACCCCCGCCATCTGTGCGGCCTGGGCCATCGACACCGTGGCGTCCGCTGCCGCCTTGAGGTTGCGGGGGCCGGTGCAAGGTTGCGGGCCACCCTGGCGGAAGGCGTCGATGGCGGGTTGGGGGACCTCCCAGTGGCCGCCCGCCGTCTTGGTGCCGGCCAGCGTGCCCCGGCTGAGCAGGACCCGGACCCGCTCGGGTCGGATGCCCAACTGGCCGGCGGCCGCCCTGACGTCGACCACCCGGTCGCCTCGGCGGTCCCGGGCCCGGCCATTGGATCCCTTGGAGGGAATGAGGTACTCGCCGGTGTTGGGGTGCTTGCCGTCGAACAGGTCGTGGATGGGCCCCGAGGTGACCTCACCCCGCAGCCCCATGGCCGTGGCGCCGGTGCCGGCCCAGCGGCCGGGCGCCTCGCCTTCGCGCAGGTAGTAGGCGACCGAGTCGTGGGTCACCTCCTTCAGGTGGTAGTCGGGGTCGTGCAGCGTGCCGACGTTGATCACTACTCTCAGTACTCGACGCGCAAACTGGCGGAGGCGGACATTCCAACGCAGGTTTCTTCTGGTACCTGCAAGTCTGTGGAGCATTGGGGCGGGGCCTGGACTCGTCGCGGGATGACTGGTTGGGGCATTGGTGCTGGTGACCTGGGTGCTGCGGGGTGCTGGTGTCGTCGGGTCGGCGCTCGTCGTAGGGCGGTGCTCGGTCGTAGTGTTCGAGTCGGGCGTCGGGGCGGTGCTCGGTCGTAGGCGTCGGGTCGGTCGTCGGCTCGGTCGTCGGGTCGGTCGTCGGCTCGGTGCTCGGTTGAAGGCGTCGGGCCGGTCGTCGGGTCGGTCGTCGGCTCGGTGCTCGGGCGTAGGCGTTGGGTCGGTCGTCGGGTCGGTCGTCGGGTCGGTGCCGGGCGTTGGAGCTGTCGTGCTCCTTCTCCGGTCGTTGGCGGCCGGTCTCCCTGGGGCCCCGTTCGTCGCGCTCGGTCGTAGGGTCGCGCTCGGCTGGTGGATCGGCTGCGACGGGCAGGACGAGGACCCGCGCCCGCCGCAGCGGGGCGGAAGCGGGTCCTCGTCGGTGGGTGCTCAAAGGAGAGCGTGTAGCTCCCTGAAGACCCGACCGGGCTGTCGTGCCGTGAGCAGCCCCGCTTCGTTCATGCGGGCTACGGCGGCCGTGATGGCCACGGTGGCGGGCACGCCGAGGACCTCTTCGACGTCCCGGGCCGACTGGGCTCGCTCCGGCTCGGATACGACGATGCCCCGTCGAGGCGGCAGCCGGCGGCGACGACCGTGCGCAGTGCGAGGTAGCACGGTCCCCGCAGGACGGCGTAGGCGGTGGCGTTTTCGGGGAAGCCAGGCTAGACCGTGGCAGACATGGATCCGAGGTCCAGGACGAGTAAAGCAGGACCGTCTGCTTCGAGCGGTCGAGGACGCTAATTGGTCCGTCGGCGTGGATGCTGGGCAGACCCAGCACTGCCCCCATGCCGTCGACGTCGACCGACTGGACGACGGTCGGCAAGCCGGCGCCGGCCGAGGCGACGGCCAGTGCCCCCTGGGGGCGTCCCTCTGTGTCAAGATTAGATTAGATGAGGCGCTCCCGTCCCGTCCCGCCGCGTCTGAAGTTGGTGCGGGTACAGAGGCCGATGCGTGTGTGCTCTGAACTCGATTGCTCAAGTCAAGGCTGACGTCCCGAACGTCAGGCCGGGTTGCTCACGAGTCCGTGATGCGCAAGAAGTTGCTGGGGCCGACGGTCAGGGTCGCTCGGCCGCCGATCGGGAAGGTCACGACTGGGTTGGTGTGGCCGAAGTCGACATTGGCAAGCACGGGGAGGCCGGCCAAACGGTCCTGACGAGCCACGATCTGCTCGAGCAGGGCCCGGGTCACCCCGCTTTGTTCCTGAAAGCGACCAACCACCAGGCCTTGCACGCCGCTGGCGTCAGGGAGTTGCAGAAGGGAGGTCAGGTCACGGGAGAAGGTGACGGCGTCGCTTTCAGCGTCGTCTTCGACCATGAGCAGGGTTCCGTCCAGCGACGGCATGTAATCGGTGCCTTGCAGAAGGTTGAGGGTGCAGAGGTTGCCGCCAACGATCCGTCCCGCAGAGTGACCGTCCTGCAGCCGCCACCAGCCCTCATTGGGGTGCACAGTTCGGCTGTCTTGGTCGAGAAACCACAGGTCGTCCGTCCAGGTCTGCGCAGGGTGCAGTTCGATCGGGTCCTTGCTGAGAACAGCCTGCGAGAACCAGCGTTGGGTCTGTTCGAAATGGTCGCGCATCCCAAAGCTGGACCAGTGGGTCCGGAGTAGGTGACTAGCCCGACGCGAGCAAGGATGCTGTTCTGTAGGGCCGTGATGTCCGAGAATCCGCAGAAGACCTTGGGGTTGCGGGCGATCAGATCCCAATCCAGGTAGGGAAGGAGCTCGTTGCTGTTGAAGCCTCCAATCACGGTGAGGATCCCAGCCACAGTTGGGTCGGCGAAGGCCTCGTGCAAGTCGGTCACCCGCGAAGCCACCGATGAGGAGTCGAAGTCGTCTCGCTCATCGACGTGCTCTCCGAACGTCAATCGGAGGCCCAGTTCCGCAAAGCGGGCATCGATGACCTGGCTGTGATCGTGTTCCGCTACGAGCGCGCGGCTACGAGCCGGCGCGACCACCCGGATAGTGTCACCGCTACGAAGTTTGCATGGCACAGTCAAGCTCGACGCAGTCACCCTCTGAGTCTGTCGCAGTGCGTCGGTGACGCCGGCCGGTTCACCCTGCCCGAGGCGCTGGAGGCCATGCGTCGGGTCGACGTCGCGCACGGGCGGCGGGTTGACCCGTGCGCCTCGCTGTAGGCGTCGGGCTGTTCTTGCGAGTCGAGGACTTCGAGGCAGCTCATCGACGGATGCGTGAGCACGGCGTCGAGTTCCTCAACGAGCCGCGGGACGAACCGTAGGGCGCTTCGCCATCTTCGTCGACGTGTCCGGGAACAAGTGGGACCTTCTCGGACCACCGCCTATCTGATCGCGTCGCCCCAGAACGCCGGGTCCGCTGCGAGCGTCAGGTCCGCTGCGAGATGCGTCAGCGCCCTCGACGCCGGCGTGCCGCTGCGGGACGTCCAGGAGGCAGCCAGCCACGCTGACCCGCGCACCACGATGCGATACGACCGGGCTCGCGTGTCGCTCGACCGGCACGCCACCTACGTCGTCGCCGCCTTCCTCGCCGGCGCCGCCCGATAGCTCCACGTCGAAGGGTCGTACACTGGAACCCATGTCCACCGTCGAGCAGCCCGAGGAGCCGATCGTGCGGGTCTACCCGCCCGACGAGGCGCTCAAGTCCGCACGGCCGCTGCCTCCTCGTGGCCGTCTCGTGGTCGAGGACATCACCGACGACGAGTGGAAGGCATTCCAAGAGGCGCTGGCTGAGGCATGACCGACGCCCGTACATCGGGCGTCGTCGTGGACACCATGGTCATCAGCTGGCTGCTCGACGACCGCCCCAACCGGCTCGCTGATCGCTACCGGCAACTCATCGGCTCGCAGCCCGTCCTGCTCGCCTTCCAGACGGTCATGGAACTGCGCTTCGGCGCGCTCCGAGCCGGGTGGGGCGAGCTGCGACGTCGCCGGCTCGAACGCCGGATCGCCGAGATCGCAGTCGTCCAACCCGACGACGCGCTCATCACGGCATGCGCCCAGCTGCGCGTGCGCTGCCAGCAGGCGGGCCACGCTCTCGGCGACAAGTTCCACGACGGCGACCGCTGGATCGCTGCAACCGCCATCCGCCTCCGCGTCCCGCTGGTCTCCCACGACCGCCTATTCACGGAGGCACCCGCTCTCCAGCTCATCACCGCCGCCGACACGCAGTAGCCATAGGAGTGGTGTTCTGGCGCGCCTTGACGTCCGCGTAGCCGTCGATCGGTCGCGCTCGCGGGAGGCAGCGCTCGTGGGGCGACGAGCGCCGAAGTGCATCGCCCAGCCGGCGGTAGGTGATACCCGTCAACGCTTAGCCGATCGAGCATTGGGGCTGGTCGGCCGCTCACGTACGCCGCCCGTTCTGGTCGCGTCACCCTGAGCGCGGGATGCCAGCAGATGAGCCGTGGTTTCCTCGGTGCCGTAGCGCTGGCACTGCGTGGAGCAGTCGGTCTGGGCGCACCGCTACTGTGCTCGCATGTTGGGCTACGGGAAAGTGGTGGCCGGTCATTTCATGAACGCAACGATCACCACCAATCGGAACGGTGAGCTTGCCCTCCAGCTCGGCGGCGCCGCCGCATTCAAGAGGCGGCCAACGCTCACTGCCGACGCAGTCGCCGCGTGGGAGGAGATCATCTCCGAGACACGCGGCGGCGCTGCGGGTGGCGTCAGCAAGGTCGGTCATGCGGTTGCGCTCGCCGCTCTGCGAGGGCGCGCCGGCAAGGCGGCCTCAGCCGCAGTCGATTCGGCGGTCGACTCGGTGAGGGGGGCACCGCACACCGTTCGAGTTGACTGGGTAGATGGGAAGCAGTCCGTGATTCAACTACCGGACAAGCTCTTCCAGCACCTTGCGATCCTGCTCAAGGACTGCCAGCTCCCGACCGCTACCCCTCCGGCTGCCGCGCCGATACCCGCATCACCGCCCAGCGTGATCGAACAGCTCGCGAAGCTCGCCGGGGTGGCAACCGCTCCGGAAGTGACCGAACAGATCGCAAAGCTCGCCGAGCTCCGTGACCAAGGAGCTCTCACCGAAGACGAGTTCGCGGCGAAGAAGGCCGAGCTGCTCGGTCGCATTTGAAACACGACCCGTGACTCGGTGACCCTCATGTGCCGGTCGATGGCAGGCAACTCCCGCTAGCGCGGACGGCCATCGGAGTCTCCAGAGCCGCACGGAATCGGCGGTAGGTGCGTTCGGGGCTCGGCTGAGAGAGCCCGCCAAGCCGCGACAGATCAGGCGTACGTTCGTGCTCTCACTGAACGCCGGGGCCCAAGCTCCGGCCTCCGGGTCTCGGCCTGACCTGGAGGTACCACATGACCATCACAGCTCCATCGACCGACGTCGCCGTCGTCGACCCGACGCTGTCCGATGCAGAGCGCTACGCGCTCGCAGCGTTCCTTGCCGGCTACCGCGGCCTGACCCGCGACGCCTACGCGCTCGACCTGCGCCAGTTCATGGCTTGGTGCGAGGA